>NZ_JAEMQX010000191.1 GCF_016463645.1 Sphingopyxis sp. | reverse complement strand
TCAGATGGCCGACGAGCGTCGTCTTGCCCGCGCCGACGTCGCCGGTGATGACGATAAAGCCTTCGCCCTGCGCGAGGCCGTAGCCGAGATAGGACATCGCCTTCCGGTGGGTGCCGCTTTCGAAATAGAAATGCGGGTCAGGCGTCAGCTGGAACGGACGGCCGGTGAAACCATAGAACTGATCGTACATCGCAATATTCCCGTTGCCCGAAGGGTCAAACCCATCAGAAGTTGTAACGCAGTCCCACCAAAGCTGAACCTATGAGCTGGCTGTTGAAACCTTCCTGATCGAAGGCGTTGAGGCTGGCCGCCGCGGTCCCGGTCAGGCTACGCCAGAACCGGCGCGAATAGGCCGTGGTCAGGCCCGCCGACTGGACGTCGCTCGCGCCCGGCGCGCCATTATCGAAATAGTTGACGTACCCCGACACGGTGAGGTCCGAATCGGCGTCGAGCTGGCGTCCGGCCGAGACAAAGAGATAATAATTCTCGTCCTTGATCCCGTTGAGGTTGCCGATCGGCGACAGCAACGGCGCGAGCAGCTTGCGCTGGTCGTAGCCGAGGCCGACACCATAGCTCCACCGCCCGTAGCGCGACGACAGCGTCGCCTGGACGCCGCGGCTGCGATATTGCGCCGAGGTCGCGTTGCCGAGCTGGTTGCTGAGGCATCCGCCGCCCTGCTGGCCGAAGACGCAGGGGTTGATATCGCCGCTGATCGGATTGCGGATCGGGTCGAACTGCGTCGGCAGTGCGGCAAGCCCGCCCGACAAGCCGCGGCCGAGGCTCGACAGCCCGTCATAGACGCCGACCTGGATCGTCGTCGCATGATCGGGGCGATAGGCGAAGCTGCCGGTATAGATGGTGTCGCCATAGCGGCGGCCGACGCGGGCGGTCAGCGAGGTGCGGCGGCTGGGCTGCCACATCACCCCGGCGTCCCAGATCAGCCCGTCGGTGTCGAACGACAGCTGGCGCGGGCTCGATTTGTCGGTGATGAAGCGCCCGCTCGCGTCGCGGACGGGGACGCCATTGGCGTCGACCACCGGATTGCGCTGGCCGATCTCGATATCCTCGTACCCGACGCCGCCGAGGAGCGCGACGGTCGGCCCGATCGGCACGGTCACGTCGGCGCGGACAAATTTGCCCTCGTAGCGCTGATCGAGCTGGCTCGCATCCTCGCGCTCGTAACCGCCCGACACCTGCCAGCCGAACGGCAGGTCGCCGGGGCGCGCGCCGACGCTGGCCCAGGCGACGTGGTTGGTCGAGCTGTCGAAAATGTCCTGCGGCTGCGTGCCCGGCGACAGGATCGCGGGCTCGTCGACTTCGACCTTGGTATAGCCGAAGCGATAGCCGGCGCCGACGTCGAGCCCGCCGATGCGCCGTGCGAAGGTCGGGCCGGCGTAGAACGAATAAAGGTCCGCGACATTGCTCGCGTCACCGATGAACAGGCCGCTCGCCGCGCCCTGACCGTCGGCGCGGGTGCGCGTCGCGAGCGCGCCGCCTTCGAGATTGAGCCCGCGCGCGGCCTCGATCCGGCCGCGGAGGAGGCCGCTGACCATGTCCGAATCGCCGAGCCCGCCATTCCAGCCGATGCGATGTTCATAGCGCACGCTGCCCGCCAGTTCGGCGCGGTTAGTGACGATCGCGGCGTCCACGCCGACCGCGAGGTTGGTATAGGTCAGGACGTCGCCGCCATTCTTGAGGTCGGCGGTCAGGATCTGGTCGACCTCGAGATAGGGGCTGACCGCGACCTGCCGCTGCGTGCGGCGGCGCTCGGCGCGCCTTTCCGAACGCCCCTGCTCCGGTGCCGGCGCACCGGCCGACGACGCGCGGCCGTCGCCCGGACCGGGGTCGCCCGAAAATTGCGCCTGCGCGCCGCTCGCCGTTCCGGCGAGCAGCAAGGCCGCCAGCGTGGCGGCACCGCGCATGGCGGTGACGGTGCGCATCACGCGCCTCCCTGTCCGTAATAGGTGCCGAAGCGGCGCCCGCCGGGCGAGAATTTCACACCATTGAGGAGCAGCTGGATATGCGGGCACGCACCCATCAGGCCGATCGCGTCGCGCAGTGCGGATTCGAGCGTGGTGTCGGCGCGCACGACCATGATCGTCTGGCCGACATGGCCGGCGAGCACCGCGGCGGGCGATGCCGCGAGCACGGGCGGCGAATCGAGGATGACGATGCGGCCGGGCGCCCCGGCCTCGAGCTGCGCCAGCAACGCCTCGGTGCGCGCCGAGGCGAGCAATTCGGTATCGTGCATATGCTGGGTGCCCGCGGGCATGACCTTGAGGCCGGGAATGTCGGTCTGGATCAGGCAGTCGCCGAGGGGCAGATGCGGATCGGCGAGCGCGTCCATGAGGCCCGGACCATCCTCCAGACCCAGGGCTTCGAGCACGCTCGGCTTTGCGATGTCGGCGTCGATCAGCAGCACGTCGTGGTCGGCCTCGACCGCGAGGCTCAATGCGAGGTTGACCGCCGAGAAGGTCTTGCCCTCGCCCGGATTGGCCGAGGCGATCAGCACGCGGTGACCGCGCGGCAGGATCGGGCGGTTGCCGACGCCACCGAAATTGCGGATCAGTTCGCGCTTCACGATGCGATATTCTTCGGAAATGCCGGTGACGGGCGTTCCGGGCACGATCATGCCGCGCGCCGCGAGGCGCTCGCGGTCGATCGTTCCCTGCCGCGCCGGAACGATCGCGGGCGCGGCCCGCGCGACGTCCTTGCGCGGCGACGGCTTCACCGGCGCGGGTTCGATCGCGGGCGCCGCCTCGACAACGGGTTCGGGCGGAAGAACCTCTGCCTGCGGTGCCTCGGCGGCGGATTCGGCCTTCGGCTTCCTCGCCTTTCTCTCGGGCTCGGGCGGCAGGTTCGAGACGTCAATCGTCGGCGCGTTCGCCGCGGGATCGAGGCCGAACATGTCGGCGGCGCGTTCGAGGAGCGAGGGCGGACGCTTGACTTTGCGTTGGTCGTTCATGTCATCGTCCCCCGTCACGCAACCATGCCGCGCTGGATGAATTCGGCGACGAGCAGCAAGGCGTAGAGGCCGACGAGCGCACCGCTCCCGCCGGCAAGCCAGACGAGCTTCTTGCGGCGATCGAGCTGGCGATCGGGCGTCACCACTTCGGTGATCGATCCGATCACCGGCAGGCCGCTCGCGCGTTCGAGCTTGGCGGCGGTCGCGTAGCTGGTGCGGACCTGGGCGAGACCGAAGGCGGCACCAACGCCGCCGCCGATACCCGCGAGCAGCACGAGCGTCAGGAACAGCGGCCGGTTGGGCGCTGCGGGGCTCGTCGGTTTCGATGGCGGATCGAGCAGCTCGACCTTGATCGCGTCGGTTTCGGTCTGCACCTCGCCGCGCATGCGAACCTGTTCGCGCTGCGCGAGCAGCTTGTCATATTGCGCCTTGAACGCGGTATATTCGCCGTTGATCCGGTCATATTCGGCGGCGATGCCGGGGTTCTGGATCTGCTGCGTCGTGATTTTCGATATGTCGCCCATCAGCTGGCTCTTGCGCGCCGACAGCGCGCTGACGGTCGCCTGACGCTCGGCGCGCATCGCGGCGAGCGAGGCATAGGCGGGGTTCTGCATCCCGCCGCCGCCCGCGCCTTCGCGGTCGGCCATGGCCTTCAGCGATGCGATCTGGCTTTTGAGCGCGATCACGTCGGGGTGCGCGTCGGTCAGGCCCCGCGCGCGCATCGACGAGAGCTCGTTCTGTGCGCCGGCGAGCTGCTGACGCGCGACGCCGCCGCCGACACCGCCCGCGCCGGGAATCGACTGCGGGGTCGAGGCGAGCTGGCCGTTCGCGGCCGCGAGCTGCGCCTGCGCCGAGACGAGCTGCGAATCGATCTGGCCGAGTTCGGCGCGCGCCGCGTCGACGCGCTGCGCGGGCGATCCGGCGCCGCCGGGGATCAGGCCGATGTTCTGCGCCTCGAACGCCGCGCGGCGCGCCTCGACCTCGCGCAGCGCCTTTTCGCGGTCCGCGATCTGCGCATCGAGGAATTTGAGGCCCTCGCGCGCGTTCATCCGGCCGCCGCGCAGCTGGTCGTCGCGAAACACGGTGATCAGGCTGTCGAGCACGCCCGAGGCGAGCCTGGCATTGTCGGCGTCGGACAGGCTGCCGACCGCGACGCTCGAGGTGATTTCGAAGATATTGTCCTGCTGCGGAACGACCTTGATGCTCCTTTGCAGCATCGCGACCGCGCCCGCCTTGTCGCGCTCGCCCGCGCCCGCGGGAAGCAGGCCCGTCGTCGCGGCGACCTTTTCCATGTTGCGCGCGCTGGTCAGCGTTTCGCGGATCTGGTCGATCTGCGGCCGTCCGCCGCCGACCTGCGCGTCGTCGGGCAGGATCTGGTTGATGTCGACGAGCAGGCGCGCGCGGCTGTCATAGCGGTTCGGGATCGACGCGATCGCGAGCCAGCCGAGGATGCAGATGCCCCAGGCGACCGCGAGCACCAGCCAACGGCGCGTCCACACGCTGTGCACTGCCACCCGGAACTCGTCGTAAAGGCTGATCATCGCTCGAAATTGATCCTTGGGAGAGGGGTGGGTGGCCGCCGGTCGATATCAGAACATGCTTTCGGGGATGATGATCACATCGCCCGGCTGAAGCCGCACGTTCGCCTTGATGTCGCCGCGCTTGATCAGGTCGTTGAGCCGCAGGGCGAATTCCTGCTGCTTCCCGCTGCCCTTGTCGAAACGGACGAGTCGCGCCTTGTTCCCGGCGGCATATTCGCCCAGGCCGCCGACTGCAATCATTGCGTCGAGCACGGTCATGTTGGCGCGGAACGGGATCGACGCGGGCTTTTCGGTCGCGCCGACGACGCGCACCTGCTGCGAGAAGGTGCTGTTGAAGCTGGTGACGATGACGCTGACGATCGGGTCGGTGATATACTGGCTGAGCTGGAGCTTGATGTCCTGCTGCAGCATCGTCGGCGTCTTGCCGACCGCGGGCATGTCGGTGATCAGCGGGGTGGTGATGCGGCCGTCGGGGCGCACCTGCACCTTGCCGCCGAGTTCGGGGTTGCGCCACACGAAGATCTGGAGCTCGTCGAGCGGGCCGATGATATATTCCTCGCCCGGCCCTTCCTG
>NZ_JAEMQX010000190.1 GCF_016463645.1 Sphingopyxis sp. | reverse complement strand
TCCCCCTCCCGCCCTTCCGGCAAGACCAAGGTCGCCGCGCCGCCAATGCGCGCGAGCGCGTGCGCGGCGCCGGGCGTGCCGGCGATCGCGACGGACGCGGTGAAACCGAGACGCCGAACGAAGGATAGAAGCCGCGCGGCGAAGCACGCCTCGCCGCCAAAGAGATGCGTCGTGCCGGTCAGATCGAGCCATAGCCCGTCGCTGCCCGACACGGCGGCAGTCGGTGTCCAGTGGCGCACCGCATGCAAGGCGAGCCGATCCAGCCACGCCCGATCGGCCTCGGGCGCAGCGTCATACACATCGAGATCGGTAACGAGCGCGCGTGCATGCGCCGCGGCCATGCCGGGCGCGAGTCCAAGATCGAGTGCGAGTGGACAGGCCGCGGTCACGACATCGCGCTGACCCGTGCGAGCGACGAGGATGGTCGGGCGAGCGCCCCACAGCGGCCGCGGTGGTGGCGCGATGGACGCGCCGGGCGGCGCGCATCCATCATCCGCCCGCGATAACCGAAAGACAGGCGCGGCCGCCTCGCTGCGCCGCCCCAGCTCGCGCATGGTCGGTTGCTGGTGCGCCGGACGCGCGTCGACAAGGTCGCGGTTCGGCGCGGCCGAAGCCGTGTCCCGCGCCCAACGAGCACCCGGACGCCAGCCGCCGCCGCGCGGCACCGAGCAGGCGCCCGGATTGTCGTCGACGGGTTCGGGAAGGCGCGGGCCGAGCCGCGCGGGTTCAGGCGGCGTGCCCGAGCGCGAGATCGGCGCTGCCCGTCGCAATCGCTCGATCGCGAGTTGCGGCAGGAAGAGCGAGGCGACCCTGGTCATCGCACGCCTCCAGTTCGAGGGAGAAAGGCGGCCCGCCGCGCTGGCGCACAAGTTCGACCGACCATCGCCCGCGCCCCACCCCAGGCATCGGCAGCGGGGTCGAAGCGAGGCTGCCGATCCGCCAGCGCGTGCAGGCCAGCGACAAGTCGGTGAGCGGACATTGGCCGTAACGGCGATAGCGGCGGTAGAGCAGCATCGGGGTGCCGCCTTCGGAGGCGGCGAGCTGGAGGCGGCGTGTTGCGGTCTGGTCGGCCGCCTTCACCTCGGCGACGACGCAGGCGAGCGACCCGTCGCGCAGTGCGTCCTCGCACAGGGCCAGCAGTTCGCGGTCGTTCTTGCCTTGCGCATAAAGGACGCGCCCGGGCCCGAGCCCGGCCTGCTCGAGTCCCGGGGCATAAAGATCGAAGCGTGTTAGCGCCCATAAGGCAGACAAGCCCGGTGCCGCGAAGCGCGCGGCAATCCCCGCCGCAAAAAGCGTTGCCGCTGCATCGTCGCTCCAGCTTGCCGAGGCAGCCGCAACTTCGTGCAGGCCCCCAGCGTCGAGCCCGCCGGCGCTCAGCAGATGATCGATCGGTCCCACGCCGAACGGCAGCACCGGTCCGCGCGCCACAGCGACGCGCGCCACGGTCTCGCGAAGCGCTTGAAGCTCCTCGGCGCTCGGCCGGGGCGGTGAAAAAGGCGGTGCGGTCATGATGGTCATCGACTCATATGTTCCCCATATGTTCCACCCGGAACGAACGTGCGTCAAGCCGTCCGCGTTCCCTTGCTGAAGATCATTCACTGGCGCGTCACCTTCGCGCCTGTAAAAGCGCGCTAAATAATATGCCGCTCACCACCGACCTGCCCTGGACCCAGCTTGCGATCTACGCCGTCGGCGCGGCGCTGATCTTGATGCTGCTATTCAAGATTCCCTATGTCGGGCGAGTCTTTCGCGCGCTTTTCTCCTTCGCGCTGCTCGCCTTCGGCATCTTCCTCATCCTCCAACAGGCACCCTTCGATCCCAATCTCTCGCGAATCACCGCGAGCCTCGGCCTCGACCGGCAAGAGGTGGTGGGCGAGGAGGTCCGCATTCCGATGGGCCGCGACGGACATTTCTGGGCGACGGTCCGTCTCAATGGCACCGAGCGGCGCATGCTTGTCGACAGCGGTGCGACAGTCACCGCTCTTTCGGTCGCGACGGCACGGGCCGCAGGCGTCAATGCTGACGCGACGCTCGTGCCCTTGCTCATGAAGACCGCGAACGGCACGGTTCGCGCCGACGCAGGAACGCTCGACCGGCTAGAGATTGGCGGCATTGAGGCCCGAAAGCTCAAAGTCGTGATCTCGCCCGGGCTCGGCGACACCGACGTCCTGGGCATGAATTTCCTCTCGGAACTTCAGTCATGGCGCGTCGAGGACCGCACATTGATCCTGACGCCGAAAATCGCCAAATCCGGCGCCTGATGCCGGCCGACAATCGCGCCAACATCGATCGCTAATCTTGCTCAGCCTCATTGTCAGAGTCACCGCGCGGTTCGGCGGGATCAGCGATGGTAAGACCCAGAAGCTCAGCCGTCCGCTCGTCGCGCTGTCCGCCGAACCAGCGGTCGAGCGCCGCCCCGACGAGCGCGCCCGCGCCAACCGTTTCGAACAGCGTCAACGACGATCTGAGCTTTACGGCATCGACATCGCCGAACACCGCCACCGCGTCACTGCCGATCAAATCCTGGAGTGCCGACACGCATTCGACGTAGCGCGTGCCAAGAAGCGGATGCGCCAGATAGGCGCGGGCCTCGACTTCATCGGCAATCGCATAACGCTGCGCCATCGCACTGCGCCCGAGCCCCGCGAGCTGTGGGAAGATAAACCACATCCAATGCGAGCGCTTCTTGCCGCGGCGAATTTCATCGAGCGCGCGGGCGTAAATCTGCTCCTGCGCGGCGACGAACCGCTCCAGCCCCTGTGCTTCACTCATAGCGCCAGCGCGCCCTGCGCCGGCGGCTTGCCGTAGACCTGCGTGACCTCAAGGCTGCCCTCGGGCAGCCATTTGAGGACATCGGCGGCGGGAACGCGCGGGTCGAGCCAAGCGGCCCATTGATCGCGCGGCAGCGGGATGATCTGGCGATGATGATAAGGTGCAATGTCCGGCCCCGCGTCCATGGTGAGCAGGCTAAAGGCCTCGCCGACATGGGCATCGCGCCAGATGCCCGCCATGCAGAACCAGCGATGATCCTTCATCGTGAACAGCCATTTATCGAGCCGCTTTTGCGTCTTGTCGGTCGGATCGGTGAATTCGTAGAAACCGTCGCACAGGACAAGGCAGCGCTGGGTGCCAAGATCGCGGCCCTCCGAGCGGACATTATAGACCGGCTTCCCGCCCTGTCCCGGCCAGCTCCAGCGCCGGTTGACGAGCTCGCCCATCGCCGAGCCGTCGCTCGCCTTCACGATCGGCCCCATGTCGGTGATGCGGACATCTTCGCGCGCTGGCACGTTCGGCGCGCCCTCGGGCATATCGATCTTGATCTTGAGGTCGTCGAAATCCTCGGCGATCGAGGCGATGTCGACTTCCAGCCTGTAGTCATTGCACATTCGCATCTGCCCCCTGGCTCTTGCGACTCATCTTCGTTCCTATTATGTTCCACATGTGACCATCGCGCCAACTCCTTTTGATCCCGATGCCCCGGGCGGCGGCGTGACGGCGCTCGTGCGCCGCGACCCCGACAATATGGGCGAAGTCGAAATGGTCAAAGCCGCATGGGGTTCCGATCCGCGGTTCTCCGACGGCATCAATTTTCGCTTCGTGCGCTCCGAAGGCCGTGCCTTCCCCAAACGCCGTTGCCTGATCCCAGCGTCCGAGTTCCGCATGGGCACGGGCGACCATCGTTATCGGGTCACGCTGGACAGCGGCAATTTCTTCTATCTCGCGGCGGTCTGGGATCCGCCGCTCGCCGACTGGCCGCTGTCGTACCGCATCCTCACCATCCCCGCCGGCGCCGACGTCATCCCCTATCAGTCACGCCACGGCGTGATCGTCGAACGGCGCAATGTCATGCACTGGCTCGACGGCACGCTGCCGAACGAGGTGCTGTTCGAGGAGCCGCCGCGCCACACGCTCTTCGTCGAACCGCTGCGGGCGCAAGCGGTGCTCCCGCTATGACGCGCGCCGCAGCCGCGCGGGCACTGCGGCCCGCGCCCCAAGCAGACCTTTTTGGCGCACCCTTGCTTCCCGGCCTCGCATATGGCGACGATGTCGTCACCCCAGCCGAAGAGGCTGAGCTGATTGCCAACATTGCAGCGTCCAGCCTGACGCCGTTCCAGTTTCAGCAATGGGAAGGAAAAAGGCTGACGCGCTCATTCGGCTGGACCTATGATTTCCAGACCGGCCGATTTGCCCCCGGCGATCCGTTGCCAAAATGGCTCGAAACGCTGCGCGGTCGCGCCGCAGCGTTCGCCGGCCTCGATGCCAGCGCGCTCGAACAGGCATTGATCATCGAATATGGCATCGGCGCGGGCATCGGTTGGCACAAGGACCGCCCCGTCTTCGAGCATGTGATCGGCGTGTCGCTCGGTTCGCCAGCCGTGATGCGATTCCGCCGCCGCGCGGGCGAGAAGTTCGAACGCGCGGCCGCCGACCTGGCACCGCGGTCAATTTATCATATGCACGGCGAAGCCCGGAACGACTGGGAACACAGCATTACGGCGATGGGCTCCCCACGCTGGTCGGTGACCTTTCGCAGCCTGCGCTAGCCACAATGCGCGGCTGACCAAAATTGAACTGATCTCGCCAAAGTCGCTCGACGCTCTCCAGAAAAGACGCGCTCTTGGCGAGCCCGCAGCGAGGCGGCGTGCGATGCGCGCCAGTGCCTAGCCGCCGCCTCGCAAGGAAAGCGAGCCGAGTGCGCCGCGCGGCCCAACATCAGCGCGACCCCTGGCCGAGCCTGCCGAGGCCAGAGTGCGCCCATCAGATACCGCGCTCACTTCGAAACCTAGCCGCTTGGTGACCGCCCGGTTTCTGGCCGAAAAAAGCGAACCGTGACGGCTGATCTCGCTCCGAGACATCTTTTGGCGCTGCCGTACAATTATCGATCGGGCTGCGACGTTATCCGCGCCGTGCGACCCAGGAGAGCTCTTCCTTTCAGGAAATCAGAGATCTTCATCTGACGCCCGCACGGTTTCGATCGGGCGGGCGTCTTTTTTCCGGTCCGTTCGATACCAGTTCGAACCTTTCGTTTAACGGCAATTGGCCGATGCACGAACCACTGCGTGGATTGGCGCTAGCCTCGACGTAAAGTCGTCCAGCGAG
>NZ_JAEMQX010000189.1 GCF_016463645.1 Sphingopyxis sp. | reverse complement strand
ACAACCGCGTCACCACCCTGCCGATCGGCGGCTTCTACCGCCAGCGCGCGGGCGGCGAAGCGCACGCCTATTCGGCGCAATTGATGCACCTCCTGCAGACCGCGGTCGCGACCGACAGCTATTCGACCTATCTGCAATTCTCGCGCGGGGTCGCCGACCTGCCGCCGATCTACCTCCGCGACCTGATGGAGTTCAACTATCCGGCGCAGGGCGTCGCGCTCGACAGCGTCGAGGCGATCACCGAGATCCGCAAGCGTTTCGTCACCCCGGGCATGTCGCTGGGTGCGCTGTCGCCCGAGGCGCATGAAACGCTGGCGATCGCGATGAACCGCATCGGCGCCAAGGCGGTGTCGGGCGAAGGCGGCGAAGCGAGCGAACGCTACAAGCCCTATGCCAATGGCGACAATGCCAACAGCAATATCAAGCAGATCGCGAGCGGCCGTTTCGGCGTCACCGCCGAATATCTCGGCGCGTGCGACGAGATCGAGATCAAGGTCGCGCAGGGTGCCAAGCCCGGCGAGGGCGGCCAGCTGCCCGGATTCAAGGTCACCGAGTTCATCGCGCGGTTGCGCCATGCGACGCCGGGCGTGACTTTGATCTCGCCGCCGCCGCACCATGACATCTATTCGATCGAGGATCTGGCGCAGCTCATCTATGACCTGAAGCAGATCAACCCGAAGGCGCGGGTGTGCGTGAAACTCGTGAGCTCAGCGGGCATCGGCACCGTCGCGGCCGGCGTCGCCAAGGCACACGCCGACGTCATCCTCGTGTCGGGCAACACCGGCGGCACCGGTGCCTCGCCGCAGACGAGCGTCAAATATGCCGGAACGCCTTGGGAAATGGGCCTGTCCGAGGTCAATCAGGTGCTGACGCTCAATGGCCTGCGCCACCGCATCCGCCTCCGCACCGACGGCGGGCTCAAGACCGGGCGCGACATCGTCATCGCCGCGATCCTCGGCGCCGAGGAATATGGCATCGGTACATTGAGCCTCGTCGCGATGGGCTGCATCATGGTGCGCCAGTGCCATTCGAACACCTGCCCCGTCGGCGTCTGCACGCAGGACGAGAAGCTCCGCCAGAAGTTCACCGGCAACCCCGAGAAGGTGATCAACCTGATGACCTTCATTGCCGAGGAGGTCCGCGAAATCCTTGCCAAGCTGGGAGCGACCAGCCTCGACGAGGTGATCGGCCGCACCGAATTGCTGCGTCAGGTCAGCCGCGGCGCCGAGCATCTCGACGATCTCGACCTGAACCCGATCCTCGCCAAGGTCGACGCGCCCGACGATCAGCGCCGCTCGCAGGGCCCGAACTTCCGCAACCCGGTGCCCGACAGCCTCGACGCGCAGATATTGAGCGACGCGAAGCCTTTGTTCGAGCGCGGCGAGCGCATGCAGCTCACCTACAACGTCCGCAACACGCACCGCGCCGTCGGCACGCGCCTGTCGGCCGAGGTGACCGCGCGTTTCGGGATGAAAGGGCTCGCCGACGACCATGTGCAGGTGCGCCTGCGCGGCACGGCGGGGCAGTCATTGGGCGCCTTCCTGTGTCAGGGCGTCACGCTCGAGGTGTTCGGCGACGCGAACGACTATGTCGGCAAGGGGCTGTCGGGCGGGCGCATCGTCGTGCGCCCGACCGTGTCGAGTCCGCTCGTCAGCCAGCATAACAGCATCGTCGGCAACACCGTCCTCTATGGCGCGACCGCGGGCACATTGCTCGCCGCGGGTCAGGCCGGCGAACGCTTCGCGGTCCGCAACTCGGGCGCGCGCGTCGTCGTCGAGGGGTGCGGCGCGAACGGCTGCGAATATATGACCGGCGGCACCGCGGTGATCCTCGGTCCTGTCGGCTCGAACTTCGGCGCGGGCATGACCGGCGGCATGGCCTTCATCCTCGACACCGACGAGCAGTTCGAACGCCGCGCCAACGGCGAATCGATCGTCTGGCAGCGCCTCGCGAGCAGCCATTGGGAGGCGGTGCTCAAGGAACTCGTCGAGGAACATGCCAAGGCGACGGGCAGCAAATGGTCGGCCGAGGTCCTCGCCGACTGGGACCGCTGGCGCGGCCGCTTCTGGCAGGTTTGTCCGAAGGAAATGCTCAGCCGCCTGACGCATTCGCTGAACGAGGAAGAGGTCGAGGTCGTCGCGGCCGAATGATCCGTCGCGGCGGCAGTGCGTTTCGTCGCATCGCCGCCGCCGTTCAGCGCAGCGAAAGTGTCGCTCGTCTATAGCGCCACATCGATTTTCGCATCCCGAAAGGATGAAGCCATGCGCTCGACCGCAAAACTTTCTCTGGTCGCCCTCCCCCTGCTCGCGCTCGCCGCGCCGCTGCCGGCTGCCGCCAACGGGATGCAGGGCGCCGTCGCGACGCTCAACGATCCCGCGGCGCAGGACCGCATGGCGGAGACGATCACCGCGATGGTCGGCGCGCTGATGCAGATGCAGGTCGGCCCGCTTGCGAAGGCCGTCGCGCAGATCGATCCCGAATCCGACGCCGCCTATATCCCGCCCGACGCCACGCTCGGCGAAGTGACCGGCCGCGATCCCGACTATGCGGACCGCATGGGCGACGACGTCCGCGCGACGACGCGTATGGCGGGCCACGCCGCCTCGGCGCTCGCGGCTTACGCGCCGGTGCTCAAGGACATGGCGCGCGACCTTGCCGCGCAATGGGAACGCGAGCGCGCAGCCTCGCGCCGCTGACCCTTGATCCACAATCGCTGATCCGCATCGCGCCATAGCCGTTGCGCGCGGCGCCTTGCTGCCGCTATGCCGGGGGCATGTGGCAACTTTATCAATTCCCGCTCTGTCCCTTCTCGCGCAAGGTTCGCCTGCTGCTGGGCGAAAAAGGCGTCGGATATGAATTGGTACGCGAATCGCCGTGGGAGCGCCGCGACGAATTCATCGACCTCAATCCGGCGGGGCGCACCCCGGTGATGGTCGACGAGGGCCGCGGGCAGGTGCTGATCGACAGCATGGCGATCGCCGAATATTTCGAGGAAACCATCGAAGGCAAGGCGATGATCAACGGCACCGCGGCAAACCGCGCCGAGATCCGCCGCCTGACGTCATGGTTCGACCATGATTTCTATTATGAAGTCACCGGCCCCTTGCTGTTCGAACGCATGCAGAAACGCATCGTTCACCGCCAGCCGCCCGACGGCGGCGCGCTGCGCGAGGCGATGAAGGCCGCGAACAACCATCTCGACTATGTCGATTACCTCATCGACCACCGCACCTGGCTCGCCGGCGCCACGATGAGCCTCGCCGATCTGACCGCGGCGGCGCATATCTCGGTCGCCGACTATCTCGGCGGGATCGACTGGACCGGGCACGAGCAGACGAAGGGCTGGTATTCGGGCCTCAAGTCGCGCCCGAGCTTCCGCCCGCTGCTCGCCGAGCGGATGGAGATCGTGACGCCGCCGAAATATTATGAGGACGTGGATTTCTGACGCGCCACGGAATGCGACGCGTCATAGCGAAGGTCGGAGAACGGTCATGACGGGCGCATGGATCGCGATAATCATCGGCGTCGTCACCGCCTTGATTCTGGCATTTTACGCGGCGTCTTCGTCACCCGACGGGCCCGACGCCTGAAGGCGTCTCGGGCCACCGCTCAACGGCCCTTGTATTTCCAGTTCCGGTCCTTGCCCTCGGCGACCTGCGCGACGATCGTTTCGATGCGCCTGATGCGCGTTTCCTCGCGCTTCGCCTCGATCACCCATTCGATATAGTCGCGGCGCTTTCCGGGTGAAAAGGCATCCCAATGGCCCTGCGCGGCCGCATTGGCCCTCAGCGCCGCGCCCAGATCGTCGGGCAGGTCGAGCGCCGTCTTGGGCTTCGGCGCCGGGCGCCTGGCTTTGCCCTCGCTGCACAACACCGCCGCCCTGGCTATATAGGCCGCCATCGTCTCGTCGTCAGGCAGGTCGGCGAGCGAAGCCAGCCGCCCCATGCTCCCCATCGCGCCCGTATCGCGCGGCGAACCGGTCACTTCCTCGTCGCGCCAGAAGCCGAAGGTCGCATGTTCCTTGAACGCCGCCATGCCCGCCAGATTCTGCCCGTTCAGCACGAAATGCGGCGCGCCCCATTTCAGCGTTTCCTCTGCGCCCGGCGCATGCTGGTGCACCAGTTCGCGCAAATGGTTCAGGATCGGCTGCGCGAAGGGTTGCCGCTTCGCGATATAGGCGTCGACGCGCGGATCGCGGGTCAGGCCGGCCACCGCGCCGCGACCAGATAGTTGAGCGCCTCGCTGCCGCCGAGCTTGAAACCCTTGGCGGCCGACGGCGACAGCCCGGTACGGTCGATGACCTCCAGCCCCGCGCCTTCGAGCAATTCCGTCAGTTCCCCGGGTTTCAGGAACTGGTCCCAATCGTGCGTCCCGCGCGGCACCGCGCCGACGCGCTCGGCCGCCTCCACGAGCAGCAGCTTCGAGAGCATCGTCCGGTTCGGCGTCGACAGGATCATCAGTCCGCCGGGCGCAAGCCGTACCGCGAGTTCGGCGATGAAGGCCGCGGGATCGGTGACATGCTCGACGACCTCCATCGAGGTCACGAGGTCGAAGGTCGCGGGCGGCAGCGCCGCGAGCTCGCCGGCGAAATAGGAGATCGCGAGCCCCTGCCCCGCGGCATGGTCGCGCGCCGCCGCTATATTCTCGGGCGCCGCATCGACGCCGGTGACCCTGGCGCCCATCCGCGCGAGCGGTTCGGCGAGCAACCCCGCACCGCAGCCGACGTCGATCGCCGTCTTGCCCGCCAGCGCATGGCGCTCGCGCGCGTCGATCTGCCAGTGTGCATCGATCTGGTCGCGGATGTACGACAGCCGCACCGGATTGAGCTTGTGCAGCATCGCCGACGACCCGTGCGGGTCCCACCAGTCGGCGGCGAGCGCGCCGAAATGGGCGGCTTCATTCGGATTGATCGTTGCGGCGCTCATAAGCGTGCGATGTGGCATCCTCCCCCCGCACGCGCAAGAAATTTACCTCGTGGCATGATTGTTCGATGGAAAACTGCGGTTCGGTTGTCGACAGACAAGAAAAAATATCCTGACAGGATAATCGGGCGGCCTTGCCATCGCCCGCCCCCTTCCCTAACAGCCGGACGCCGCAGAAACCCAAGAGAAGTTGCGGCGGAAACCAGTTCAGGAAAGCGGGGCGACATGGCGCGGATCGTGATGAAATTCGGGGGCACGTCG
>NZ_JAEMQX010000069.1 GCF_016463645.1 Sphingopyxis sp. | reverse complement strand
CGGTACAGCACCGGCGCGCCGAGCGCCTTGCAATCCCAGCCGAAGGTCTCGACCTGCCGGAACCAGGAAAGCTCGGCAACGCCCGTGTAAGCGGCGATGCCATTGGCGAGCGCATAGTCTGCGAGACCGACGAGCAACGTATCGCGCGCAATCCGTCGCTGCCGGGCGCCAATCCCGGGAGACAGGCAGAAGCGGGTGATTTCCAATATGTCGGCGCCTTGCGGCACCACGCCCGCGACCAGCTCGGGAAAGAGCGTATCGAGCAGCGCCGGACGCGTCGTCAACAGCAGCCGCGCCGAGGCGAGATGATTGCCGTCAGGATCGGTGACGATGAGATAGGTCGCGTCCTCGTCGTCGAAATGATCGAGTTCGAACCGCCCGGCGAGCGCCGGCAGGTCCCATTTCAGAAGATCGATGAAGACGCGCTTGCGCGCCTCGAACATCGAACGCAATACCGCGTGTTCTTGGGGACGGTTGGCTTGGTCGACAATCAGGAACATGGTGTCTCTCCCTATGGGGTTGGTAGAGACGAACCAATTGAACCGCATTTTGCGGTCCCGCCATATCAAGAAATGGGGGTGTAGAGGTCAACGCACGACGGCTTCCGCGCGGACCGTTGACGGGCGGCCGAAGTTGAAGAGCGAAAGGCGGAAGCCTTGCGTCGGGACGCAGGAGCGAGGCGTTAGCGGCGCGCGATATCGGCGAAGCTGATCGTTCCGTCCCACAAGGCCCGGATCGCGAGCGCGGTCCGGTTCGGCGCATCGTAGCGCCCGCGGGCGTTGCGCAGATGCTCGACGACGGTTCCGGGACGCAGCTCGAGAATTTGCCCTATCGCCCAGTCCGACTTGCCCCGTGCTGCCCAGATGACGATATCACGCTGGCGGTCGGTGAGCCGCGGTCGGTTCGCCTCCGGCACCGGTCCTGCGATCTGGCGCGCTGCCTCGAACGCAAAGGGCCCGAACATGCCGGCGAAGGGAAGATCGAAGAGGGTCGGCCTGCCCCGGCGCCAGGCAAAGGATATCGAGCCGTGCGCTTCGCCCGGGAGATGCGAAGGGATGGTGAGACCGTCATGAAGCCCGTGCCGCCGCGCTTCGGCAAGCACCATGTCGTCGCCGGGTCGCACTGGCGTCCAGCGCGGGGCCTCCTGCCAGAGAAAGGCCGCGCTGGTTCGCTGGCTCGCGCGGTGAATGGGGTCGACAGGTCCGAGACGCTGTTCGTCGAAACGACGGGCCCAACCTTCAGGATAATTGTGGAGCCGGATTCCCTGCCGCGGCGCTACCAGAAAATCGACATGATGGCTGAGCGCGAAATAATCGCATCCAAGGCGGGCGGCGGCGGCACCCAGAAGATCCAGCAGAGCGGCCTCTGTCCTGACGGTCATGACGTCGATCGCGAGCTCGCTCGCGGCGTCGAGAATGAACATACGAACCATGACAATGCCGGCGATCGTCGCCAAGCCGAAGCGTCCGGCACTGTTTCTTTGCCAAAGGCCCGCCGGCGGCGCCCACTCAATTAGGCACCGACGAGACGATGACGTCACCGCTGGTCAAAGTGATCGGATGGCAGTGAAAATGTGTAAGCGACAGATATATTGCAAATATATTCGGCAGAAACATCCAGATTGAGGATAGTTTTAATCCGGTGAGGTCCGAGGGCGCGTCTCGGGCAGTGAGGCCGCGGGAGCATAGGTCCACAAGGACAGCATGCCGCGCCCGCCCGGCCATTCTCCGCCCACGGCCGCAAAGCCCGCCTTCACCAGCGTCCGCTTCATATAATCGTCATCGGTCGTCGCATAAGCGGGCTCGGCAACTGCATCGAGGATGAGGCCAACAATCCGTTCCGAATGGCCCTTGCGGCGCATGTCCTCGGCAACGGCGACATAGCCAAGTTCGGGCGCCGCCTCGAAGCCAAGGATCGGAACCCCGGCCAGCTCGAAGCGCCCGGCGCGATAGCCGGGTATGGGATTTTTGAGCGAACCCACCGCGATGACGCGGTCGGTGCCCTGGTTTCGCAGCAAAGCGACCAGGCGAGCGTTTCCTAGACGGACCGCGATATCTTCGGCGGTAGCGTCTATCGCACCGCCCGCAGCAACGAGTCGGGCGGCGACGGTCCGGTCTTCGGGTTCCAACGCATCGAAAGTGCCGGTCCAGGAATATATGCGTGATGCCGGCACCCTCTTCTCCCCCGCGACGGAACAGGCGAAATGATTAGCGATTATCCGGGCCTCCGGAAGTCCCAAAGCGGAATGCCGAGCTTGCGCGCCTTGTCGGCCAGATTGTCCTGGATCCCCGTGCCCGCGAAGATGATGAGACCGACAGGCAGGGCTTCGAGCATCCGGTCGTTACGTTTGAAGGGCGCGGCCTTGCCATGCCGGTTCCAGTCGGGGCGGAAGGCCACCTGTGCGACCTTCCGGCTTTCCGCCCAGCAGGCCGCAGCCCGCTCCGCACCGGTCGCGGTCGCCCCGTGGAGAAGTACCATGTCGGGATGGCGTTCATAAGCGCGATCGAGCGCGTTCCAGACCGCATGATGATCGGCATCGGATCCGCCGGTGAACGCGATGCGGGTCCCCTCGGGGAGCAGAGCGGCTGCCTTTCCCCGAAGCCGTGCATCGAGGAAGTCGCGGCTGTCGATGAGCGACGCGGTCATGGTGCGATGCTGGACCCGGGATCCGGTGCGCGGTGCCCATGCCTTGCGGACAAGGATGCGGAACTGGTCGGCGGACGCCTCGCGGAAAAATTCCATCGCGTCGCGCCGCTCGATCAGCGAGATGCCCTCGCGCGTTGCTCGCTCGAGTTCGACCGAACGGATCTCGCTGCCATCCTGTTCACGCTGGAGACGACGCTGCAACTGCTCGTTGTCGTCGAGCCCGCGCTCGACCCGTTCGCCTGCGCGGTGGAAGATGTTGACGAGGTTCCAGAGCAGATCTTCAAGGTCGGGCTCGATCCGCGTCGCCTCGAGGCACCCCGCGAGCGCATCGAACATATCGACAATCGCCGCGCCAGCCAGCCTGGCATCGGGAAGCGGCCGGCCATCGGCTTCGTCTTCGAATGGGCGGTAGCCGTGAAGTTGCAGTTCCTGGAGAAGATAGGCCGTCGATCCCGGTTCGGGAGCCTCGGCGGCGTGAGAATGATCGGGACCATGGGTCATGGGGGATTCTTTCTGTCTGTCTGGCCGCGCCTCTCGCGGCCTTCGCGGGCGACCCCTCGCGGCACGCGGACCGGGCCAGCACCGCGCGCCCGCGCGCGGCCGGAGCGATCAGCGGAGGATGGCAAGCGAAGGCTATTTTGTTTCGCGCTGCAAAGGGGCGCCCCGCGCCCCGGCGGAAAATAGCCGCACGCGCGCCATTGCGCGCCCGGCCCGCGTGCCGCAGTCGCCCCCCTGCGAATGCCGGAGGCGCGGCCCGACCGGCGGAGCACCACAAGGCCTCACCCGACAGCCACCCCGCACCTCGCTCCCGGCCCGTTCAACCCGATCGCAGAAAGGCCGCCGCATCGTCCGGAACAAGCTGCGATGCCAGCAGAGCGACCAGAGCGTCACTGCCGAGGAGACAAAGATCGCTATTGAGATCGTCGAAGATGGAATCGATCGGATGCACTTCTATCCCGCAGGATCGGGCCCGGCCCGCAAGCGTCTCGAACGCCGCAGCGCCTGCCGGATCGCGTTCACGCGCGACATAGAGGCGGCGAACCGGGATCGGAAACCGGATGGCCGCGAGATGCGCTGACGAAAGCCCGGCGATCAACGGTAGGGCCGGTGCGACTTCGCGCACCGAGAGCATGGTCTCGATGCCTTCTCCCGCCACCATCACGTTCGCGGCAGCGCCAAATCGCACCCCGTGACCGAGCAGATTGCCCATAGCGCGACGCGGTAAGGCGACGGGCGCTTTCGTGGAGGTGACCGGATCGATCCATGTGCGATGGACACCGTGAAGCCTGTCGTCCTCATCGGTGACGGCCGCGATCATTGCGGGCCACGCTGCGGGCAGATCCGGTGCATCGTCCTCGCTTGGACGATAGTAGCAATGCGGATGGAAGCGGATGGACGGCTGGGCAACGAGAGTAACCGAACGCCCGGCAAGATAGCGGCGAACGACCGTTTCCTCGATCGGCCGCGTCGCCGCCCACAGGCGCTTCGCCGACGCCGTGCTGCCCGATCTGGACTTGCGCGCGCGCGGATTGCGCTCGTTGCCGTCAGGCAGCGGCAGGCTCAGGAAGCGCCGGGCCTCGGCCAGGGTATCCCCGAAGCGGGCATGGCCGCCGTTCGCTGCGATGATGTCGAGAAGATCGCCATGATCGCCCGTCGCCGCGTCGGTCCATTTGCCGCTGCGGCTGCCCTGATCGCCGTCGGAGAGGCGAACATAGAGGCTGCGTCCGCGATTATTCTGAAGATCGCCAACGATCCAATATTGGCCTTCGCGGCGGCCGTTCGACAGATAGCGGCGGCACACCGCCTCGGCATTTTCACCGAGACGGCGCGCGATTTCACGGGCGGGACTTTCCATGCGGGGCTCCTTCAGGCGGCCTTGCGATCGACGACCCGTTGAATCGGAAACCGTTCAACAAGCCGTGTGAACACGTCGGCGCCAGCAGCCCCTGCCGGCACGTAGAGCTTCAATTTCCATGAAACGATTTCCGATATCAAGCCAAAAGCCTTCAGCCGCTCGACGCCGAGGTCGTTGAAGCCCGTGAGCTCGACGCGCCAGTCGTTCATGGCCCGGACGCGCGCCAGCCGCTGTCCCTCGGCAAGATCGAACCGGGCCTCGCCCGCCATCACCATCGCCCAAGCTTGGGCGGCGGAGAGCTTCGGCGGACCGTCGTCGACGAACTTCGCCACCCAGGCGGGCGACACGCGGCGGCCGATCACGCGCTCCCCGGCGTCGGTCTGGAGGCGATAGACGCGTGTCGACTCGTTCGGGAGGCTGCGCCAGATCGGCAACAACAATCCTGCGACCATATGAAGCGTGCCGGTCTCATATTCGGGAAGCTCGGCGAGTTCTTCGTTCCACGCCGCGGCGAAAGCGTCGGGCCCGACATCGTGCCAGTGGCTCGTGAAGAGCTGGTCGGCAAGGATCTTGACGGTTTCCATCGGGCGAATGAGCCGGTAGCGGCGATGCACCGCCCCATCGTCGTCGACGATGCTCCGCGCTCGCAGCCGGACCGCGGCGCGGCCCGAGCGGGCGTTGACCAGCAGGGCGGCACCCTCGGCATCTTCGAGCGCCAGGGCTTTCTCGAGCGTGAGCGGCGTCAGACGATCCTTTCGATCGATCGTGAGGAGCTGCGTCTCCGCGCCGGTCCCAGGATGGGTGTAGATCGTGCGGCGCGACGAGATGATGAAGCTCTCGGCGCGGAGGGTCTCGAGGCCGACTTCATAGGTTCCCGCGGACATGGCCGCTTCGATCCGCGCCGAATGCAGGCCTTCGAAGGCTTCGAACAGGATGTTCTGCAGGTCGATCGCGAGCGCGAGCATCCGGTTCAAAAATGTCGTGATCGGGGGAAGCTCGTCGCGAAGCCCGCCATCGGCATCGATAAGCGACAGACCCGTCGCGCTCTCGAACGTCAGCAGCGAGCAGCCCTTCACCTTTCCGTTCGCGATCAGGAGATAGAGCTGGCGGAGCGCGTCGCGCGCGTAGAAGGATTCCAGATTGTCCTCGGGGCGGAACATATTCTGCCCGCCCGTCTGGCGCTGCCCGCGCGTGATCGCGCCCATTGAGTCCAGCCGCCGCGCGATCGTCGAGATGAAGCGCTTCTGCGCCTTAACATCGGTCGAGACAGGCCGGAACATCGGCGGCTGCTTCTGGTTCGTGCGGTTCGTGCGCCCGAAGCCCTGGATCGCGGCGTCGGCCTTCCATCCCGCCTCGAGGAGATAGTGGATGCGGCGGCGCTGATTCTTCACGCCGAGGTCGGCATGATAGGAGCGCCCGGTGCCGCCAGCCTCGGAGAAGATCAGGATGCGCTTGTCGTCATCCATGAAGGCATGGGTCTCGCCGACGCTCGCGCTTCCCGGACGGTTCTCGACCGCAAATCGCACGTCGCCGCCCTCGCCCTGCCTTGGAACGATCCGGCGCGAACGCCCCGTCACCTCGGCGACTTCGTCGGTCCCGAAATGCTGGACGATCTGGTCGAGGGCGCCTGGCACCGGCGGCAGGCTGGCGAGCTTCTCGATCATCGCGTCACGGCGGCGGCACGCCTCGCGGCTCACGATCGGATTGCCGTCACCGTCATAGGCGGGGCGCGACGAGAGATTGCCCTCGCTGTCGCTGCACGGCTCGAAGAGCTGCACCGGGAAGCTGTGCGCGAGATAGTCGAGGACATATTCGCGCGGCGTGATGTCGACCGAGACATCGCCCCATTCCTCGGCGGGTATCTCGGCGAGGCGGCGCTCCTGCAGCGCTTCGCCGGTCGAGACGATCTGAATCACCGCAGCATGCCCTGCCGCGATATCCGCCTCGATGCTCGCAATCGTGCTCGGTGTCTGCATCGCGGTGATAAGATGGTTGAAGAAGCGCTGCTTCGTACTCTCGAATGCCGAGCGCGCGGCCGATTTGGCCTGCCCGTTGAGCGTGCCATGCTCGGCGCTCGTCACCCCGGAAGCTTCCATCGCCGCGTCCAGATTGTTGTGGATCACCTGGAAGGCGGCGGCATAGCTGTCGTAGATGCGGCGCTGCTCTTCGGTGAGTTGGTGCTCGAGCAGTTCATATTCGACCCCGTCGAACGAGAGCGAGCGGGCCGCATAGAGGCCGAGCGCCTTCAAGTCGCGGGCAAGCACCTCCATCGCCGCAACGCCGCCCTCCTCGATCGCCGCGACGAAATCGCTGCGTCCGGCGAAGGGAAAGTCGGTCCCGCCCCAGAGGCCGAGGCGCTGCGCATAGGCGAGGTTCTGCACCGTGGTCGCACCCGTCGCCGAGACATAGACGATCCGCGCATCTGGAAGCGCATGCTGAAGGCGGAGCCCCGCCTTGCCCTGCTGCGAAGGCTTCTGGTCGCCGCGCTCGCCCTTGCCGCCCGCAGCGTTTGCCATCGCATGCGCTTCGTCGAAGATGATGACCCCGTCGAAATCCGTGCCCAGCCATTCGAGGATCTGGTCGAGGCGGCTTCCCTTGCCCTCGCGCCCCTGCGACCGCAGCGTCGCATAGGTGGTGAACAAAATCCCCTCGATGAGCTTGATCGGCGTTCCCTGGCGATAGCGCGACAGCGGCGAGACGAGCAGTCGCTCCTGTCCGAGTGCCGACCAGTCGCGCTGGGCATCCTCGAGTAACTTGTCCGATTTCGAGATCCAGACCGCGCGCTTCCGCCCCTTCAGCCAATTATCGAGGATGATGCCGGCAACCTGCCGTCCCTTGCCCGCGCCGGTGCCATCGCCGAGGAACCAGCCGCGCCGGAAGTGGACCGCGCCGTCTGCATCGTCGCTGGCCGCGCTCACCACGTCCAAGGTTTCGTCCACGGTCCAGGCGCCCGAGAGATAACCGCTGTGCGCTTCGCCTGCGTAGATGATTGACTCAAGCTGCGCGTCCGAAAGGCTGGCCTTCTCGATGAGCGATGCGGGAAGATGCGGCCGGTAGCCGGGCTTCGGCGGCGCGACCGATGCCATGGCGGCCGACTGGACGAGCGCGGTCGGATGGGGAGAAGCGCCCGGGATCGCAATCGACTGAAGCGCATAGGGCTCATAGATCGCCTCTTCGAGCTGCCCCTCGGGCGGCACCCAATCGGAAACCTCAAAGGCCAGCTCGATCCCATCCTCGCGTAGCGGCCGCGGCGACATCGTCCTGCGCAGCACGGGGCCATCTCGCCGAGGAATTCCTGCGATGGACGCCGACGCCTTAAGACAAGCGGGCGGCATAGGGCGCGGCGGTACGTTCGCCTCCACCCATTGCAGCAAGGTCGCGGCGTCGGCGGCGCAGCCCGCCACGCCCGAGAAGACTGAAGGATTGTCGGCGGGCACCTTATCGATCACGGTGAGCCGCGTTTCGATCGATGTCCCGTGCCGCGCGAAGACCTTGCCGGCGACTGCGGCCGAGAAAACCACCCGTCCACTGTCCTGTAAGCGCACAAAGATATCGCGCCAGGCCGGAGCCTCGGGCGAGCATCCCGAGCCGGTGATGGCGACAAGACGGCCTCCCGGACTGAGCCGCGCCAGTGCCGACGCGATGTGCCGGAGCGCGGTTCCCTTCATCTGCCGCTCGACATTGGCAACGGCCGAAAAGGGCGGGTTCATGAGAACCACAGTGGGAACGATATCTGCCGCCAGACGATCGTCGATCGAGGCCGCGTCGTACCGGTGGACAAGGGTCTCCGGAAACAATTCGGTGAGCAGACTGGCCCGGTCGTCCGCCAGCTCATTCAGCACGAGGCGGGCGCCCGCGTCATGCGCATGGACGGCGAGCATGCCGGTCCCCGCCGACGGCTCGAGAACCAGGTCGCCGGGGACGATCGCGGCCGCATGGGCGGCGATCATTGCGAGCGGCAGAGGGGTAGAGAATTGCTGCAGGGCCTGGCTCGTTTCCGAGCGGCGCGTGTGCGTAGGAAAGCGGCCGGCAATTCGCTCGTAAAGGGACAGGAGCTGCTGTGCCGATCGCTGGCGCGCGACAAGCGCGGCGCCGTAGCGACGGAGGAGCGCGACTTGCGCCGCCTCGCAGGCATCATAGGCCGATTTCCAATCCCAGATGCCTTCGGCATCGGTTCCGCCGCAGCCCTCGTTCATCGCGGCGCGAAGGCGCTCCGTGTCGATGGTCTCGCCGCGCTCAAGCAGCGGCAGCAGGAGTGCGGCGGCGGCAAGAGTTCCGGCGGGCGCAGGCAGAGGTGCGGCGGCGGCAGCCGCCAGGTTCGTATTGCTGGGCATGAGGCAGGCTTTCGAGCGAGAGCGGGAAGGATGAAGTTGCCGGGCGCTCTCTCGGTCCGCGGCACTTCCTCCTTCCCCTTCCGCCCTCTTCCTCTCAGCCCGGCTGCTGGTGCCGCGCGGGATCGATCACGAACCCATGCCGACCGGCGGCATATTCATCCGACGGGATGAAATAGGTGCGCGCCGGGCCTGCGTTCCGCCGCCCACCCAGGGTCGCGGAAGCCACGATGAACCCGGGATGGCTGTCCGATCGTGACGCCACAATCACCACCCAGTCGGCAGCATGGCGGCTCTCGAACGCTTCGCGCTCCCGGGTGAAGGATTCCTCCGGCGGGAGCGTGCGGCCATAAAGAGCCTCCCACGCGTCGGGGAAGCTATCGCGAAGTATCTTGTCCGCCGCCGTCTTCTCCCGGGCGGTGAACAAGGCGGGAAAGGCGGCAGCGACGCGCGACCAATCGCAGTCCTCCTCATAGCAACCGTCCGGGAGCCGCAGCGCCGGTGAAACGAGCGCGTTGCGTTCGGGATCGAGAATGAAACCGCCGTGGCCCGCGGTCGTGTAGCAGATGATCCCCTCAGCATAGCGTGTTGCCGACTGTGAAGGACCCCAGGGCGTCCACGGCGCCATGTCTGTCTGCCGGCGATTCAAAGCTTCGCGTTCCCGCGCATCATCCAATACGCCGTCGATATGCGAGCGAAAACCCGCATCGTCTGCGACGACGGCTTCGCAGCCATAGGCGCAATCCTTCGTCACCTCCTCCAGCGGCCGCACGGGCCGATAGGCGGTCGCAATGCGGAAGCCGCCCTTTACCGGAACGGCAACATAGACCAGACAGTCGATCCGCGCGGCGAGCAGGCCATCGGCGGTCGTGCCATAATGAGCCTCGATCATGCCGCAGCCCTCCCGACAGCAGCCCGATCGACAAGGTCCGGGTCTTCGACGGTCTCGCACCGAGCGCCCGGATAACCATGGCGAGCGCGCCACAGTTCGGCCGCTGGCATGTCCTCAGCGAGATGCTGCAGTTCCTCATGATCGCCGATCTTGGTGAGGATACGGACCATGCCCGCCGCGGGCCGTTCAATCACCTCGAACTGGAGCTGGCTCTCGACCATATAAACGCGCCGGACGACGAGAATGATCGTCCCGCCGCTGCCATAGGTTCCGACGTGGAGCGTGAAGGTTGCCGGAGTGCGATAGGTGGCGCCATCACGCCCCGGTGAACATTCGACCAGGCGGCCGGTGCCATTTTCATTCTCCCATGCCTTCACCTTTCGCGTGAAGCGCTCGGGCGGCCGCGGCTCGCCGTTGGAATAGCGGATGATGCTCCCGAGCGGAGCGGTGTCATAGATATCTTTTGCAGACATGCGTGCGTCTCCTTGAAACGCGAAAGCCCGGCACGATGGCCGGGATTTCGGAATGAATGATGATGTGGTGGCGGTCAGGCAGGCTCGGGCGCCTGAGAAGGCGGCGCCGAGGCTGTTGCGTCCGTTTCCGGAATCGGCGGATCGCCCTCGACGACCAGCGGCGGAACCTCGAACTCGGCGCCGTCAAAATAGGCGAACGCCGCCTCGATTGAGCCGAAACTCTCCAGCAGGCGCCGGTCGAGGACGACCCGATCGCTCTCGTCGATCATATAGCTGTCGACCGTGCCCGTGCCCCGGAAGACGAGGCGCTCGGGAGACCATTCGGCGGGATAGCTGCCCGACCAGCGAACGAACGGCAGGGCGTTCCGGACGCAGAACGCCTCGAGATGGTCGATCTTGCCCCAGGCGCAGCTCTCGTCGAACAGCGCGAGCGGCTCGCCGACGACGCGCTGGCCGATCTCAAAGGGCTCGCCGCCCCATATGATCGGCAGGCCTTCGAAGGCGATCGCCGAGACGAACTCGGCATAAAGCGCGGCCGACATCTCGCCGCCGATAAGGATCGATGCAGGAACGCGATCAGCCATTGCAGCCTCCATCGATCGAGCGGATTTGCTTCAGAATATTCATTTCAATTCTCCGGAAATGGCTTCGGCCCGACATCGCTGCCGGACCGAAGAGGATTGATTGCAGTTGAAGTGCCGGATCATTCGGCGGCGACAGGAAGCTCCGCGTCGCTCTCGCCGTCCTCATCGGCAGGGTCGTCCGCCAAGAAGGCAGGCAGTTCGACTGTCGGCTCCTCGCCTTCCGTCGTCGCGGGCTCGATATCGTCGAGGCCCGGCGTGCGGAGCGGCTCGGGGAGCCAGCCCGTCTCCTCAAGCAGGCGCTCGGCTTCGCGCGCCATGTCGCCCTTCTTGAGATGATCGATCATCTGGACAAACTGCTCGCCCCGCGCTTCGGTCACATCTGCGAGAATGCGCGGCTTGGTCACGCCCTGGAAGTAGGAGGCGACCGTCGGGCGCCAGCCGGCGTCGACGAGGTTAAGCCCGACCGCCCGGGCAAGGACATTGCTGTGCGCAATGCGCCGCTCGACCATATGCGCCGACACCTGGCCGCCGCCATGCTTGGGGACGATCTCGGCATGGGCATTCACCGCGCCCGAAACGCAGTGCGCGAGCAGCTGCGCCTGTTCGTCGGCCCCGAGGGTCAGGAGGAAGTCCCAGACATCCTTGTCCGAATCCGGCAGGCGCTCACGCCAGGCGGCTCCGCGCGCCGTGATCGCCTGACCAGGACTACTGTCGCGCAGTGCGCTGCCTGCGCTTCCGAAATAGGTCCGGTGCGCCGAAATCTGCACGCAATTGTCCCTGCTATGACTGAAGAAGCAGCCGAGCACGAAGGCGTGCAGGACCGCCACATAGGCCGTCGCCGGATCCTGCGCGAACGCGTCCTGCAAGGCGAGCGTCCGCCAGGCCGTCAGGTCCGCGACGAGTCGATCGGGAAGCGGTTTCAAGCCTTCCTCGGCCTCCTCTTCCGCAGTCGCCGCCGCGGCTTCCTCACCTGCCTTGGCCTCGTCTCCGGCCGGCGCGGCATCACCCGTTTCGCCCGGCTCGTCCGTTTCTTCCTCGTCGGAAGCCGGCTCATCCTCGGGCTTCACATAGCCGCGCTCGACGCGGATGCGGCCGTCGCTGTCGAGCGTGACGAACGCGCCGGCGATAGCCAGCTCGGCGGAGTCAAAGGTGCATGGACGGTGGGCGAGCGCCGCGAGCTCATTGTCGATCGCCTCGATCCTGGCATGGATCTCGTCCGGCACATCGTTCGCATCGCCCCACTCGTCGCCGAGTTCTTCACCTTCCGCCTCGAGCTCGGCGACCCGCGCCTCCTCCTCGGCGGTCATCGGGGTCTCTTCGCCAATGATTTCGCGAAGGCCCCGTGTGGCTTCCCAGGGCAGGTCGATCGCGATCGCGACCCATTTCCAGCCCTCGGCCGCAACGCCCTCGCCCGCCTCGCCAAGCTTCGCCTCGACGAGCCGGTCGAGCAGCGCGGGATCGGTGAGCCAGCCGCCATGATCGCTCTCGAAGAGGTCGCGGACAACGGCGCCGCCGGCCGCGACATAATCATCGATGCCCACGAACCGCACACGCTTGTCCTGCGCGCGCACGCTGTTCTCGGTAAGCTTCTGGCGAATATGCGCCGGCGTCCGGAAGCTGTGCTCGAGCTGGTCCCACACCTCTTCCTGCCGCGCATGGTCGTCGGACACGGTGAAGGCCATGAGCTGGTCGAGCGTCATCGCCTCGTCGGCATAGATGTCATGGAGCTTCGGCGACACTCCGGCGAGTTTCAGGCGCTGGCGCACAGCGGCGGCCGTCGTGTGAAAGCGGGCGGCGATTTCTTCGACGCCGTTGCCCTTGTCGACCATCGCCTTCATTCCGCGGAATTCGTCGAGCGGGTGAAGCTGCTCGCGCTCGCTGTTCTCGACGAGGCTGTCTTCCTCGGCGAGTATATCATTGGCGGCAGCGCGGACCACGCAGGGGATCGGCGCATCCTTGGCGAGGCGCTTTTGTTTTGCGAGGAGCTCCAGCGCACGGAAGCGCCGCCCGCCGGCCGGTATCTCGTACCGGCCGGTTTCCTGACCCTCCGGGTCGAGGATCGGTCGGACGTAGAGGCTCTGGAGCAAGCCGCGCCGCGCGATCGAGTCCGCAAGCTTGTCGATCGAGACGCCGGCTTTCACACGCCGAACATTGGATTGGGACAGGACCAAGCAGTCGAGCGGAATATCGCGCGACGGGTGGAGGGTAATCTTGGGTGCCGGTTTGGCCATGGGTCATTCTCCATGGCGAGCCGCCGGGAGACTCTCTCCTGGCTTTCAGCCCGCCACGAAAACCCCTCCCCACTCTTGCTCTGCGCCCGCATGCGGGCGCTTGCCTGGCAACGCGAGGCAGGATGCGCTGCCACCGCCGGAGATCGCGCCGATGACATGAATTCGGTCAGGGAAATGAAACGCGCGCAACAAGGCCCTTCCCCTCGATATTCCACTCGTGCGCACGGCCGGTCCCGATACCTTTGAAATCCATGGTGAGGAGGACGTTGAGACCGCGCCGATGCGCCGAAGAACCGCGCAAAATATGTGCCTGCGCCGTCCGGCGCGGCACTGGCGGCGTCCCTAGCGTTCCAGCGGCGCGGTCCCGGGATCCTTCGGGTCCCGGAGAAGCGCGCGTGCGGTGTCGACGAGGATCAGCCACGCCCCGGCAAGGATGGCGACATCCTTGAGCACGAGACGCCCCGCTCCGGAAAGATAGGGAAACCCATGCTGCGCATCGCCAAGAGCTGCCACCCAGGCCTCGGGCGTGGTGACGAGGAAGGACAGGGTCACAAAGGGTGTGGCAAAAGCCAGTGCCGCACCGACAAATCCCGCGCGCCGTGACACCAGGCCTGCCAGAGTCAGACCGCCGATCACGAGTTCGACTGCACCCAGACCATGAGAGAAACCATAGGTGTTGTTCGCAGTCTGCCATGCCCGAGCTTCGGGCTTGAGCTCGCCTTCGTGCGTCATATGGGCCTTATACTCGCCCGGATGCTCATAGAAGAACGACATGGCCGGGCTGTTGGCGACAAAGGGCGTAATGCTGTCGGCCTCATAGGGTACGAACTTGAGCGCGCCGATCCAGAGAAAGATGATCGCGATCGCGATCTTCATGGCCCCGATACCGACGCTGTTGGACCGCGCGCCCGCGATCGCCGCGAGACCGCGACGGATAATGCTGCTCATCTTGCGCCTCCCTCAGACCGTGTCGATCGCATCGAGTACGCGCGCGGAGTAGACGAGCGCCGACCCGGCCCCGATCGCGATCGCGACCCCCAGCGCCTCCGCAATCTCTTCCTTGGTCGCACCAAGCTTCTTCGCCTGGGCGGTATGCACAGCGATACAGCCGTCGCAACGCAGGCTGACGGCTGCCGCGAGCGCAATCAGTTCGCGGAACTTTGCGTCGAACACGCCTGTCTTCGCTCCGGCACCGGAGAGCGCTAGATAGCCTTTCAGGGTGTCGGGGCTGAGCTTGCCGATCTCGCCAATGCGCGATCCGAGTTGAGAACGATAGTCGTTCCAGTCAATCATCTGCATGATAACCTCCTTTGCCTTTACGTCGAAGAGTTGCTGCCGCCTGCTTTCCCGGAGCCGGCCGGACCACCCGTGGGAACGTCAGGGCGGATCGAAGACACTCTTCCGGAAGGCGTGACCGCCCACCGATCAAAAATAGGCATGAGAGCCGAGGGCGAACATGTCTCTTTCGGTCTGGCGGACGCATACGATCGTATGGGCGCGATGTGGAAAAACGGGTCGGCCGTTGAACGAGGTCGAAGGACCGCCACGAGCAAGATCCGCCCCGCGGTGCCCGTCGGGACTGCCGCCTTCGGTCGATCCGGGCCACACCACCGTATGATATCGAACGGGCGGGCTGCCGCATACGATCCCCCTCGCCCGGGCCGCAGAGGCCTTCAGCTCGCACGAGCGCGCCCGGGATGATCCTTCGACATCGACCGACGCCGCCGCTCGTGACGGTGCCGGCAAACATGGAGTTCAGCAGGTGACGGAACAAACATTAGGGAAGGTGCAGAGCAGCCGGTTTCTCGGGACACCCAGCGACCTCGGCGAGGCGGCGACGCGCGACATATCGGGTGCGCTTGGCGCTCTCCTCGCAGATGTTTTCGCGCTCTATCTCAAGACCAAGAATTTTCACTGGCACATGAGCGGACCGAGCTTTCGCGATTATCATCTGTTGCTCGACGAACAGGCAACCGAGATCTTCGCGATGACCGATCCCATCGCGGAGCGTGCCCGCAAGATCGGCGGCAACACGATCCGGTCCATCTCGGACATCGCCGGTCGCCAGCGGCTGCTCGACAATAATGAAGCCTTTGTCGAACCGCAGGACATGCTTGCCGAACTGCATGGCGACACCAAGCAGCTCGTCGCCGAAATGCGGCGTGTTCACGAACTCTGCGACGAGCACTCGGACATCGCGACCGCCAGCCTGCTCGAGGTCTGGATCGACGAGAGCGAACGGCGGGGATGGTTCCTGTGGGAATGCAGCCGTAGCCGCTAATCCGCTCCAAAAACCAGCCTCTGCCGGCAACCAGGAATCCGGTAGCGGCGAAATCGACAGGATGTCCGGGAGCCATGCGATCCCGGACCGGCCTTTGCCCCACGGCATGCACGCAAATCCGCCCGCAACCCGCTTACCGGATTGCGGGCGGTTTGACGCCGGCGCAGCGGGCTGCCGCGCGGCGCGGCGGCTATCAGCCGAAAAGCTTCGCTGCGGTCTTCGCGACCAGGCCGCCTTGATGGCGGGCGCCGGCCAGTTCGATTTCGGACGGCTGGCGCGACCCGTCCGAGCCCGCGACCGTCGTCGAGCCATAAGGTGCGCCGCCGACGATTTCCTCGATCGTGCCCTGACCGGCGTGGCTGTATGGCAGGCCAACGATCGTCATACCGAAATGCATCAGGTTCGTGATGATCGAGAAGAGGGTGGTCTCGTTGCCGCCATGCTGTGTGGCCGAAGAGGTAAAGGCACTGCCGACCTTCCCGTTCAGCGCTCCGCGCGCCCACAATCCGCCGGCCTGATCGAGAAAGGCCGCCATCTGGCCCGATATCCGTCCAAAGCGTGTGCCGGTCCCGACGATGATCGCGTCATAGGCCTCAAGCTCGTCGATCGTGGCGATGGGCGCCGCCTGGTCGAGTTTGAAGTGAGCGGCCCTTGCCACCGCCTCGGGTGCGGTTTCGGGAACCCGCTTGACGTCGACCTCGGCGCCCGCCGCGCGGGCGCCCTCCGCGATGGCCCCGGCCATCGTCTCGATATGGCCGTAGGACGAATAATAAAGGATCAGAATCTTCGCCATGATGCATTTTCCTTGATCGCGCAGGCCAAGAGGGTCTGCGACCGGCCGCTATCCTGACCTGCAGCCGCTCGGAGCGCATCAAGACGGTGGGATGTGGACGCCCATAACATCGTATGGCTCCAATAACGGCCACCGGGTTCGGGCAAGCACGTCCGGCCGCCTTACCGAAACGCGCCGTCCTTCAGGTAAGAGGCTTCGCCGTCTTCATAGTCCGTCGACCGGCTGACGTCGAGCCACGCCTCGGCGGCCTTCTGTCGTTCCGCATCGCTCTCCGCGACCACCTGCAAGGCGTCGCTTCCCAGAAGCAGATGCACCGGAAGGTCTCGGGCGCGGGAGAGATCGAAGACCACATTCGCGACCCGCGCGGGATCGCCGACCTCGCTGCCTACGAAATGCGCCATATGGTCGAGAAACTTGCCGACGCTGGGCTCATACTCCTCGATCAAGGCAATCGGCCGGCCTTTCGCGGTCGCACCCCAATCCGTCCGCATTCCGCCGGGCTCCACCGAGATCATTTGCACGCCGAAGGCGGCCGTTTCTTTCGCGAGAACCTCTGTAAATCCGCCCACAGCCCATTTCGCGGCCTGATAGGCACTAAGGCCGGGCGCCCCGACCCGTCCCCCGACCGACGATATGTTGATGATGTGTCCGCTTCGCTGCCTCCGCATGATCGGCAACGCGGCGCGGACCATATTGACGACGCCGAACAGGTTCGCCTCGATCTGGTCTCTGAAGCTTTCAGCGTCAAGCTGCTCGAAAGGTGCTATCGAGGCGTAGCCGGCATTGTTGACCAGAACATCGAGCCGGCCGAAATTCGCCTGCACCGCATCGATCGCGGCCCTCGCCTGCCCTTCGTCGGTGACATCGAGAGAAAAGAGACGCAGGTCGGAAGCGTGGATGTTCTGGAGCCCTTCGAGCTGCGCCGGATCCCGGGCGGTTGCAAGCACCCGGTCCCCGCCCGCAAGCGCCCTTTCGACGATCGCCCGGCCGAGGCCCTTCGATCCACCCGTGACCAGCCAGACCTTCTTCATCTTGTTGGTTCCTTCACTCTCGCAGCCCGAAGTCGCCGGGCCGCTATGCAGCTCGCCGGACGATGGCGACGGGAGACAGCGAAACAGTCGCTGCCTCCCGCCATGCCAGGCGTCAGTTCGTTACGGCATCCAGATAGCGCGCGCCGGGGCGCGCGTGGGCAAGGTCGCCAGCGATGCGAAGGCGCTGCGCCTCATAATCGTCCCACAATTTGCCATCCTGCAGCGGCGGAATCGTGACGACCTCGCCGAGATCGAGGCCGGCCAGAGCCGCATCGACCATGTCGTCGCCCGACATGACCGACGGGCTATTCGCATAATCTCCATAGCCCGCGATGTCCCAGAATTCGGTAGCGGTCCCGCCCGGGAGGACGGCCTGCACCCTCACGCCCTTGTCGGCGAGCTCATGCTGGAGCGACTGGGTGAAGGCGAGAACGAAGGCCTTGCTGCCGCCATAGACACCATTCAGGATCTCGGGACCGATCGCGACGATCGAGGAGATGTTGATGATCGTCCCCTTCCCGCGCTCGACGAAGGCCGGCGCCGCTGCATAGGCCAGTCGCATCGGGGCCGTGACGTTGAGATCGACCATCAGTTCCATCCGGTTCACATCGGATTCGAGAAGCGGCGTCACACCGCCGAAGCCGGCATTGTTCACCAGCATGGTGATCCCGGCGTTCGAACGCAGCACCTCCTCCACCTTGAAGAGGTCGGCCTTGTCCGACAGGTCCGCCGCCAGAACATTGACCGATCGGCCCGTCTCGTCGGTGATGCGTGCGGCAACCGCCTGGAGGCGTTCGACGTTGCGCGCCACCAGGATGAGATCATAGCCGCGGCGCGCGAGGCGATCGGCGTAAATGGCTCCGATGCCGCTCGATGCTCCGGTAATCAGCGCGGTACCCATATTCGTCATTGTCAGTCTCCTTATGTTTCAGCACCTGATTGCTGCCTCACAGATAGGCTTGAAACCGCATGTCTCAAATGTCATATAAACGTCGATTTAGGACATACGGAGATCTGCGTGCGCAAGGTCGGTTTCATTCTCCACCCGGGCTATTCGCCGATGACCCTCGCCATCTCGACTGTCTTCGAGATCGCCAACCTGCATTCGGGTGAGGAGGTCTATGACATGCGCATGATCTCGCGGTACGGCGGACCGGTGCGGACATCCGCGGGCTTCGAGATCATGACATCCCCGATCGACGGTAGCCCGCTCGACCTTCTTGTCGTCGGGGGCACGATGGATGCGATCGGCCAAGATGTCGTCGCTATCGTCCGCGATGCGCCGGCGTATGCGCGGCGCATCGCTGCCCCCTGTGTGGGCGCGCTCGTCCTTGCCGAGGCGGGCCTTCTCGATGGCCGCAGGGCGACGACCCACTGGATGTACGCGCGCGAGATGGCCGCGCGATTCCCGCTGATCAAGGTCGAGGAAGACCGGATTTTCATCGCGGACGGACCGATCTGGACATCGGCGGGTATGACCGCCGGCATCGACCTCGCGCTGGCGATTGTGGAGGAGGATCTCGGGAACGAGGCTGCACGCGCCGTTGGCCGCAAGATGGTGGTCTATCATCGCCGGAGCGGTGGCCAGTCGCAATTCTCGACGTTGCTCGAGCTCGAACCGAAGTCGGACAGGATGCAGACCGTCCTGACCTTCGCCCGCCGGAACCTCACAAGCCGGCTGTCGGTCGAGGATCTCGCCGAAGTCGCCCATCTCTCCCCGCGGCAGTTCAGCCGCGCGTTTCAGTCCGAGACCGGCCAGTCGCCCGCCAAGGCGATCGAGAATCTGCGCCTCGAAGCGGCCCGGACGTTGATGGAGGACAGCGCGCACCCGATCGACGTGGTCGCCCGGCAGGCAGGTTTTGTCGACCGCGACCGGATGCGCCGCGCGTTCCTGCGTGCTTATGGTCAGCCGCCCCAGGCGCTGCGCCGGGCGGCGGGAGGCCCCAGGCACAATTCCCTTTAAGGAGATTGACGCGGGCGACCGGCGCGATGCTGCGGACGGCTCCCCGCTCCGCCAGATACCGACATCGCGGTCCGGCCCCTGCCTCCCTGTCCCGAAGTTCGGCCTGTCGCGGTAACGCGCGAATTTCGCCATGGCTTGCCTCACAGGTTTCAGGGTGCCGGGCCGGCTCGGGCTGCGAGGGAGAGGGCGGGTTCGCAGCGCGATGCAGGGGGTGAAGTCCACCGGCCCGGGCAACGCAAGACTGTGACAGACGGCGCCACCGCGGAAGCCGTCCGCTGGTTTATGCATCTCCATCGTTGGTATGGGGTGGGTGCCCTTTCCTTCCGGTCACGGGTACCAGTCCGTCCGTCCAGCGCTTCGCGTCGCACGTCTAACGTCTGGCGTCTGGCGAAGCGGCGAGAGCATGAGCCCCGCAAGAGGGCGATACTGCGAGATGGGGCACGCCCAGCCCTCCCCTCCCGTCGCGCCAAACCGGCGCTGCACGCGCTAACCTACGAAATCGCACCTCACTCATACCGGCGTAGGGGTCGATCAGCGCCGGCGAATCGAGGAACATGGCACCTTCAAGATGCCGAAAGCCGGTGGCCTGCGGGCCAGCCTCATCATGGGCCGGGGGCAATCGGGAACAGCAGGACCGAAAGGAAATTCCATTGTCCGACCTGTTAGATTCGGTGATCGAGGCGCACGGCGGGCGCGAACGTTTCAACAGTTTCGCCACGCTCACCGCCAAGCTCGAGCAAGGTGGTATTCTTTGGGCGTTGAAGGGCAAGACCGACGTCCTCGCTCATGCCAATGTTCGGGTCGATCTGCGCGAAGAGCGCGTGTCTCATTGGCCTTTCGCCCCCACATCGCGCCATTCGGTCTTCACGCCCCAGCGCGTGACCATCGAAGAGGAAGACGGATCGATTACGGAAGACCTCTCCGAACCGCGCGCGTCTTTCGCCGGGTTCGAGATGGAAACGCACTGGAGCGATGCCCAGCTCGCGTATTTTGCGGGCTACACCATGTGGACCTATCTCATCTCCCCGTTCCTGCTCGGGCGTCCGGGGGTCGTCGCGAGGGAGATCGAGAGCTGGGAGGAGGCCGGTGAAAATTGGCACCGGCTCCGCGTCGAATTTCCCGACAGCATCGCCACTCACAGCAAGGTTCAGGACTTTTATTTCGACGATAAGGGCCTGCTACGCCGGCACGACTATGAAGTCGAGATCCAAGGCAACAATGCCGCGTCGCGCTATCTGTTCGAGCCTGTCGAGGTTCAGGGTATCACGCTATATTCGAAGATGCGTATTGTCCCCAACACACCAAGCAATATCCCGCTCACCGAACCTTATATCGTCACGATCGATCTTTCGGATTATCGGTTCGAATGAGCCGGCCACCAGGGCGGCAGCTCGGTCCTCCGGTGCCGGTCGAGCGACCGGTCACGATCGGCCCGCCGATCAGGCTGAAGGCCTCAAGGCGGGCCGAGGCACCAGTCATGCTGTGCAACGCACTAACGCCAGACTAGAGCCTCGGGCGATGCCGGAAATCAGGCTGTCAAACGGCGTTCAAAAGGGACCCCCGATCGGCGTCGAAGAGGGACCCCCT
>NZ_JAEMQX010000188.1 GCF_016463645.1 Sphingopyxis sp. | reverse complement strand
GGCAGGTCGCTGCTCGCATCGGGGATCGGGCTGTACGCCGAATAATAGACGCGGCGGAGCTGGTAGCCCGAATAGAGGTTCGTCGCGGTCTTCAATATATCGTCGTCGCGCGCGGCATCGGCGCCGACGATCATCTGCGTCGATTGCCCGGCGGGGGCGAAGCGCGGCGGCTTCGCCTTGCCGATCAGCCGGCTCTTCGCCGCCTCGATCGCATCGTCGGCGCCGACGCGCACCGACGCCATCGTCTTGCGGATCGTCTCGGGCTTCTTTTCGGGCGCGAAGCTGGACAGTCCTTCTTCGGTCGGGAGTTCGACATTGGTCGAGAGGCGGTCGGCATAGAGCCCCGCGAGCGCGACAAGCGCCGGATCCGCCCCCGCGATCGTCTTCAGATGGATATAGCCCTGAAAACGATGCTCCTCGCGCAACATGCGCGCGACCAGGGCGAGCTGCTCCATCGTATAATCTTCGGAGCGGATGATCCCCGAGGACAGGAACAGCCCCTCGATATAATTGCGCTTGTAGAAATCGAGCGTCAGCGTGACGACTTCCTGCGGGCTGAACCGCGCGCGTTCGACATTGCTCGACGCGCGATTGATGCAGAAGCGGCAGTCATAGATGCAGAAGTTCGTCAGCAATATCTTGAGCAACGAGATGCACCGTCCGTCGGGCGCATAGCTGTGGCATATGCCCATGCCCTCGGTCGATCCGATGCCTTTCGTGCCGGTCGAATCGCGCGCCACCGTTCCCGACGACGCACAGGATGCGTCATATTTCGCCGCATCGGCGAGTACGGCCAGCTTTTCGAGAATCGGTTTCGCGGACATGCCCCATGCCTAGCATGAGAACATATAAGGAACAAATATCGGGTTTTGAGTTGGTCGCTCAGGCTTCGCGCCAGCGCGCGGGCAACGCGATCTCGACGACCAGCCCCCCGGGCTCCCACCGTCGTTCGATCGTGCCGCCGAGATTGTTCTTCACGCTGCGTTCCATCAGCAACGTCCCGAAACTCGTCCGGTCGGGGGCGACGACAAGACGGTCGCCGCCGCTTTCGGCCCAGATCATGCGGAACATCCTTCCTTCCGCGCCTTCCTCGTCCTGCGTCCAGCTCACCGCGACGCGGCCGTTCTCGCCGGTCAACGCGCCATGCTTCGCCGCGTTGGTCGCAAGTTCGTTGAACAGCAGCGCCATCGCGACGAGCGCGTTTTCGGGGAGCAGCAGGTCGGGGCCCGACCAGCGGATGCGCGGGAAGCTCGCCTCGACCTCGCGCATCAGCGCATGCATCGATCCGGTCATGAAGTTCGAACCGAGCAGGACATTCTGCGCGCGATTGAGCGCGTCGAGCCGGCTGCTGATCCGCTCGACATAGTCGTCGACATCGCGCGCGGCGTGCCGCGTCAACGAGATGATCGCGCTCACCGTCGCGAACAGGTTGCGCATCCGGTGATGAAGTTCGCGCATCAGCAGATTGGCATTTTCCTGCCGGCTCTTCTGCTCGGTAATGTCGATGCTGACCCCGGTCAGCATCGCGTCGTCGGAATGCACGACCCAGTCGCCGCGCACCGCATTCCAGCGCACGCCGCGCTCGGGATTCACGATGCGATATTCGGCCGCATAGGGGGTCTTGTTCGCGACCGTTTCCTCCAGCAACGCGCGGAGCTGTGCGCGGTCGTCGGGATGAACCAGATCGAAAAAGCCGTTGCCGGTCGCCAGCACCGCGTCGAACCCCGAACCCCAGAGTTCGGCGCCGGCACCCTGCGTGATCAACCGGTCGGTGAGCGGGTCGTATTGCCACGTCGCGATCCCCGAAAAATCGAGCGCGCGTTCGAGCGTGCGGCGGGCCTCGTCACGCTCGGCACCGATCCGGCGCAGGTCGGCCTCGGCCATGATGATTTCGGCGAAATCCTCGAGCCGCGCGATGTCGACATCGCTCGGGGCGGCCCGCGCCTTGCGGTCGATTACGCACAGACTGCCGAGGACCGCGCCATTATGGGCGCGCAGCGGCACCCCGGCATAGAAACGAAAACCCGGATCGCCCGTAACCAGCGGATTGTCGCGCGAACGCGGATCGGACAGCGCGTCGGCGACCACCACCGGCCCGTTCTCTGCAATTACATGGGGACAGAAGCTATATTCGCGCGGCGTCTCTCGCGCCTCGATGCCATGCGCCGATTTGAACCATTGGCGGCGATCGTCGACGAGCGATATCAGCGCGACCGGAACGCCGAACAGGTCGGCGACCATACGCGTCACCCGGTCGAACGCGGGTTCGGGCGCGGTGTCCATGATGCGGTATTCGCGAAGCGTGTCGAGCCGCAGCCGTTCGGCCTCCGCAGCGCCCTGATCGCCCCCCTTTGCCAAATCCCGTCCCTCGCCTTCCCTCGATGCGATCGGCGTTGCATCGCTCATGTCCCCGGGGGGCCGCTCTGCCATGAAAATGGTCCCTACAAAAGCATCCTGCCCATGGGAACAAGGAAAGTGGCGCAATTCCACTTGCTTATCCATGGTCTGCATTGCGTCCCGGCAGACTCTACGCATTGGCGCGCGACAAGTTGCACCCCTTCGGACGGCTTTCGCGCTTCCCGCCGGGAACCGACCCGCGCCGGGGCGCGTATGATGACTGGTCCCAGAGGGAGGAATTTTGATGACATTGGGTGAGGAAATTCGTGGCCATCTGCCTTTCCTGCGTCGCTACGCGCGCGCGCTGACGGGCAGCCAGCAGCATGGTGACAATTTCGTGCACACGACGCTCGAAGTCATCGTTGCCGCGCCCGACGAATTCCACAGCGGCGACGGCACCCGCATCGATCTTTACCGCAATTTCCACCGTATCTGGGAAAGCGCCTATATCGACGAAGGCGAAGACGGCGATGAAGGCGACGAAGGCGAACACCCGCTCGTCCGCGCCGCGCACCGCCGCCTCGTGCAGATCACCCCGCTCGGCCGGCAGGTCCTGCTGCTCACCGCGCTCGAAGGCTTTTCGATCGAGGAAGCCGGGCTGATCACCGGCACCGACACCGCGACCGTCGAAACGCTCCTGTCCGATGCGGTCGGCGAACTCGACCGCGAATCGCGCACCTCGGTCCTGATCATCGAGGACGAGCCGCTGATCGCGATGGAACTCGAACAGATCGTGCGCGACCTCGGTCACCGCGTCGCCGGCATCGCCACGACGCATGACGATGCGATCGCGGCGTTCGAGGAAACCGACGCGGGCCTCGTCCTCGCCGATATCCAGCTTGCCGACGGGTCGTCGGGGATCGACGCGGTGCAGGACATATTGGCGATCGCCCCGGTGCCGGCGATCTTCATCACCGCGTTTCCCGAAAGGCTGCTGACCGGCGGCCGCGTCGAGCCGACCTTCCTGATCTCGAAGCCGTTCCGCGAAAACACCGTACGTGCGGCGATCAGCCAGAGCCTGCTCTTTACCCCGCAACTCGCGGCGTGATCGGGCGACGCAGGCCGGCGTCGGCCGGAAAAAACGGACCTCAGTCGGGCGACGGACCGCCGCCGGTGAGCTGGTCCACATTGTCCATGATCGCGCGAAACGCCTCGTTCGACGGCAATTCGTCGGCGCTGCGCCGCGGCATCTCGCCGCTGTCGAGTATCGCCTGCAACGCCGCCCGGCCGCGCGAAACGCGGCTCTTCATCGTGCCGACCGCGCAGCCGCAGATCGCCGCGCCTTCCTCGTAGGAGAGCTGCCCCGCGCCGATCAGCACCAGCGCCTCGCGCTGGTCGACGGGCAGCAGCATCAGCGCGCGCTGGACGTCGGCGAGGTGCAGGCTGTCGTCCTGGTCGTCGGGCGCGACGAGCAGCCGCTCGGCTGCCAGCTCGTCATATTCGGCGGTGAATTTCTTGCGACGCATCTGCGACAGGAAACAGTTGCGCAGGATCACGAAAGCCCAGCTCTTCATGCTCGCGGGGCCCGGAATATATTGCGCGCGCGCCTTCCACGCCTTCAGCATCGTTTCCTGAACCAGATCGTCCGCAAGGTCGGCGTTGCCGGTCAGGCTGCGCCCGAAGGCGCGCAAATGCGGCAGCATTGCCGCCAGCTCCCGCTTGAAGCTGTCGTCGTCGAGTGGTTGGGGCGTTACGTTGCTGATACCAAGGCCTTTGTTTGTACCCCGATTTTCACGGGGTCTGTTTCCGGCTTAACGCGCTGGAATATCATTGCAAGGGTGCCCGCCTTCGGGCGGCGGATCGGCGGTGCCGGTAGGGATGAAGGATAGCAGGCGGTCACACTCCCGTCCGTCGGCCGGAATATCGGCCATGGTGTGACCCCTCACGCCCCCTGATTACGGCCAGTGTGACTTCCTGGCAACGCATTCGTCGCAAAAAAGAAATCCGGCGGGAACCTGCGGCGTTTTTCCTCGTTGCTCACGCATGGCTACGCAAGGCAACAACAGGATGGACGGCAAGGGCAGTTTCCCCCCGGGCGCCGACGCGCCGCGCCGGACGCCGGGCAGCTTCCCCGGTACCGGCGGCGACCAGTGGCACCGCACCCTGACCGGGCGACAGGCGCCCGAACCGGTGAGCGCCAAGCTGCGCATGATCTATGGCAATGTCGTCGCCGAGCAGTTGCCCGAAAATATGCTCGATCTTCTTTCCCAGCTCGATCAGAAAAGCTCGAAGCAATAATGACCGGAACCACCGCCGCTGCTTCGCAGCCGCAGGAAGACACCCTGTCAGACAGCGAATTCAAGGCGCTGCTCGCCGGCGTCATTCCGCATTTGCGCGCCTATGGCCGCAGCCTCTCCGGCAATCCCGACCTCGCCGACGACCTGACGCAGGACACGATGGTCAAGGCATGGGCATCGCGCGAACGGTTCGAGCGCGGCACGTCGATCAAGGCGTGGACCTTCGTCATCCTGCGCAACACCTTCCTGTCGCAGATGCGCCGCAACAAGTTCGTCGGCGAATATGACGAGACCGCGGTCGAGCGCACCATGTCGACTCCCGCGAGCCAGGAAGACAGCGGCGAGATGGCCGATCTGCAGCGCGGCCTCATGGAATTGCCGCAGGACCAGCGCGAGGCGCTGATTCTCGTCGGCGCGGGCGGCATGTCCTACGAAGAAGCCGCGAGCATCTGCGACTGCGCGCTCGGTACGATGAAAAGCCGCGTGTCGCGCGCCCGCGCGGCGCTCGAGGAGATCATGAACAGCGGCCAGTTCTCGCAGAAGCGCGCCGATGCGCCGCCGTCGAGCGA
>NZ_JAEMQX010000068.1 GCF_016463645.1 Sphingopyxis sp. | reverse complement strand
TCGCGCGACCAGTCCATCGAGCAGCCGAGGCGGCGGAGCTGGCCGGTGATCTGGCCGCCGCTCTCCGCCTTCCACTGCCAGACCTTGTCGACGAATTCCTCGCGCGTGTAGTTGGTGCGCTTGTCCTGCCGCTCTTCCATTTGGCGTTCGACGACCATCTGCGTCGCGATGCCGGCATGGTCCATGCCGACGACCCACAGCGCATCCTTGCCGCGCAGGCGTTCGTAACGGACGAGCACGTCCTGCAGCGTGTTGTCGAGCGCATGGCCGATGTGCAGCGCGCCGGTGACGTTCGGCGGCGGATTGACGATCGTGAACGGTGTCGCATCGGGACGCGCAGGGCGAAACAGCCCGCGGCTTTCCCATTCATGGGCCCATTTCGCCTCGATAGCGGCGGGATCGAAGGTTTTTTCCATCGGCATAGCCGGGCGCCTTTGCCAGCCGGGGGGCGAGGCGGCAAGGGGGCGCGGTTACCCACGCCCCCCGTCTTCGTTATTTTTTGAGGTGGCTGCCCAGCCAGCCGAACACCGTCTGGTGCCACTGGACGCTGTTCGCGCCCTTCAGTACCCAGTGATTCTCGTCGGGGAAGACGAGCAGTTCCGACGGGATATTGCGGCGCTGGAGCGCGGTGAACGCGGCGAGGCCCTGGCTGTAGGGGATACGGAAATCCTTTTCGCTGGTGATCACCAGCATCGGGGTCTTCCACTTGGTCACATGATTGACCGGGTTCCATTTTTCGGGGTCGGTGCGTTCCCACCATGGGCCGCCATGGTCCCATTCGTCGAACCAGAGCTCCTCGGTCTCGAACGCCATGGCGCGAAGGTCGAAGACGCCGTCATGCTGGACGAGGCATTTGAAGCCGTCGGTCCACTGGCCCGCGATCCAGTTCATCATATAGCCGCCGTAGGAGGCGCCGAGCGCGCAGGCATTGGCGAGATCGAGCTGCGCATCCTGCCTGCCCGCCGCGGCGAGGCCGAGTTTCAGATCCTCGAGCGGCTTCCCGCCCCAATCCTTGTTGATGCTGTCTGTGAAAGCCTGCCCGTATCCCGTCGAACCGTGGAAATCGACGGTGACGACGCCATAGCCCTGCTGCGCGAAGACACGCGGATTCCACCGCGTCGACCAGCTGTTGCCGAAGCTGCCCTGCGGCCCGCCATGGACGATGAAGGCGACCGGCAGCTTCGCGGTGCTGTTCGCGGGCTTCAGGATCATGCCCCACACCTTGTCGCCGTTCGCGCCGGCGAACTGGATCTTTTCGAGTTTCACCGGGTCGAATTCGGCGATCGCCGCCGCGTTGACATCGGTGAGCTGGCCGACCTTGCCCTTCGCATCGCGAACGAACAGGTCGGTCGGCAGGAGCGCCGAGTTGCGCGAATAGAGGAGGGCGCCGCCGGGGAGCGGCGTGACGTCGCCGATATTGCCCTCGAAGGCTTCGGTCGTCGCCTTCAATTTCTCGATCTTGCCCGTCGCCGCATCGACGCGGAACACCGGATGTTCGAGCGTGTCCTGCGCGGTGACATAGAGCGACTTGCCGTCGGGAGCCCAGGCGATCGAGCCGACCGAACGATCCCACGCGTCGGTGAGCTTCCTCGTCTCGCCGCTTTCGAGATTGCGCAGCATCAGCACCTGCCGGTCGGCTTCATAGCCGGGGCGGGCCATCGCGGCATAGGCGAGCGATTTGCCGTCGGGCGAGGGGGTGGGGAGCGTGTCGGTCGCCTGATTGTCCTGCGTCAGATTGACCGGCATCATCCGGCTGTCGACGAGCCAGCTGTAGATATCGAGGTTGGTCGACATCGGCTCGCCCCGGTCGGCCTTGCGCAAAGTGAAAAACACGGTGCGGCTGTCGGCGCCCCACGCGAGTTCCTCGCCGCCGCCGAAGGGTTTCGACGGGGTGTCACCGGTCAGCCCGGCGTCGGCCGGGCGTGCGGCGGTCGCCTTGCCATCCGCAAGATTGAAGATGAAGGGGCGGCTATAGGTCCCGGGCGTTTCCCACTGGTCCCAGTGGCGGACGAAGCCCGCGCCGTCCTTGTAGAGGCGGCCGCTGCCGGGGCCGGGGAGTGCGCCCTTGTCCTTCGCGTCGCAACCGAAGTCGGTGCATTCCTTCGCGATGTCGCCCCATGCGAGCAGTTTCGTCGCGTCGGGCGAGATTTTGAACCCCGCGACGTCGGCCTGCGTGTCGGTCACCTGCGTCGCGGCGCCGCCCGCCTTCGGGTCGATGCGCCAGACCTGATCCTTGCCCGACGCGTTCGAGAGGAAATAGAGGAAACCATCCTTGTCGAACGCGGGCGAGGTTTCGTTCTTGCCCGCCGCGTCGGCGATCGGAGCCGGTTTCGCATTTTTGGCATTGCGGTCGACGAGCCAGAGGCCGGTCGAGCGCTTGTAGGTTCCCGTTTCGGTCTCGGTCATCTGAAAGACGACCCAGCGGCCGTCGGGCGATGCCGTGGGCGCGGCGACGCGCTTCAGCGTCGCAAGGTCGACCTCGGTCATCGGGCGAGCCATGGCGGGGGCGGAAAGGGCGGCGGTGAGCGCGATCGCGCTGGTGAGGAGCATGTTACGCATGAAAGCGGTTTAGCCGTGCGGCGTAGGTGTTCAAGCCGTTACGTCGCGAGGCTGCATCTGTGATGTCTGTTTGGGGTGGAGAGCGGACGTCGAACCTCAATCAATTGGTTTTCGTGAAGCTCGCACGATAGCTCGAAACAGGAAATAACCGCCTACAAGTACAATGCTGAGCATCCAAAGCGCGGTTGCAGCCAATATCGCTTTTCCGACGATCGACGCGTCGGACCACTTACCGATGAATGGACCAATCAGGACTGCTGGAATCGCCGCCAAAACAAGCAATTTAGCTTCGTTGCGTTCCGAACGGCGTAAGCCACGAAAGCGATCCCTCATCGTCTTTCCGTGAAATTGGTACCGAAGGAATGTTTCCTCCCTTTCCGCCCACTTCCTTACTATTTTTCGGATATCCACACCCACAATCCAAACTCTAGTACTGCCTCACGACATTTGCACGATCGCTGTTTCGTCCGCAATCGGACGAAACCGGTCGTCAGCGAACGAGCACGCCGCCCTTCATCACATGGTCGATCTTTTCGAGGGCGGTGATGTCGGCGAGCGGATCGGCTTTCACCGCGACGAAATCGGCATAGCGGCCGGGAAGGATCGCGCCGACGTCGCCGCGGCCCATTTCTTCCGCAGCGCGGCCTGTCGCCGACTGGATCGCCTGCATCGGCGTCATCCCGTATCTGACCATATTGCGGAACTGGCGCGCGTTGAGCCCGTGGGGATAGACGCCGGCGTCGGTTGCATAGCCGATGTTGACGCCGAGTTCGACCGCACGCCGGAAGGCGGCGCGCTGGGCGTCGGTCGTCTCCCGGTTCTTGCGCAGATATTCCTCGGGCCAGCCCTCCTTCGTGCCGACCTCGTCGATCCAGGTGCCGTTGTAGATATCCATCGCGAGCCAGGTGCCGTGTTTTTTCGCGAGTTGCAGCGCCTCCTCGTCGGCGAGGCTGGCGTGTTCGATGCTGTCGACGCCGGCGTGGATCGCATTCTTGATCCCCTCCGCACCGTGTGCGTGCGCGGTGACCCTCTTGCCGCGCGCATGCGCGACCTTCACGATCGTGCGGAGCTGTTCGGGTGTCAGCTCGGGCGCGCCGGGTTCGGTGCCGATCGCGAGCACCGCGCCGGTCGCGATCGTCTTGATGAAATCGGCGCCGTGATCGAGCAGATATGTCGTCTTTGCCGCCGCTTCCTCGGGCGTCGCGGCGACGCCGAGGCGCATGTCGGGCGGCAATTGGTCGTTCGGAACGACGCCGTTGAGTTCGCCGCCCCCTCTCGGAATGGTGAGATAGGCGCCCGCGACCCACATGCGCGGTCCCGGCACGTCGCCGCGGTCGATCGCGTTGCGCAGCGTTACATCGGTGAGGCCGCGATAGGTGCCGACGTCGCGCACGCTGGTGAAGCCCGCTTCGAGCGTGACGCGCGCATTGCGTGCGCCGACGAGCGCGGTTTCGGCGGGCGAGGCCTTCATCGGTGCGGCGAGGTCGGCGCTCTGGCCGAGGTCGGCGAGGTGGGTGTGGAGGTCGATGAGGCCGGGGAGAACGGTGAAGGCCGACCAGTCGATGACCGTGGCGCCATCGGGCGTGTTTCCGCAAGGGGCGACCGCCGTGATGCGTTCGGCTTCCACCGTGATGCACTGGCCCGTGCGAACCTCGTTCGTCACGCCGTCGATCAGCCGCCCGGCCTCGATATGGAGCGGAGCGGCCGAAGCCGGCGTGGCGGCGAGTGCCGCAGAGAGGGCGGCGATCAGATGGCCGTGTCGAACGCGTCGCACTGGCGCGGATCCCCCGTTTGCAGGCCGCGGCGGAGCCAGGTCATGCGTTGCTCGCTCGTTCCGTGGGTGAAGCTTTCGGGGACGGGGCGCTGGCCCGCCGAGCGCATCAGCGTGTCGTCGCCGATTGCGTTGGCGGCGCGCATCGCTTCCTCCATATCGCCGGCTTCCATCACCGGCTGGCCCGCGCTGTTGCGCGCGCGCGATGCCCATACGCCGGCATAACAGTCGGCCTGCAACTCCATGCGGACCTGCAGCGCATTGCCCTCGGCCTGCGAGGCGCGACCCTGCGCGCGGCGGACCTGATCCGAAATGCCGCTGATCGTCTGGATATGATGGCCGACCTCGTGCGCGACGACATAGGCCTGCGCCGCGTCGCCGGCGGCGCCGAACTTGCTGTCGAGTTCGCGGAAGAAGTCGGTGTCGAGATAGACGCCCTGATCGCCGGGGCAATAGAAGGGGCCCATGGCGGAGCTTGCAGCGCCGCAGCCCGTCCGGTCGACGCGGTTGGAATAGAAATAGAGCGTCGGCTTTCGATAGCCGTTGATCAGGCTGCCCCACACCTGATGCGTCGAACCGAAGACGTTGCAGGCGAAGCGCTCGCCCTCCGTATCGCAAGCGACGTTCGGGCCGGTGCGGCTGTCGGCCATCGGATCGCTCGACCCGCCGCCCGTGCTCAGCATGTTGGCGCCGGGGCCGAGAACGAAGAAGGCGACCGCGCCGAGCAACAGGATCGTCCCGCAGCCCATCTTGCGGCCAAGCAGCATCGGCAGGAAGCCGATCAGCAGACCGCCGAGACCGCCGCCCCCGCCACCGCCAAAGCCACCACCGCCGCCGCGGCCCAGATCGCGAATATCGTCTCCGGGATCATAATCGTCGAGGCGCATCGGGCTTCTCCACCGGCAAAGGGTCCTGTCCCGCCGAGTGTTACAGCAGCGCCGGGCAATTGGAAGGGGCTTCGCAGCCGGCAAGCCATTGCAATGGTGCGTGCTGCGGTGCACAAATCGCGCGTCCGCAACGAAGGATCGCGAGTCTCATGCCCCGCCGCGCCGCCCGTGCCGCCCTGCCGCTCCCCGACCTCGTCGTGCTCGTCCTGCAAGGCGGCGGCGCGCTGGGGGCGTTTCAGGCGGGGGTGTACGAGGCGCTGATCGACCTCGGGATCGAACTCGACTGGGTCGCAGGCATATCGATCGGCGCGGTCAACGCCGCGATCATAGCGGGGAATGAGCGCGATCAGGCGGTCGGCAGGATGCGCGAGTTCTGGGAGGGCGTGTCATCGGCGCTCCCTTCGCTGCCGACGGTCGATAACGACTGGGCGCGCGAATGGTCGCACATGGCGGCGGCGGGTCAGGTGATGGCGTTCGGCGTCCCCGGCTTTTTCATCCCGCGCTTTCCGCCGCCGGCCTTCGCCGAACGGCAGACTCCCGAGGCGGTGAGCTTCTACGACACCAGCCCGCTCGTCGCGACGCTCGACCGGCTCGTCGACTGGGACCGGGTGAACCGGGGCAAGGTGCGGCTGTCGGTCGGCGCGGTGGCGGTCGAGACGGGCAACTTCCGCTATTTCGATACGACATGCGACACGATCGACGCGCGCCACATATTGGCATCGGGGGCATTGCCGCCGGGCCTGCCACCGGTCGAGATCGACGGGACATGGTATTGGGACGGCGGCCTCGTCTCGAACACCCCGCTCGAACATGTCGTCGCCGCGGCGAACGAGGATATGCTCGTGTTCCAGGTCGACCTCTTTCCCGCGCGGGGGGTGCGGCCGCACGACCTCGAGGAAGCCTGGTCGCGCGAGAAGGATATCCGCTATTCGAGCCGCACGCGGCGCATTTCCGACGGGCTGGTGCGGCGGCGCAAGGAGCACCGGCTGATCGACCGGATGCTGCGGAAACTGCCCGACGAGTTCGCCGACCTGCCCGAGGTGAAGGCGGTGCGCAAAATGGTCGACTGCAAGGCGCTCAACGTCGTCCAGCTGATCCACGAACCCCCCGCGTGGCAGACGGGCGCGCGCGATTTCGAATTTTCGCGCTCGACGATGGAGGTCAACTGGGCGCTCGGCCGCGACGCGGTCGAGGCCGCGATGAAGGACGGCCATCTGCTCGCCGACAGCATCGCCGAAGGGCGGTCGGACAGTTTTGCGGTGCAGTCCGACGGACTGAAACCGAAATCGGGCCAGGGTATCGGCTGAAAATCTCCCCCACTGAAAGGATTGGAATATGCGCCTCAAGGGAAAGACCGCCCTCGTCACCGGATCGACCTCCGGCATCGGGCTCGGCATCGCGAAGGCCTTCGCGGCCGACGGCGCCGACATCATCATCAATGGCTTCGGCGACGCCGACGCGATCGAGGCCGAGCGCAAGGGGCTGGAAGCGATCAGCGGCGGCAAGGCGGCCTATGACGGCGCCGACCTGACCAGGCCCGAACAGATCGAAGAGATGTTCAAGCGCGCTGAAACCGATTTCGGCGGGGTCGACATTCTCGTCAACAACGCGGGCATGCAGTTCGTCTCGCCGGTCGAGGATTTCCCGGTCGAGAAATGGGACATGATCATCGCGCTCAACCTGACCGCGGCGTTCCACACGATCCGCCATGCGGTGCCGGTGATGCGCAGGAAGAAGTGGGGGCGCATCATCGCGACCGCGTCGGCGCACTCGCTCGTCGCCTCGCCGTTCAAATCGGCCTATGTCACCGCGAAGCACGGGCTCGCCGGCCTCACCAAGACCGTCGCGCTCGAAGTCGCCGACGCCGGGATCACGGTGAACTGCATCAGCCCGGGTTACGTCTGGACGCCGCTGGTCGAGAACCAGATTCCCGACACGATGAAGGCGCGCGGCATGACGCGCGAGCAGGTGATCAACGACGTGCTGCTCGCGGGGCAGCCGACGAAGCAGTTCGTCACCGTCGAGCAGGTCGCTGCGGTCGCGTCGTTCCTGACGCGCGACGAGGCGGCGAACATCACCGGCGCGAACCTCAGCGTCGATGGCGGCTGGACCGCGGCCTGACCCGCTCCGCCCTTGAGCAATCTCCTTTCGCCTCCTAAGATTAACCATCAAGGGGCGGGGAGAAACGGAGAATCATGGGTCGCACCATTTGGGTTTTGGCGGTGGCGCTGGGCGTCACCCTTGGCGCGTGCCGGTCGGTGGTGCCGCCGGTGCCGCCGTCGTCGGCGGACGCGCCGGCCGATACGACGGGCACGTGGCGCGCGACGGCGACCGACGCCGACAAGGAAAGGATCCGCGGCTGGTACAGCAGCTGGCAGGCGGCGCTGGCCGATGCGCGCGCGAAGGGCTTTGGCGCCGACATCGACCGCGAAGGCGTCCTGCTTCAGCCGATGGCGGCGCTGCCCAACCCGCATTTGCCCGCGGGCGACTATCGCTGCCGCACGATCAAGCTCGGCACGCAGGGGCGGGGCAGCCTGTCCTATGTCGCCTATGGCTGGTTCCGCTGCCGCGTCGCGCCCGAGCAGGGATTGTCGAGCCTGACCAAGGTTTCGGGGTCGCAGCGCCCGGTCGGCCTCATCTTTCCCGACAATCTGAAGCGCCAGATCTTCCTCGGCACGCTTGAACTCGGCGACGAGAAGATGGCGGTCAGTTACGGCAACGACCGGATGCGCGACATGGCGGGACTGGTCGAGCGGATCGGCGACAATCGCTGGCGGCTCGTGCTGCCCGCGCCGGCCTATGAATCGCTGCTCGACGTGATCGAACTGGTCCCGGCGGGCTGACAGGAAAAACAGGGGAATAACATGCGGATATTGTGGACGGGCGCTGCGGCGCTGGCTCTCGCCGTGCCGGCTTCGGCGCAGACGCTTCGCGGCGATGTCGAAAGGCAGATGCCGTCGCTCATGGCGATCTACAAGGATCTGCACGCCAACCCCGAACTCAGCTTCATGGAGGTCCGCTCGGCGGGCATCCTCGCCGCCGAGGCGCGCAAGCTGGGCTTCAGGGTCACCGAAAAGGTCGGCGGCACCGGCGTCGTCGCGGTGATGGAGAATGGTCCGGGGCCTGTCGTGATGGTGCGCGCCGACATGGACGGGTTGCCGGTGACCGAGCAGACGGGCCTGCCCGGCGCGTCGAAGATACGCGTGACCACGAAGGAAGGCGTCGAAACGGGCGTGATGCATGCGTGCGGCCACGACACGCATATGACCGCGTGGATCGGCGTCGCGCGGCTGATGGCGGCGAACAAGTCGAAGTGGTCGGGCACGCTGGTGATGATCGGCCAGCCCGCCGAGGAGCGTGGCGCGGGCGCGCGCATGATGCTCGCCGACGGACTCTATTCGCGCTTTCCCAAGCCGCAATACGCACTCGCCTTCCACGATGCGGCCCAGTTTCCCGCGGGCAAGATCGGCTATACGCCGGGCTATGCGCTCGCCAATGTCGACAGCGTCGATGTGCTGGTGAAGGGCGTCGGCGGGCACGGCGCCTATCCGCAGACGACCAAGGATCCGATCGTGCTCGCGAGCCGTATCGTCGGCGCGCTCCAGACGCTCGTGTCGCGCGAGATCAGCCCGCTCGACAGCGCGGTGGTGACGGTCGGCAGCTTCCACGCGGGTGCCAAGCATAATATCATCTCGGACGAGGCGCGGCTGCAACTGACCGTGCGCAGCTACACCGACGAGGTACGCGAGCATCTGCTGGACGGCATCGCGCGCATCGCGAAGGGTGAGGCGATCGCCGCGGACATTCCCGCGGACCGCATGCCCGTGGTGACGGTGCAAAAGGACGAATATACGCCCGCGACCTTCAATACGGTCGATTTCACCGAGGAGATGGCGGCGTTCCTGACGACCAGTTTCGGCAGCGAGCGCGTCGTCAAGATGCCGCCGGTGATGGGCGGCGAGGATTTCAGCCGCTTTTCGCGAGACGAAAACAAGGATGTGAAGAGCCTGATCGTCTGGGTCGGCGGCGTGCCGCAGGCCGAATATGACGCGGCGAAGAAGGAAGGGCGCACGCTGCCCAGCCTCCATTCGCCCTTCTGGGCGCCCGATGCACCGGCGGTGATCTCGACCGCGACCGAGGCGCTGACCGCGATGACGATGAAGCTGATGGCGAAGAAGTAGCCGGAGACGCGGAACCCGGGGCAGCCGACCCCGCCGTCTTGTCTTGTCGTGCTGCCGCTTTCCAAATAAATTGGGATGGACCTGTTCGTGCGGCTGTGGTGAGCAAAGGACATGTCGTCCAACGAACCTGCTCCCGGCTTGTCCACATGCCTCACCGACCGGGAAATGGAAATTCTGCGCCTGTTGGTCGCCGGGCATACCGTAAAGACCATCGCAGCGCGTCTGGGCCGTTCGGAAACCTCGATCAACGAACGTTTGCGTTCCGCCCGCCGCAAGACGGGCGTCGGCAGCAGTCGCGAATTGGCGCGCCTTCTGGATCTCCAAAAAACTTGTGACGAAAATATCGATCTTTCGGGACAGCGCTCCTCCGTGAAGGATTTGGCGCACACCGCGACCATCGGGGTTCGCGGTTCGAAAGGAATGATCGTCATGCTTATCGCAATACCCATGGCCGCCGTCGGATTGATGGTCGCAACCGCTCCTTCCGCCGATCAGGCCGGAGCACCGGGCGCCGTTTACACGGCGTCCCAGCAGATGCCGCTGGTCGGAAGCTGGTCGCTGGACGCATCGGAGATGCCCGAAAACGAACGCCCTCAACGGGTGACGATAACGTTCCAGCCCTCGCCGGAGGGCAAATGGACGACGCGTGTCGAAATCGTCGCGCCCGACGGCTCCATCAAGCATTCGGAATCGACCGCCGCGCTCGATGGCGTCGCCGTCCCGATTGCCGGCAATATGGATTTCATCGACAGCGTTGCCCTGCGCCAGCCGGCGCCGGACACGTTGGTCATGACATTGGGGAAGGCCGGCAGCCGGGTGTCGACGCGAGTCTATACGGTCGCGAAGGATCAGAAATCGATGACCGAAACGATCGTCTGGTCCGCCGACAGTCGTCAAAAGCTGGAAACGACGCGTTTCGATCGAGTCGGTTGATCGCGACCTTGCCTGCGTCGTGATGGCGGTGCGTGGGGTGGATCATTTCCTGGCTTCGAGGGTTTCGAGCCACCCCAGAACCTCGGCCTGCAACCGCACGCGGGCGTCGGACCAGCTGTGGTCTGTCGCAACGTGCAGCGCCTTGAGCTTTTCGCCGCCGCCGGCTTTGCCGATCGCGGCCGCCAGGGCGTTGCTCATCGGTGCCAGCCCGTCGTCCGACGTCAGGACGAACAGGTTGGTTCCGGTGAGCTGCGGCGCGGCCTTCACGAAGTCGAAGCGGTCGGTGTTGGCGATGATTTCGTCGGCCATGATTTCGGGCGTCGTCCCGGCGAGCGCCTCCATGCCATTGCTGCGCAGCGCCTTCACCGCCTGATCGCGCGGCAGTTTGCCGAGCCAGCCCATATTGCCCGCCGAGACCATCGCGGCGCCGAGCAAGGCCTTGTCGTGCGCGGCGGTCAGCGCGGTGACCCAGCCGCCCATGCTGTGGCCCATGATGACGAGACGTTTCGGATCGATCCGCAGCTTCGCCGCATTGGCGGGATCGCGCGCGAAGGCGAGCACCGCGTCCGCATCCTCCAGATTTTGCGAAAAGCGATAGTCGCCCGGGCTGCCCCATGAGCCGCGATAGTTGAAGGTGATCACGGTCCAGCCCGCGCGGCGCATCGCCTGCGCAAGGTCGAGGCTCTTTTCATTGCCGGGAAGGCCATGACACAGGACGACAGTCGGGTGCGGTCCGGCGCCCGCGGCGATATAGACGACGCCGTTGATCGCGACGCCTCCGCTGGGGATATGGACGACCTCCATAGCCGCAGGATGCGCCTTGTCGGCGGGCGGGTCGGTATAGATGGCGGCGGGGATATCGGTCGGGCTTGCCGCGGATGCGGGCAAGGGCAGGGCGACCAGTGCCGCAGCGGCAATCCATATCCTCATTTCATTCTCCCCCATCCATAAAGCTGCCGCCGCGTCCGGCGCCTTGGGTAAAGCGTCTGGCTCCCGCCGCGGCGCCTTCGCGGAGCGGTGCGAGCCCGGCGTGCGCTTCATGCGCGAGCGCGCCTTCGATGTCGAAGTCCCACTGGCGATAGGCGCTGAGCCGGTCGCTGTTCATGCAGATTTGCGGGAAGGCGGCGATTTGCTTTGCAAGCCCGATGGCGGCGCCAAGTGCTTCACCATCGGGAACGATACGGTCGGCAAGACCGATACGCTGCGCTTCGTCAGCGGCCACCGGGCGGCCGGTAAGTATCATGTCGAGCGCGCGGCCTTGGCCGACGATGCGCGGCAGGCGCACGGTGCCGCCGTCGATCAACGGCACGCCCCAGCGACGGCAATAGACGCCGAATACCGCGCTCGCCGCGGCGACGCGCAGGTCGCACCAGAGCGCGAGTTCGAGCCCGCCTGCTACGGCATGCCCCTCGACCGCGGCGATCACAGGCTTTTCGAGCAGCATCCGCGTCGGTCCCATCGGTCCGGGGCCGTCGGGGTCGTAGCGTGACGAGCCGACGGCATTGAGGTCGAAGCCGGCGCAGAAATGCCCTTCGCTGCCGGTCAGGATCGCGACCCGTGCGCTCTCGTCGGCGGCAAAGGCTGTAAAGGCGCTCCGCAAAGCAACAGCGGTTTCGGGATCGACAGCGTTGCGGCGCGCCGGACGGTCGATGGTGACGATCGTGACGGGGCCATCGCTTTCGACAAGCACGCTCATAAAAACCCTCCTCTTTCGCCATCGCAGCGTGCCGGGAGGTCGGGGGACTTGCAAGCGGCGTCGCGGCACCCTAAATAAAGGAAATGCGGGCCGGGCCCCTCTGGCGTCGGCGGGAAATTTCCCGCCACGTGATGTCGGACCGCATCGGGTGACACCGATGCTCTGGCCCTATCTCCCCCCTGTTTCCCGGGGTCCCGGCATCGGCGTCACCTGCTTGATTTTTCAATCAGGAGGCCCTTTTCGATGACGTTCAATCCCAATTTCTATCGCCTGACCCTGCTCCACCGCCAGCTCGACGATGCCGAGCGGCGCGAAGTGCGACGGAAGGGCGCCGACCCGTTCCGCCTGCTGCGGCTGAAGACGCTGAAGCTCGCGGTCAAGGAGCGGCTCGCGGCGCTGACACTCCGCCCCTCGCGGCGGCCGGCAATGCGTCCGGCGCTCGCGCGCTAATTCCCCATAATTCGATAATCGAGGGCGCTGCCGAAAGGCGGCGTCCCCGGCATATCCAGGGAAAAGACCATGGAATTTCTGTTCGCCGACTGGCTGGGTACCCCGGCCTGGTTCTGGCTTTCGTTTCTCGCGCTCGTGATCGCGCTCACCGCCTTCGACCTCGGCATCCTGAACAAGGAAAACAAGGAGATGGGGATCGGCGAGAGTTTGAAGCTCTCGGCGCTCTACATCGGCATCGCGATGGCCTTCGGCGCGTGGGTCTGGGCCGCGAAGGGCGGCGAGGCGGGGCTGCAATATTACACCGGTTTCTTTATCGAGAAGGCGCTGTCGATCGACAATATCTTCGTGATCTCGCTGATATTCGCGACCTTCGCGATCCCGCCGCGCTACCAGTATCGCGCGCTCCTCTGGGGCATCGTCGCGGTGATCGTGCTGCGCGGTATCATGATCGCGGGCGGCGCGGCGCTGGTCACCGAATATGGCTGGGTGCTCTATATCTTCGCGGCGTTCCTCGTGTTCACCGGCGTGAAGATGCTCTTCGCGAGCGATACGCCGATGGACGTGAAGGGCAACCCGGTCGTCAAATGGCTGTCGCGCCACATCCCGATCACGAACGAGCTGCACGGCGAGAAATTCTTCGTGCGCGCGCCCGATACGAAGACGGGCAAGGTCGCGCTCGCGGCAACGCCGCTGTTCCTCGCGCTCGTGGTGATCAACCTCGCCGATCTTGTGTTCGCTGTGGACAGCGTGCCGGCGATCTTTGCGATCACCACCGATACGTTCATCGTCTATACGTCGAACATCATGGCGATCCTCGGCCTGCGCGCGCTCTATTTCGCGCTCTCGGCCATGGTGCACCGCTTTCATTACCTCAAATATGCGCTGGCGCTGGTGCTCGTCTTCATCGGCTCGAAGATCTTCGTCGCCGATTTCGTGCTGGACGGCGCGAAATTCCCGCCGCTGGTCAGTCTGGGTGTGACCGTCGCGCTGATCGCGGGCGGTGTGATCTGGTCGCTGGTCAGGACGCGCGGGGAAGAAGCGACGCTGCCGCGATAAAAATGTCCGCCGGAAGCGCAAGGGCTTCCGACGGACAGGCTTTCCTCCCCAGGAAAGCTCGGGAGGCACGGGGGTCGGGTCGCTGGCCCCCGCACCAAGATGGGCGACGCGGGGGTTGCAACGGGCCCCCGCGTCTAACTCGTTCAAGCGGCGAACTGGTTCATCGTATTGTCCTTGCCCGCGGCCTTGAGCGCCGCTTCGCCGGCGAAATATTCCTTGTGATCGTCGCCGATGTCGCTGCCCGACATGTTCTGGTGCTTCACGCAGGCGATGCCCTGGCGGATTTCGGCGCGCTGGACGCCCTTGACGTAGCCGAGCATCGCTTCGTCGCCGAAATATTCCTTCGCCAGATTGTCGGTCGACAGCGCGGCGGTGTGATAGGTCGGCAGCGTGATCAGGTGGTGGAAGATGCCCGCCCGCTTCGCGGCGTCGCGCTGGAAGGTGCGGATGCGGTTGTCGGCCTCTTCGCCCAGCGGCGTCGCGTCGTAATCGGCGCTCATCAGCTTGGCGCGATCATAGGCGCTGACGTCCTTGCCTTCGGCGCTCCACGCATCGAAAACCTGCTGGCGGAAGTTCAGCGTCCAGTTGAAGCTCGGCGAATTGTTATACGCGAGCTTCGCGTTGGGGACGACTTCGCGGATGCGGTCGACCATGCCGGCGATCTGTTCGATGTGCGGCTTTTCGGTCTCGATCCAGAGCAGGTCGGCGCCGTTCTGAAGGCTGGCGATGCAGTCCATGACGCAGCGATCCTCGCCGGTTCCGGGGCGGAACTGATAGAGATTCGAGGGCAGGCGCTTCGGGCGCATCAGCTTGCCGTCGCGGTTGATCAGGACGTCGCCGGGGTTGCCCGCGCCTTCGACCTCTTCGCAATCGAGATAGCTGTTATACTGGTCGCCAAGGTCGCCGGGTTCCTTCGAGAAGGCGATCTGCTTGGTGAGGCCCGCGCCGAGGCTGTCGGTGCGCGTCACGATGATGCCGTCCTCGACGCCGAGTTCCATGAAGGCGTAGCGGCAGGCGCGGATCTTCGCGATGAAATCCTCGTGCGGCACGGTGACCTTGCCGTCCTGATGGCCGCACTGCTTTTCGTCCGAGACCTGATTTTCGATCTGGAGCGCGCAGGCGCCAGCCTCGATCATCTTCCTGGCGAGCAGATAGGTCGCCTCGGCGTTGCCGAAGCCCGCGTCGATGTCGGCGATAATCGGCACGACGTGCGTTTCATGATTGTCGATCGCGGCCTGCACCTGCTTGGCCTTGAGCTCGTCACCCTCGGCGCGCGCGGCGTCGAGGTCGCGGAACAGCATGCCGAGTTCACGCGCGTCGGCCTGGCGCAGGAAGGTGTAGATTTCCTCGATCAGCGCCGGAACGCTCGTCTTTTCGTGCATCGACTGGTCGGGCAGCGGACCGAATTCGCTGCGCAGCGCGGCGATCATCCAGCCCGAGAGATAGATGTAGCGGCCCTTCACGGTGCCGAAATGCTTCTTGACCGAGATCATCTTCTGCTGCGCGATGAAGCCGTGCCAGCAGCCCAGGGACTGGGTGTAGTTCGCGGGGTCGGCGTCATAGGCGGCCATGTCGGCGCGCATGATGCGCGCGGTGTAGCGGGCGACGTCGAGGCCGGTGCGGAACTTGTTCTGGGCGCGCATGCGGGCGATGCTTTCGCCGCTGATGCCGTCCCATGTGCCGTCATAGTCGCGGATGAGGCGGCCAGCCTGCGCCATGTCTTCCTGATAGCCCATCGTCTTGATCCTTGGCTCTGCCCCGGAAGGGCGTGGAGAGGTGATGGGTTCAAACTGACGCGCCGCGCGCCGAAAGTGAAAAGCTTTGTCAATAATATTTGTGAAATATGGCTGATCGGTGTAAATATGGGTGTAAATTAGTAAAGAAAGTTACAAATGATGGCGGAGCGACGGGTGTTTGCGGGGCCGGCGGTGCGCAAGGTGCGGCGCGAGGCGGGGATGACGCAGGCGGCGATGGCCGAGGCGCTTGCCATTTCGCCGAGCTACCTCAATCTGATCGAGCATGGGCAGCGGCCGCTCAGCGCCACGGTGATCGTCAGGCTGGCCGAACGCTTCGGGTTCGACGCGGCGAAGCTGGGTGCCGAAGAGTTGCCGGGGGGACTTGCGGGGCTACGGCGGCGGCTCGCCGATCCGCGCTTTGCCGATCTGGGAATCGGGGCGCAGGAGGTCGAGGAGTGGCTGCAGACCGCGCCGGCGACCGCCGCCGCCTTTGCAAGGTTGTTCGATGCGGCGCCCGAAGGACGCGCGGAAGGTGAAGGCGATGCGCCCGAAGTTGCCGCCGTGCGCCGCGCGATCGAGAAATGGCGCAATCATTTCCCCGACCTCGACGCGCGCGCCGAGGAACTGACGGACGAGCTGCGGCTCGCGGGGGGCGATCTTTACGGGACGATTTCCGAGCGTTTGCGCACGCGGCACCAGCTCGGCATCCGTATCCTGCCGTTGGACGTGATGCCCGACCGGCTGCGCTGGCTCGACTGGCACGCGCGGCAACTGATGCTGAACGAGCTGTTGCGCCCCGCCTCGCGCACCTTTCAGGCGGCGGCGACACTGGCGCAGGTCGAGGCGAAGGGCGAGATCGACGCGCTCGTCGCCGGGGCCGAGTTTGCCGAGTCCGCGGCGGCGCGCCTGTTCGAGCGGCATCTGGTCCATTATTTCGCGGCCGCGCTGATGATGCCGTACAGCCGTTTCCTGCGCGCCTGCGACGCGACGGGGTACGACATGTTGCTGCTCCAGCGCCGGTTCGGCGCGGGCTATGAGCAGGTCGCGCACCGGCTGACGACGCTTCAGCGCGTCGGTGCGCGCGGTCTGCCCTTTTTCATGCTGCGAATCGACCGCGCGGGGCAGGGAAGCAAACGCTACGCCGGCGCGAGCCAGTCGCCGCTGACGGGCGGCGACGCGCGCTGTCCGCTGTGGGGCGTACACGAGGCCTTTGCCCGCCCGGGGGAAGTGATCGCCGATCTGGTCGAGCTGGAGGACGGGTCGCGCTGGTTCACCCAGTCGCGCTCGGTCGCCGCACCCGGCGCAACCGGCAGCGGTACGCCCGCGCGCTTCGCCGTCTGCGTCGGAGTCGACGCCAAGGTTGCGGCGCCGCTGGTCGCCGCGCGCGGGCTCGACCTGATGCGCAGTCCGGCGACGCCGATCGGCCTCGGCTGTCGTCGCTGCACGCGCACGGGCTGCGTCCAGCGATCGATGCCACCGCTGGGCCGGCCCTTGCGGTTCCGCGAGGGCGAGCGCGGGGTGAGCGCGTTCGATTTCGCGGGGGACTGAGGTTAACGGGCGGTTACCGGGTCCCTTAAACCGACAGATGCCGTGTCGTATTGGGAAGGGTGCGTGCCTGTCAGGCGGCCGCAACGGGACCCGAAATGCTTGTACGAATTGAACCTCAGAACGTCGAGATCGGCATGTTCATCCACGCCTTTGAAGGGTCGTGGTTCGATCATCCGTTCTGGCGCCGCTATTTTCGGGTGGAGACGCCGGAACAGCTCGAACGTATCCGGAATTCGGGTATCGACGGGATTGTCATCGACGACGAGCGCGGCGTCGGGCCAACCGAAACCGGCGAAACGGCCCCTGTCGAAGGCAAGCCGCGACAAGAGCGGTTGTCGGCGCCCGGTCGGCTGCGGCGCGATGCCGTGACGGTCCGTCCGGCTCGGGCCTTTGCGCCGTCGGCGCCCGAAGACCGTGCAGCCCCGCGCCGCCGCGCCGGCTATGCCGGCGAATGCCGCCGCGCGCAGCGTGTGATCGGGCGCACCCGCGACGCCGTCGTCGACATGTTCGGCGCCGCGCGGCTGGGCCGGGCCGTCGAGGTGAAGCGCATGGTCAAGCTGGCGAGCGCGATCGGCGCGTCGATCGAGCGCGACGCCAGGGCGCTGATCAACCTCGTGCGCCTGAAGGAAAAGGACGAATATACCTATCTTCATTCGGTCGCGGTTTGCGCGCTGATGATCAATTTCGCACGCCATCTGGAGCTCGATCCGCAGGAGATCGAGGATATGGGCGTCGCGGGGCTGCTGCACGATGTCGGCAAGGTCGCCGTGTCGGACGCGATATTGAACAAGCCCGGCGCGCTGTCGAAGGGCGAGATGCACATGGTTCGCTCGCATCCGGTCGCGGGCCACCGTCTGCTCGAAAGCTCGCCGGGAACGCCGGCGCTGGCGCTCGAGCTTTGTCTGCGACACCATGAAAAGATCGACGGGACCGGCTATCCCGGAGGGCTGAGGGGCGAGGAGCTGTCGCTCGCGGCGCGCATGGGCGCGATCTGCGACGTCTATGACGCGGTGACGTCGAACCGGCCGTACAAGCGGGCCTGGACGCCGTGCGAGGCACTGGCCGAGATGAAGAAGTGGAAGGGGCATTTCGACCCGGCGCTGCTCGACCGTTTCGCCGACAGCCTCGGCATCTATGCGGCGGGTACGCTGGTGCGCCTGACGACGGGCGAATTGGGCGTCGTGGTCGGAAGCGCGGGAGAGGCGGATGCGGACGTCGTCGTCCGCGCCTTTTTCGACTGCGAGATGCTGAACGAGATCGAACCGATCGATCGCGTGATCGCGCCGTCGGCCGAGCATCCGCGGATCATAGGCCGGGACAGTCCGAGTTTCTGGCGCTTTCACGACTGGGATGCGCTGCGGCTCCGCATATTGGCGGGCGATGAAGGGGATTACGGGCGCATCGGTCCGCGCGGAGTCGCCGACTAGCGGGAAACCCGCGATCTGGTCGATGACGACGTCCATCGCGGGCTCGTTCGGGCGGAGGATATGGTTGTCCCTGTTCGCGCAGGCGAAGGGCTTTGCCGTGGGGTCAGGTCTTTTGCGCCGCGACCCAGCGATCGATCACCGATTCGAGCACCGAGATCGGCATCGCTCCCGCCGACAGCGCGGTGTCGTGGAAACCGCGGATATCGAACCTGTCGCCGAGCGCGGCCTTCGCCTTTTCGCGGATCGCGACCCAGCGCGTCTGGCCGACCATATAGCTCGTCGCCTGACCCGGCCACACGCAGTAGCGTTCGATCTCGGTCACGTTCGACGGTTCGGGGGTGCCGAGCGTCTCGTTATAATATCGGATCGCCTTCTCGCGCGTCCATTTATAATGGTGGAGCCCGGTGTCGGCGACGAGGCGCGCGGCGCGGAACATATAGGACTGGAGGTAGCCGAGGCGGCCCCACGGATCCTTTTCATAGACTCCCATCTCGTCGGCGAGCTGCTCGGCATAGAGGCCCCAGCCCTCGGTATAGACCGAATAGGCGGGGAGGCGGCGAAGGCGCGGGATGCCCTCGGCCTCCTGCGCGAGCGCGATCTGGTGGTGATGGCCGGGCGACGCCTCGTGATAGGTGAGCGTCGGGAGCGTCCACGACGGGTTTTCGGCGGTGTCGCGCAGGTTGATATAATAGGCGCCGGGGCGCGAGCCGTCGAGCGCGGGGATCTGGTAATAGCCACCGGTTGCGCCGTCCTCGATATCGGCGGGGACGCGGCGGATCTCGGCCTTCGCCTTGGGCAGGCGGCCGAAGGCTTCGGGAAGGCGCGCCTGGATCGCCTGCATCTGCGCGTTGAGTTCGGCGATGAGCTTCGCCTTGCCCTCGTCGGTGTTCGGATAGAGGAATCGCGGGTCCTTGCCGAGCGCGCGCATGCGTTCGGCGACCGTCCCCTTGGTCATCCCCTGCGCCTTGAAGATCGCATCGGCCTGCGCGCTCAGATCGGCGACGCGATCGAGCCCGAGCTTGTGCACCTCCTCGGCCGACATGCCAGTCGTCGTCGCGTAGCGGAGCGCATAGGCGTAATATTCGTCGCCCTTCGGCAGGCGCCAGACGCCGGCGTCGTGCGTCGCGCGCGGGCGCACCGCGCGCAGCTCTTCGGCCTGACGGCGCATCGCGGGGTAGATTTTTCCTTCGACGATCGCGGCGCAGCGCCCGGCCCAGTCGCCGGCGATGTCCTTCGTTTTCGCGGCGAGATTCTTCGTGAGCCCGCTGGCGTCGGGAGCCGGCGCCCAGATGCGCTCGAACTGGCCGAGCGTGCGGTCGATGACGAAATCGGGCGGGATGATACCCGCGGCATGGTCGGACCTGATGCGGCCGGTTTCATTGTCGAGCTGCACCGCGAAATCGGCGCAGCGCGCGAGATAGGCTTCGGCATCGGCGGCGTTCGCGATGCCATGCTGGTTGATCAGGAAATCGGGGATCGAGCGATAACTGCCCGAGAGCTGGGTTACCGGATGCGGTTCGGGCCAGCTGTGGAGGCCATAGTCGAACGTGTCATAGGCTTTGACGAAATATTCCCACGGACCGCGGAAGGTCTCATAGTTTACGAGGTCCATGCCAGAAAGCTTTGATGCATCGATCTTTTTCAGCTCGGCAAGTCCGTCGCGGTAGAGCTGGTGGCTCTGTTCGATGCCCGCGGGCGAGCGGTTGTCGAGCCTGGCCTTGAGCGGCAGGCGGGCGTCCTTGTCGAGCCCGAGCGCGGTCGCGAATTCGGGGCTTTCGTCGACCATCCGGTCGTAGAGGCGTTCGTAGATCGCGGTCAGCCGCGCACCTTCGCCGCTCGTCGCATCCCCGGCAAGGGCGGCCGCGGGGTTGCGGACGCCAGCGAGCGCCGACGTCGCGGCGAGGGTGGCGATAAGGGTGCGGCGGTCGAGCATGGCGGTCTCCGATGAGGTGTGTTGCCCGAACGCTACACGGTCGGATCAACCAAGTCTTGTATCGATTTGACCTCGGCGCCAGGCGCCCGGCGTCGCGCCGCTGAGGCGCATGACCGCGTGCGTCATATGCGCCTGATCGGTGAAATGGAGGCGGTGCGCGATGTCGGAAAGCGCCTCGATGCGCGCGCGGATCGCCGCGAGCGCCGCGCGGGCGCGCGCATCGGCGCGGTAGGCTTTGGGCGTGCAGCCATAGGCGGCGCGGAAGCCGCGGCTCAGCGTTTCGGCGCGCACGCCGATATGCTCGGCCCATTCGCCGAGCCGGACCGGCTCGCCGGCGCGCAGGTCGCGCGCGAGCAGATCGGGCCAGTCGAGCGCCTGGTCGGGGAGCGCGACAAATTGCTCGGCGAAGGCGGCGGCCGCGGCGCGCGGATCGCGCGCGGCGAGGCGGACGAGCGTGTCGGGGTCGGCGACGCGGCCGCGGACGTGCGGGCTTGCCGCGAGTTTGGCGGGCAGGTCGAGGACGAGCACGCGCGCGCC
>NZ_JAEMQX010000067.1 GCF_016463645.1 Sphingopyxis sp. | reverse complement strand
GACGCGGCTGGAACGGCCACCGCCACAGCCATTCCGGAAGGCGCGGGCGTCGTTGCGGCGGACCGCGAAGGCAAGCCGATGCTGACGGTCTATTTCGATACGGGCAAATCGGAAGTGTCGAACGACCTGACGACCGCCGCCTCGTCGGTGAAGGCCTATCTCGACAGCAACGCCGCCGCGACGCTTGCGGTGTCTGGCTATAACGACCCTACGGGCAATGCGGCCGCGAATGCCGAACTCTCGAAGAACCGCGCGCAGAGCGTGAAAGCCGCGCTTGAGAAACTCGGCATCGCTGCGGAGCGGGTCGTGCTCGAGAAGCCGGCGGAGACAACGACGACCGGGACCGAGAATTCGGCGGCGCGCCGTGTCGAGGTGACGGTCAAGGGCTGATCATCTTCCGGCATACCGGATAACGGAGCGGGGCCTTCGGGTCCCGCTTTTGTATGAGGGGCGACCGAGTCGCGACTCGCGAGCGAGGCTCGTCATGTCCGAGGACGCCGATTCGGTTCGATACCCGAGTCCGAAAATGCTGCACCGCTGTTACAAAAATGCTGCGGTGAATCCGCTTGTTGCTAATGCCGGACTTATCCACAAGCGCAGGCGCTCCGCCGGGCATTATCGCGCATTTTTTGTTGGCGCCCCCCGTGCTTCATGTCAGCTTCAAATCATCGGACGACAGAGACGACGAACCACCGGGACATCAAGGGTAGTTGCAAGACTAGCCAGAAGAGAACGGACGGATTGGCGAGGAAATCGACCGGTAGCCTGGTCACGGAACGTAGCGATTCCCACGAGTTGATACGAACCCGATCGGGTACGGGAAATGCAGTCCATCGCTTGGACAGCGACTGTTTCGACAGACGCAAGAAGAGATGATGAAGGGCTTTCCAGGTGCGGCCGGCCCCCGAAAGGGGGCCGACCAAACCGTCGCCGGGTTGTTCCGGCGTGCGCCGCAACGCATCGTTTTGCGGACTGCCGATCGCAAGAGAGGCAGGACGGGATGAAGCGGGGCGGGAGCAAACGGGACAGAACCGGATAGTGGGGGTTGGCAGCGATGTCGGCCCCCATTTCGCATGCGCGCCGTTCGCGCCGGCATGACGATGCTCCGGCATGCCGGGCAAAACCCCTTCTCCGGTTTATTTTGTCACCTGTGATTTTCGTCACACCAGCGTCAAACGCGGCTGCTTAGTTGCGTCTTGCGACCCGGAGACGTTCCCGATCAGGAACCGATCCTCCCTTTCCCGGTCAGGCCCCGCTGGGCCGGCCGGGAACCTTTCTCTCCCGGACCGCATTGTTTCGATATCGCTGAAGCGATGTCCGGGCACGACCGGACGTTTCGATAATCGCCGGCCTCCGGCGCAGCCGGACCGGTTCAGGGAGGAAAAGTCATGAGCTTGATCATCACATTGATCGTCGGCGGCATCATCGGCTGGCTGGCGAGCATCGCCATGCGTACCGACGCGCAGCAGGGGATCATCCTGAATGTCGTCGTCGGCATCGTCGGGGCATTCCTCGGGAATTTTCTCGGCAGTTTTTTCGGCATGGGCGCCAGTCTCGACACCTTCAGCCCGATCGGGCTGCTCTGGGCCTTCATCGGTGCCGTGGTGCTGCTCGGGATAATCAATCTGGTCCGGCGCGGCAGCGTTCGCTGAACGGTGGGCGGCAGGGAAAATCACCCGCCGCCATTCCGCTAGGCGATATCAAATATTTGGGTTACCAATGTGATGCCTGCAGGGTCAGGCGCCAACAACGATCGTAGGGGTGATCTTATGACTTGGATTATCGCAATCATCATGGGCGGCATCATCGGCTGGCTGGCCAGCATCGTGATGCGCACCGACGCCCAGCAAGGTATCTTCCTCAACATCATCGTCGGCTGCATCGGGTCGATCCTTGGCCGGTTCCTGTTCGGCAGCTTCCTTGGCGGCGGGCATTTGCGCGGCGACGCCTTCGATCCGATGACCTTGCTCACGGCCTTCATCGGCGCCGTGATCCTGCTCGGGATCGTCAATCTGGTGCGACGCGGCCGGGTTCGCTGACCGACCTCCGCCGGTTCGGCGCGAGCCGGCACAACAAGGGTGGCCGCCATGGGCGCGCCGCCCTTTTTTGTGTCCGCAGTCTCTGGAAATTGCATGGCAACGCGACTAAGAGCCCCGCTCCGGGGCGCGGGGACGGGGCGAAGTTTCGCCTCTTGCCAGTGGTGATATAATTAGGTAATACACCTCGTTGAGGAATGATCCTGTTGTGCGGGGTCGAGGGGATGGGCGCGCCGGCGTCCGCCGCAGCAGTATGCCGCGCAAGGCAGGGAGGGTTTCGGCGTGAATTACGAGCGGAAAGTGGATTCGATGGACAGTCTGGCGGGCACGCAAAGCTTTTATGAAGACGCCGACGACAGCCGGCGCAAACGCAGCTGGCTGATCATCGCGCTTGTGCTGATCGCGCTGGCGCTGGCCGCCACCTATTACGCCTTTACCAGCGGCAAGGCCGCGGCCGACGGCGAGGGTCAGGGCGCGGCGGCCATTCCGAACGTCACCGTCGTGATCCCCGGCCGCGTGTCGGTCGAGGCGGCGATCGCCGCCAACGGCACGATCGCGGCGCGCCGCGAAATGCCCGTCGGTGTCGCGGGCGAAGGCGGCGAGGTCGTTCGCGTTCTGGTCGAACCCGGCCAGTGGGTCGGCGCGGGTCAGACGCTCGCGGTGATCGACCGTTCGGTGCAGACCCAGCAGGCGGCCAGCCTGTCAGCCTCGATCCGCGTCGCGCAGGCTGACGCCGACCTGGCGCAGGCCGAACTTGAACGCGCGCAGGCGCTGGTCGGGCGCGGCTTCATTTCAAAGGCCGATATGGATCGCAAGCGCGCGACGCGCGACGCCGCCAACGCACGCGTTCGCGTCGCACAGGCGCAATATGCCGAGGCGACGGCGCGCAACGACCGTCTCAACATCGTCGCGCCGGCGGCGGGTCTCGTGCTGACGCGGCAGGTCGAGCTGGGCCAGATCGTCGGCGCGGGCAGCGGCGTGTTGTTCCGCATGGCGCGCGGTGGCGAGATGGAAATGCTCGCGCAGATGGCCGAGGCCGACCTCGCACGCGTCAAGGTCGGTACGCGCGCGACGGTCACGCCCGTCGGGACGGACGTCCGCATCGCGGGGCAGGTCTGGCAGGTGGCGCCCGTCGTCGACATGGACACACGCCAGGGCACGGTGCGTATCGCCGTTCCCTATTCGTCGGCGCTGCGCCCCGGCGGTTTCGCCGACGCGCGTCTCGTCGCGGGCACCGCCGAAGCGCCGCTGCTTCCCGAAAGTGCCGTGCAGAGCGGCCCCGAAGGAAATTATGTGCTGATCGTCGATGGCAACAATATCATCAAGCGGCAGCCGGTGAAGGTCGGCACGGTCACCGACAGCGGCGTGTCGATCGCTTCGGGCCTGACCGGCAACGAGCGGGTCGTCGCGCTGGCGGGCGCCTTCCTCAACCCCGGCGACAAGGTGAAGCCGGTGGTGCAGAAATCGTCGCGATAACCGGCCAAGTGGCGCGCATAGGGTTTTAGTGCACAAGGGCGTTTGATCATGAGCTTTCGCAACATTTCCGCCTGGTGCATCCGCAATCCGGTGCCGCCGATCGTGCTGTTCATCCTGTTGCTGCTGGCGGGCCTCGTCAGCTTCAACCGGATGGACGTCAACGACAATCCCGACGTCGAATTCCCGATGGTGCAGGTCGTCGTCGTCCAGCCCGGCGCGGCGCCGTCCGAGCTCGAGACGCAGGTGACCCAGCGCATCGAGGCCGCGGTGCGGGCCGTCAGCGGCGTCGACGAGCTTTCGTCCTATGTCGGTGAAGGCAACAGCCGGACGATGGTGCAGTTCGCGATCGGCACCCCGATCGACCGCGCCTATAACGACGTCAACCAGGCGGTGCAGCAAATCCGTAGCGACCTGCCCGAGGGGATTCTCGAACCGCAGGTCGTACGGGTCGACGCGGCGGGCGGGCCGATCACCTATTTCGCGGTCGAAACGTCGGACATGACGCTCGAACAGTTGAGCTGGTTCGTCGACAATACGGTCGCGAAGGAACTGCTGTCGATCCAGGGCATGGCAAAGGTCAGCCGGTCGGGCGGCGTCAATCGCGAGATCCGCGTGATCCTCGATCCCGCGCGCATGCAAAGCTATGGCCTCACCGCGAGTCAGGTGAACCAGCAACTCCGCCAGGTGAACGTCAACGCCGCGGGCGGGCGCACCGAAATCGCCGGATCCGAACAGGCCGTGCGCGTGCTGGGCAATGCCGAAAACGCCTTCCAGCTCGGCGAGACGCGCATTTCGATCGGCAATGGCCGCACGATCCGCCTCGCCGATGTCGCCAAGGTCAGCGACGGCTATGCCGAACAGCGCAACCTCGCCAAGATCGAGGGCAAGCAGGTGCTGTCCTTCTCGATCGAGAAGGCGAAGGGCGCATCGGACGTCACGATCCACGACGAGACGATGAAGAAGCTCGACGAGATCAAAAAGGCGAACCCGCAGGTCGAATTCAAGATCCTCTTCACGCGCACCGAATATACGAAGGAACAATATCGCAGTTCGATGCTCGCGATGATCGAGGGCGCGGTGCTCGCCGTCGTCGTCGTCTTCCTCTTCCTGCGCGACTGGCGCGCGACGCTGATCAGCGCTCTCGCGATCCCGCTGTCGGCGATCCCGACCTTCTGGTTCATGGACATGATGGGCTTTTCGCTGAACAGCCTGTCATTGCTCGCGCTGAGCCTCGTCGCCGGCGTGCTCGTCGATGACGCGATCGTCGAGATCGAGAATATCGTCCGGCATATGCGCATGGGCAAGACCGCCTATCAGGCGTCGATCGACGCCGCCGACGAAATCGGCCTTGCGGTCGTCGCGACCACCATGTCGATCGTCGCAGTCTTCCTGCCCGTCGCGCTGATGCCGGGCATCTCCGGCCAGTTCTTCATCCAGTTCGGTCTGACCGTCGTCTTCGCGGTGCTCGTCAGCCTTGCGGTCGCGCGCATGATAACGCCGATGATCGCCGCCTATTTCCTGTCGGCGCAGGGCGAGCAGGACCACGCCTCGGGTCCGTGGGTCGATCGCTACGAGAAGATCCTCGCGTGGACGCTCGACAACAGCAAGCATCACGCCGTGCGTGCGCGCTACGAGGCGCACCCGACGAAGCTCGCTTATGTCGCAGTGCCGCTGGTGCTTGCCGGCCTGTCGGTCCTCTATGCGATCTACGCCTATTTCCAGCCGGTGCCGGTGGGGCAGGACAAGCCCAATACGGCTATGTACTTCATGCTCAAGACGCCGTTCGAAGCCATCTTCACCTATCTTGCCGCTGGCCTGCTTGCCATCATGCTGGGAGCGATCGCCTATGCGATGGGAGCAAGGAATTTTGGCTTTACCAACTGGGCGATATTCATGGTCCGGCGTGCTTGGGCGCGCCTGTTCGACCATCGCGTCTGGATCGTCGGCATAGGCGCCCTTTCGCTGGCGCTCAGCGTTGTCCTGCTGATGGTCCTGCCGCAGCAGTTCCAGCCGACGATCAACAGCGATTACAGCCAGATCCGATATGAGCTGCCGCCGGGTTCGACGCTGGCGCAGAGCGAGCATATCTCGAACCAGATCAACGCGATCCTGTCGAAGGACAAGAATGTCGAGAACGCCTTCTATGAGGTGAATGTCAACGACGGCGGCGTCTATATCACGCTGAAAAAGAGCCGCGAGGTCACCAGCGTCGAATGGGAGCGCAGCCTGCAGCCGCAGATGGCGGCGATCCCCGACGCACGCGTGACCTTCCAGAGCCAATCGGGCGGTTTTTCGGGCCGCGACATGACGATGGTCATCGGCGGCGACGATCCGGTCGCACTCGAAAAGCATGCGCGTCTGATCGTGTCGCAGATGGAGAAGCTGAAGGAAGTGCGCGCGCCGCGGATCGAGGGCGACATTCCGCGTCCCGAAATCATCGTGACCCCGCGCCTCGACCTCGCCGCCGAACTCGGCGTGACGACCTCGGCGCTCAGTCAGACGATCCGCATCGCGACGCTGGGCGACATCGACCAGAATGCGGCCAAATTCTCGCTGTCGGATCGCCAGATCCCGATCCGCGTGCTGCTGTCCGAAGATTCGCGCCGCAGCCTTGCGACAATCGAGAATCTGCCGGTGCCGACCGCGCGCGGGACGACGGTGCCGCTGAAGTCGGTCGCGTCGATCGGATTTGGCGCCGGCCCCACCGAACTGCGCCGTTACAACCAGACACGACGCATCGTGATCGGCGCCGATCTTGCGCCGGGGCTGGTCACCGGCGACGCGCAGAAGAAGATCGACGCGCTGCCCGCGGTCAAGACGATGCCGCAGGGTATCCGCAAGGTCATCCAGGGCGATGCCAAGTGGCAGGCCGAACTGATCACCAACTTCATGATCGCGGTCGTGTCGGGGCTGCTGCTCGTCTTCTCGACGCTGGTGCTGCTCTACCGCCGCTTCCTGTCGCCGCTGGTCAACATGTCGTCGCTGTTGCTCGCGCCGCTGGGCGGACTGCTCGGTCTGTGGATCACGGGCATGGAAGTCTCGATGCCGGTCTATATCGGTCTCCTCATGCTGCTCGGCATCGTTGCGAAAAACTCGATCCTGCTCGTCGACTTCGCGATCGAGGAGATGGATCATGGCGTCGAGAAAAAGGCCGCGCTGCTCGATGCCGGACGCAAGCGTGCCCAGCCGATCGTCATGACGACGGTCGCGATGGTCGCGGGCATGGTTCCGACCGCGCTGTCGCTGTCGGGCGACGGCGCGTGGCGCCAGCCGATGGGCGTCGTCGTGATCGGCGGTCTGATCCTGTCGACGCTGCTGACGTTGCTGATCGTGCCGGCGGGCTTCAGTCTGGCCGACAGCATCGAAAAACGCCTCGGCCGCTTTTTCTCGAGCAATCTGCTCACCTACAGGAAGGGCGACGATACCAGGCCGCACGGGGAGCCGGCACCGCATCCGGCCGAATGATGGGGATCGACCGGCGCGGCAAGCGACTGCGCCGGTTGCAACCTTTGCGGCATTTCGCCATTTGGTTCGCATGACCGACCGCACGCTCTCCCGGCCGATCGGCGTCGCGATTCAGGCGCGGGGATCGAACATCCGCGTCGTCGCGACCGGTATGCTCGTCGCCATGGCGATCGTCTTCGTCGGCGCCAAATATTATCAGGACGTCCACCCCGCGGTCGGCTTCGTCCGTGCCTTTGCCGAGGCGGCGATGGTCGGCGGGCTCGCCGACTGGTTCGCCGTCACCGCGCTGTTCCGTCATCCGATGGGGCTGCCGATCCCGCACACAGCCATCGTCCCGCGCAACAAGAACCGCATCGGCGACACGCTCGCGCGTTTCCTGCTCACCAATTTCCTGTTGCCGCGGCTGATCGCACGCAAGATGCAGACGGTCGATGTCGCCGGCGCGGTCGGCAAATTCCTGTCCGAACCCGCCGAAGGCGGCGGACGTCTGCGGCTCGGCGCGTCGCGGATCATCGCCGACGGGCTCGGCGCGCTCGACCAGCAACGGCTTGGCGGCATGGTCAAATCGGCGATCGCCGACCGCCTGCGCGAACTCGACGTCGCGCCGCTGCTCGGGCAGGCGCTCCAGGCCGCGCTCGCCGAAGGGCGGCACCAGCCGCTCCTCGATGCAATGGTCAAATGGGGATCGAAAACGCTCGAGCTCAACGAGCATCTGATCCACCAGATGGTGCACGACAATTCGAACGCGATCGTGCGCTTCACCGGGCTCGACGAAAGCATCTCGAACCGCATCGTCGCGGGCCTGTCGAAGCTGCTCAGCGAGATGGCGGTCGACGAGACGCATCCCTTGCGTATCCGCGTCGAGGAAGGTCTCGCCAAGATGGCGCTTGACCTGCAGCACGACCCCGAGGTGAAAGCGAAGGTCGCGAAGGTTCGCGACGAGTTGCTGGAAAACAAGGCGGTCAAGCGCTGGCTCGACGGCCTGTGGGAGCAGGGGCGCAGCGCGCTGCTGAAGGCGGCCCGCAACCCCGACACGATGCTCGCGGGGCGGATCGGCGAACTCGTCACGCAGTTCGGCGCGATGCTGGGCGAAGATGCGGCGATCAAGCGCACACTCAACCGCTATGCGCGCCGTGCCGTCGTCGGCATGGTCGACAGCTATGGCGAGACGGCGCTCAAGCTGGTGTCGGACACGATTCGCGGCTGGGATGCGAAGACGATCACCGACCGGCTGGAGAATGCCGTTGGCGATGATCTGCAATATATCCGCATCAACGGCACGCTCGTCGGCGGGCTGGTCGGCGTGCTGATCCACACGGTGGATGTGTTGATCTGATCCGTCGCCCCCGCGGAGGCGGGGGCCGCTGGCAACCTTGCACTATCCCGGTAGCGGCCCCCCGCCTTCGCGGGGGCGACGATTATGAGCAGGCCGCCAACCCCTCCCGAAACGTCGGATATTGCAGCGTCCATCCGAGCAGCCGCTTCGCCTTGCCGTTCGCGACGCGGCGGTTCTCTGCATAGAAGGCGCGCGCGGTGGGCGACAGACCGGCTTCGTCGAGTGTCCGGAGCGGCGGTATCGGGGCGCCGAGCAAAGCGCAGCCCCATTCGACGAGGCGGTTCTGGTGGCAGGGCTCATCGTCCGCGAGATTATAGGTTCCTGCCGGGCCCCGGAACGACGCGATGACGCCACTCGCGATATCGTCGATGTGGACGCGACTGAAGGCCTGGTCCGGCAGCGCGATCCGGTGGGCGCGCTTCTCGCGGATACGATCGAGGATCGAGCGGCCGGGGCCATAGATGCCGGGGAGGCGGAAGATACGGACGTCGCCGCGCAGCGCCGCCCATGCGGCGTCGGCGGCATTACGGTCGGTACGTCGGCCTTTGACCGGCGCGCCTTCGTCGACCCATGCGCCGCCGGTATCGCCATAGATGCCGGTCGAGGAGAGATAGCCGGTCCATGTCGCGGGGGCGAGGGCGACAGCTTCGCCATAGCGCGAGAGGACCGGATCATGGCCGTCGACCGGCGGTACCGAGGACAGGATATGCGTCGCATCGCGAAGTGCGGTCCGGATGGTAGCTTCGTCGCCGAATGCGACGCTGTCCCCGCGGCCATCGCGCGTCGTTCCCGTGACGTCCCACCCGCGTGCACGAAGGCGGCCGGCGAGGTGGCTCGCCGCATAGCCCATTCCGAAAATCAGCATATGTGCCATCGCGCGCCTTATTGCGCGTCCGTCGCGCTGTGCCTAGATCGATCGGATGACCGACGTCTCTTCCACGCCCGCCACCCCCGTCACCATCCACCGCGGCGACTATCGCCCGCCCGAATGGCAGGTTCCCGACATCGCGCTCGATTTCGCGCTCGGGACCGACACGACGAAGGTTCGCGCGGCGCTCTCGGTCGTGCGTCATGCCGATGCCCCCGCGCCGCTGGTGCTGCGCGGCGACGGGCTGACTCCCGCGGCAGTGCGCGTCGATGGCGAAGGCTGGAACGACTGGCGCATGGATGGCGGCGACCTTGTCGTCGACCTCGGCGAGAGGACCGCCGCGACGGTCGAGGTCGAGACGGCGATCAACCCGGCGACGAACACCCAGTTGATGGGGCTTTACGCCTCGAACGGCATGCTCTGCACACAGTGCGAAGCCGAAGGCTTTCGCCGCATCACCTTCCACCCCGACCGGCCCGACGTGCTCAGCCGTTACAGGGTCCGCATGAAGGGCGACAAGGCGGCCTTCCCGATTCTGCTCTCGAACGGCAATTGTATCGAGCAGGGCGAGGAGGGGCGCGATCATTGGGCGCTGTGGGAGGATCCCTGGCCGAAGCCGTCCTATCTCTTTGCGCTCGTCGCGGGCGATCTCGTCGTCAATCGCGACGAGTTCGTCACCATGTCGGGGCGCAAGGTCGAACTTGGCATCTGGGTGCGCGATGGCGACCAAGAGCGCACCGGCCACGCGATGGACGCGCTCAAGAACAGCATGAAATGGGACGAAGAGGTCTATGGCCGCGAATATGACCTCGACCTGTTCAACATCGTCGCGGTCGGCGACTTCAATATGGGGGCGATGGAGAACAAGGGGCTGAACATCTTCAACACCCGCTACATCCTCGCGGATCCAGATACCGCTACCGACCTCGATTACGACGGCGTCGAGGGCGTCGTCGCGCATGAATATTTCCACAACTGGTCCGGCAATCGCGTGACCTGTCGCGACTGGTTCCAGCTGAGCCTGAAAGAAGGCTTCACCGTCTTTCGCGACCAGAATTTCTCGGCCGACATGGGCTCGCCGCCGGTCAAGCGGATCGAGGACGTCCGTCTGCTTCGCGCCGCGCAATTTCCCGAGGATGCGGGACCGCTCGCGCATCCGATCCGCCCCGACAGCTTTCAGGAAATCTCGAACTTCTACACTGCGACCGTCTATAACAAGGGCGCCGAGATCATCCGCATGATGGCGACGATGGTCGGGCCCGAACGCTTTCGCAAGGGAACCGACCTCTATTTCGACCGCCACGACGGCGAGGCGGCGACGTGCGAGGATTTCGTCAAGGCGATCGAGGACGGCGCGGGCATCGACCTGACGCAATTTCGCCTGTGGTACAGTCAGGCGGGTACGCCGCGCATCACCGCGCGGATCGATACCGACGAGGCGACCGGCGATCGCACGCTATATCTGATGCAGGCCGTTCCGCCCACGCCGGGCCAGCCGGACAAGGCACCGATGCTGATCCCGCTGCGCATCAAGATATGGGATCTCGCCGGCGAGCATGGCGAGGAAGCCGAACGGCTCGTACTGCTCGACCGGCCCGAACTCGCCTTGCCGCTCGGCTCCTATCGCAGCCGGCCGATGCTTTCGATCAACCGCGGCTTCTCGGCGCCGGTGATTGTCGACTTCGCGCGCGAAGATGGCGAACTCGCCTGGCTCGCCGCGCACGATGACGATCCGTTCGCGCGCTATGAGGCGTTGCAGCAGCTGATGCTCGATACGCTCGTCGCCGCGGTGTCGGGCAAGGCGGCGGACAATCGCGCGGTGATCGAGGCCGTCGGGCAGACGCTGGCCGGGCGTTCCGGCGACCCGGCTTTCGTCGCCGAAGCGGTGCTGCTGCCGAGCGAAGCCTTTATCGGCGACCAGATGGTGACCGTCGATCCCGACGCGATCCGCCGCGAGCGGCTGGCGTTGCAGGCCGCGATCGGCAAGGCGCTCGAAACGGACTGGCGCGATATCCTCGGGGGCGACGCGCCCGCCGCGACCGACCTCTCGCGCGCTGCAAAAGGCGGCCGCCGCCTGCGTGGTGTGGCGCTCGCCTATCTTGCGGCGACCGGGGCCGACGATGCCTCTGCGATGGCCTTTCGCATCTTTTCCGACGCCGACGGGATGACCGGGCGTCAGGCGGCGCTCGCCACCTTGGCGCATGGCGACAGCGACGAACGGACGCACGCGCTCGATATCTTCTATCAGCGCTATCGCGACAACCCGCTCGTGCTCGACAAATGGTTTCAGGTTCAGGCGTGGTCGCTGCGTTCCGACACCGTCGCGGCTGTGAAGGAACTGGCGCAGCACCCCGACTTCACGCTGACGAATCCCAACCGCGTCCGTTCGCTCTATGGCGCGCTGACGGGTAATCAGGCCGCTTTTCATCAGGGCGACGGAGCTGGGTATAAACTCATCGCCGATCTCGTCATCGCGCTCGATCCGAAGAACCCGCAGACCGCGGCGCGGATGATCCCGCCGCTCGGCCGCTGGAAACGCTTCGACGAGGGGCGGCAGGCGCTGATGAAGGCCGAGCTCGAACGGATTCTTGCGCAGCCGGGCCTGTCGCGCGACGTGACCGAGCAGGCGTCGAAAAGCCTGCTGGGCTGACGTCCGTTTTGGGGGATGAGAGAGGCTTGCGGCCGCCGCCCCTCGCGACCCGGTCAATTGGCCGAAAACAGCTTCGTTCCGACGACACCGATGACGATCAGCGTCATGAAGCCAATCTGGATCGGGTTTACCTTCTCGCCGAACAGGAAAATGCCACCGATGATGACGCCGATCGCCCCGAGCCCCGTCCAGATCGCATAGGCGGTTCCCGCCGAAATACCGCGCATGGCGAAGGCGAGCAGCGCCATGTTGAGGAAGCTGAGCGAGACGGGAACGACGGACGCCTGCCACGAACCGATCGTTGCGGCCCATTTGAGGCTCAGCGCCCAGACGATTTCGGTAAAGACGGCGATCGCGAGGATGACCCACGCCATGGCATGACCCTTTCAAGCTGGCGGGCTCGAAAGGAAGAGCGCAGCCGGAAACCCGGAAGAGGCTGCGCTGGTGCAGATGGTGTGAAGCCGTGGCCTCTAGAGCCGGCGATAGACAATGGCAATGGCAGATGCGGGGCTTAGCCGCCAAGCCACCCCGCGACATCGATGGCTACCTTGTTTGCAGCGCGCGTCAGCGCCTCTCCCACCGGCCTCGCCTCGACCTTCCCGCCGATCATCTCGCGCACCTCGAAGCGGCGCTGGGTGACGGTTTTGCCGCCAGCGGACACCAGCATTGCCTGATAGGCGACGACGGCCTCGTTCGAACGTGCGTCGACACCGAATTCCATCAGCTGCCCCGCGAGCTGCTCTCCGGGCGCGGTCAGATATTGCCCTTCGTCGAGCACGACGCGTGAGGTGCGCGCAGCGACGGTTTCGGACACGAGCCGCTGGAAGAGCCGCGACGGCGCTTCGACCCACTGGGCATCCTTCACATAGGTGACGCTCGCATCGTCCTGTTGCACCGGGATCCGCGTGGTACGCAGCTTTTGCGGTGCGGTCGGGATGAGGATCGTCAGTGTCGCGGCCTCGGCCGCGGTGCGGGCTGTCCCGGCTTGCGGCGCAGCGTCGGAATCGAGCGTCAGCAGGAAGGGCGGCGTCTTGCCGCCGAGCCCGATGCAGCCTGACAGCGCGACGGCCGCGATGACGGTCAGCAGCGGGGCGCGATATCTACGCATCATGGGTATCCTCATTCCTTGTAATCGGGCAGCTTGCTGCCGCCCAGAACCGCACCCGCGCCCTGCTGATCGAGCTTGTCGGTCAGGCTAGACAGCGAAGCGGAGGTGCGGCGCAGATCGCGGATCAGCGCATTGGCTTCGGGGATCGTCGTTTCGCTGAAGGTCTTGAGCCCTGGCCGCGCGTCGGCGATCGCTCCCTCGAGCGTCTTCATCGACTCGTTGGCGGAGGCGAGCGTATCGCGCAGGTTGCGCATCGCGGGGTCGACGTTGCGGTCGATCGTGCCTTGCGTTGCGGCGGCAAGGCTGCCGATCTGCTCCGCGGCCTGTCCCGCCTGCTGGATCGCGATGCGGGTGTCGGCGAGCGCGCGTTCGAGCGCGGGACCGTTGCGCGCCAGCGTTGCGGTCGTCGCTTCGACATTGTTCAGGATATTGGCGAAGCTTTCCTGATTCTTGTCGTTGGCGAGTTCGGCCAGGCGTTCGCTCAGCGTCGAGAGGCGCTGGAGCAATTGCGGCGCGGTGTTGAGCAATTCGCCGAGCCCGCCGACGCGTGTGGGGATCACCGGTTTGCCGGCGGGCCCCTTGTCGGCGATCGCCGGGGCGCCCTTGACCGCGCCGTCGAGAGAGATTTGCGACACACCGGTGAAGCCGACGCCTTCGAGCGCGGCGGTCGTTCCTTGCAGGATCGGCACGCCTTCGTTGACCTCGATACGCACGCGAACGAATTGCGGGTCGTCGGGCCACAGCGCGATCTCGCGTACCTGCCCGGCGGGCACACCCGAAAACTGCACCTGTGCACCCTTGTTCAGGCCATCGACCGACTGTTTGAAGAATATGTCATACTCGCGCTTGTCGCCGCCGCTGTCGTTCGCCAGCCAGACGACGAAAAAGGCGAGCGCCGCCGTGAAGAAGAGGACAAAAGCGCCGACGAGGACGTTGTTTGAGCGTGTTTCCATCAGCTGTTCCTATCGCGGCGTCGCGGTTTGGTTCCCGCTCGCCGCCGCACGGCCGCGTGGCCCGTTGAAATAATCCTGTATCCACGGATGCTCGGTGGCAAGCAGTTCCGGGATCGTGCCGACCGCGATCACCTTCTTTTCGGCCAGTACCGCGACACGGTCGCAGGTGGCATAAAGCGAGTCGAGGTCGTGGGTGATGAGGAAGACGGTAAGACCCATCGTGTCGGCCAGTTCACGGATCAGCTCGTCGAACTTCGCCGCGCCGATCGGGTCGAGCCCCGCGGTCGGTTCGTCGAGAAACAGCAGCGCGGGGTCGAGCGCGAGCGCACGGGCAAGCCCGGCGCGCTTGACCATCCCGCCCGACAGTTCGGCGGGATATTTCGGGCCGGCATCGGGCGGCAGCCCGACCATCGCGACCTTGTACGCCGCGATCTCGTCGAGCAGCCTTTGGTCGAGCCGCGGATAATATTCGCGCAGGGGGACCTGGATATTCTCGGCGACGCTCAGCGTCGAAAACAGCGCGCCGCCCTGGAACATCACGCCCCAGCGCCGGCGGAGATCGCGCGATTCCTCTTCGTTGGCGATCGTGTCGAGCGTCTTGCCATAGACTTCGATTTCGCCCGCGGTCGGTGTCTGGAGGCCGATGATCGAGCGCATCAGCACCGACTTGCCGGTGCCCGATCCGCCGACGACGCCGAGGATCTCGCCCGAACGGACGTCGAGGTTCAGATCCTCGTGAACCACGGCATCGCCGAACTGGTTCTTCAGGCCGCGGATGCAAATCGCCGTTTCGAACTTTTCGGGCCGCACCGCGTCGGCGGCGGCAAGCTCTTCCTTGAGTTCGTGATCGATCTCTTCGCCCATCAATTCCATCCCAGCGAAGAGAAGAAGACGGCGAACATCGCGTCGAGGACGATGACGAGGAAGATCGCGGCGACCACCGCCGATGTCGTGCGCTGGCCGACCTCCTCGGCATTCTGGCGCACCTGCATGCCTTCATAACAGCCGGTGACGCCGATCAATATGCCGAACACCGGTGCCTTGATCAGCATGATGTAAAAATCGGTCATCGGAATGATTTCGCGCAGCCGCTGGATATAGGTGAGCGGCGGGATGTCGAGCCCGACCCAGACAAAGGCGCCGCCGCCCGCGATCGCGCACAGGCTGGCGTAGAAACCGAGCAGCGGCATGGTGATCGTCGACGCGGCGACGCGCGGCAGCACGATCGCCTCCATCGGCGATACGCCGATCGTGCGCATCGCATCGACCTCCTCGGTCAGCTTCATCGTGCCGATCTGCGCGGCGAACGCCGAACCCGAACGGCCGGCGACCATGATCGCGGTCATCAGCAGGCCGAGTTCGCGGATCGAGGCGCGGCCGACGAGGTTGATCGTGAACACCTCCAGCCCGAATTGCTCCAACTGCACCGCGCCCTGCTGCGCGATGACGATACCGATCAGGAAGCTCATCAACCCGATGATCGGCAGCGCGTCGACGCCGACGGTCTGGAAACGGGTGACGACGGCATTCCAGCGCAGTCGCCGCCGGGCGCGAATCTGATTGCCGAGCGCGACGATCATCGCGCCGAAAAATCCGACGATGCCCAGCAGTTCATGCCAGATCGCAACGCTGGCGGTGCCGACCTGTTCGAGCATTCGCGCCCACGCCGGGCGGCGATCGCGGTGAACGCGATATTCGCTCTTGTCGCTCGCGAGCGCTTCGAGCAAGCGCTCGGCTTCCGGGCTCGCGCCAACAATTTTCGAGCCATGTTCCTTGGCGGTGCGCGTGACGATCCAGGCGCCCACGGTATCGATCCGGTCGAGCGTCGACAGGTCGAGCGTCGCGATCGGCCCCAGCGCATCGAGCCGCGCAGGCAGATCGCCCAGCCGTGCGAGCGTCAGGCGGCCGGTGAAGCGAACTTCGGCGCCCTCGGCTCCGTCGCTATGTTCGAAATCCGCTCTGGCCACCATCGTGCGGGCGACATTGTATTATTTGCCAGGGCACGGCAAGCGAATCCATGGTGTGGGTGACCACCCCTTGGCCGCGATGGCGGGGCACACTAAAGAATAGCGATGGACGACCCGCTCACCACGCCGATCCCGGATTATGCGCATCGCGTCGCGATGTACGATATGGACCGGACGATAACGCGTTCAGGTACTTACAGCGGTTTCCTCATGCATGTTGCGCGCCGCCGTCAGCAATGGCGCCTCATGCTGCTGCCGCTCGTCGGGATTGCGGGCGCTGCCTATTCGCTGCGTCTGATCGACCGGTCGCGCCTGAAGGCGATCAACCTGCGGCTGCTCGTCGGCAAGCGGTTCCGCCGCGCCGAGATCGCGCCGCTCGCCGAAAGCTATGCCGACAAGGTCGTGGCGCGCGGGCTGCACTCCGCGGCGCTCGACCAGATCGCGGCCGACCGCGAGGCGGGATACCGGCTGCTGCTCGCGACGGCATCCTTCCATCTCTATGTCGACGCGATCGCGCGGCGGCTGGGGATCGACGACGTGCTTGCGACGCAGCTCGACGAACCCGACGGCGCCGACCATATCCATGCGCGTCTCGCCGGCGACAATTGCTATGGCGATGCGAAGTTCGCGCGCATCGCGGACTGGCTTGCCGCCAACGACATTACGCGCGAGGCGGCACATGTCCGCGCCTATTCGGACCATGTCTCCGACCATCCGATGCTGCATTTCGCCGACGAGGCGGTCGCGACGACGCCATCGCGCAAGCTGAAGCAGCTTGCGCCCAAGATGGGCTGGCAGGTCGTCGACTGGCGCGCGCGGCGCGGCCGTTAGACCGCGTCGAGCGCCTGCGCGAAGTCGGCGATCAGGTCGTCGGCGTCCTCGATCCCGATCGATACGCGTACCAGATTGTCGGTGATGCCGAGCGCCTTCTTGCGCTCATCCGGAACCGACAGGTGCGTCATTGCTGCGGGATGGCTCGCCAGCGTCTCGGTGCCGCCGAGGCTGACCGCGAGCTTGGCGATCTTGAGCGCGTCGAGGAAACGGAAACTCTCGGCCTCGCCGCCCTTGATGAACAGCGAGAAGGTCGAACCGGCGCCCGTGCAATGCCGGTCGTAGATATCCTTCTGCCGCGCGTCGCTGATGAAGCCGAGATAGCCGAGCCCATCAACCTTTGGATGATCGCGGAGAAAGGTGCACACCTTCAGCGCATTCTCGCCCGCGCGGCTCATGCGCAGTTCGAGGGTTTCGAGGCTGCGCAGCAGCATCCATGCGGTATTGGGATCGCAGATCGTGCCGATCGTGTTGCGCATCGGCCGGATTGCGTTGATCAGCGCCTGATCGCCCGACACACCGCCCGCGACAAGGTCTGAATGACCGCCCGCATATTTGGTGAGGCTGTAGACGATGAGTTCGGCACCCTGATTGAGGGGCTTCTGCCACAGCGGGCCGAGGAAGGTGTTGTCGATCGCGATCGCGGGCTTTTGCTCGTCGGTGAAGGCGGCGTCGCGCGCGGCGCGCACCGCTTCGACATCGACGAGCGCGTTGGTCGGGTTCGCGGGACTTTCGAGATAGACGAGCGCGACCTTGCCGCCCTTTTCGTCGGCGAGCGCCTTGGCGCGCGCGAGGATCGCATCGATTTCCTCGCGCGTCGCGCCGGCGGGGAAGTCGAGGAAGCTGATGCCGAAGCGCGACAGGATGCGTGCGATCAGCGTTTCGGTCGCGGCATAGAGCGGGCCCGAATGGACGATCACGTCATTCTGGCCGACGAGCGCGAGGAGCAGGGTCGCGATCGCCGACATGCCGCTCGAAAAGACGAGGCTGTCGTCGGCGCCGTCCCAGACGGCGAGCCGGTCCTCGAGGATTTCCTGGTTCGGGCCGTTGAAGCGCGAATAGACGAGGCCGTCGGCGGGCCCTTCGCGCTTGCCGGTGATATGTTCGAAGAAACGCTTGCCCGCGGCGGCGCTTTCGAACGCGAAGGTCGAGGTCAGGAAGATCGGCGGCTTCAGCGAGCCTTCGGACAGCATCGGGTCGTAGCCGAGTCCCATCATCAGCGTGGCGGGGTTGAGGTCGCGATCGCCGATTTTCCGGGTATTCGTCTTGGGTTTGCCGCGCATGGCCATGGGGGTGCTCCTGACAGGTATTGGAGCCCTCTACAGCAGGTTCGTTTCGGTTGAAACTATATTGCGCGGCTCAATCCTCGACGATCAGGCTGCGCTCTTTCGTCTCGGGAAGCAACAAGGTCGCGACGCCGGCCATCGCGATCACGAAGGCGACGTAGAAATAGAAGACGCGCTCGATCCCGGCATCCTTGAGCGCCAGTGCGACGATTTCGAGTGTGCCGGCGAACATCGCATTGCCGATCGCATAGGGCAGCGCCACGCCGAGCCCGCGGATATGCGCCGGGAACAGCTCGGCTTTCACCAGTGCGTTGTTGGCGCTGTAGCCGCTTTGCAGCGTCAGCGGGATCATGACGAGCAGCGTCGCGACGTAGGGCGAGGTGACGGTCTCGAGCGTCATGAAGGTCGGTACCGCGACGATCGCACCGCCGATCCCGAAGAGCAGCAGCATCGGTTTGCGTCCGAACCTGTCCGCCAGCGCCCCGAACACCGGCTGCATCGCGGTGAACCACAACAGTGCGGCAGCGATGATGTAGGTCGCGGTCGCCTTGTCGAAGCCGACCGTGTTGAACAGGAATTTCTGCATGTAGCTGGTGTAGGTATAGGCCGCGAGCCCGCCGCCCGCCGACAGCATGCCGACGAGGATGCTTTCGCGGCGATGTTCCTTCCACAGCCGTTTCGCGGTCGAGACGGGGCGGTCGACCGCCTGATTCTCGAACGACGGCGTCTCGGCGAGGTTGCGGCGGAGCAGATAGACGCCGAGCGCGAGCAACGCGCCGATGACGAACGGGATGCGCCAGCCCCATGCCGTCAGTTCGGCTTCGGTCAGGAACGACTGCAGCACCACCGCGACGAAGATCGCGCAAAGCTGACCGCCGCAAAGCGTCATATATTGGAAGCTCGCCCAGAAACCGCGATTCTCCCTGGGCGCCATCTCGGACAAATAGGTCGCGCTCGCGCCATATTCGCCGCCGAGCGACAGGCCCTGCAACATGCGCGCGACGAGCAAGGTCGCGGGGCCGAGCAACCCGGCCGCAGCATAGGTCGGTGCGACCGCGATCAGCATCGATCCGCTGAACATGAGCGCGACCGACAGCGTCAGCCCCGCCTTGCGCCCGCGCGTGTCGGCGAAGCGCCCCATCACCCACGCGCCGATCGGGCGCATCACGAAGCCGACCGCGAAGATCGCCGCCGAGTTCAGCAACTGCGCGGTCGGATCGGCCTGCGGGAAAAAGACCGGGGCGAAATAGATGGCGAAGGCCGCATAGGCGAACCAGTCATACCATTCGACGAGATTGCCCATCGATCCGCCGACAATCGAAACCAGCCGTTTGCGCGGTATCGCGAGCGCCTTCATTCCGTCCCCTTTCGCGCGCTATTCGAGGCCGATCACCGACAGTTGGCGGCCATAGGTGTTTTCCCCTTTGTGGCACGCACGGCGATAGCTGAAATAGTCGTTGGCCTCGGCATAGGTGTCCTGCCCCCCGATGGCAATTCGCGTCACGCCCGCCGCTGCGAGGCGCGCCGCGACATAGGCGGCGATGTCGAACATCGCATGGCCGGGTTTGCCTGCGGCGAAGAAGCGCTCGTTCGCGGGGTCGTGGGCGACGAAGCGGTGCACGAAGCTATCGTCGACTTCATAGGAGGCGCGCGCGATGCATGGGCCGATCGCGGCGCCGATGTTCGTGCGGCTGGCGCCAAGGCTCTCCATCGCGTCAAGCGTCGCGTCGGTGACCCCGGCGAGTGCGCCCTTCCAGCCCGCGTGCGCCGCGCCGACAACCCCGGCCTCGCGGTCGGCAAGGAGGACGGGGACGCAGTCCGCGGTCAATATGCCAAGCAGGACGCCGGGCGTGCGCGTGGCGTGCGCGTCGGCTTCCGGCCGTGCGGTGGGATCGGTGTTCTTATCGACGATCACGCAGCGGTTGCCATGGACTTGATACAGGCCGGTGAGCATGGCGCCCGGCAGCACCGCATCGGCGACGCGCCGCCTGTTCTCGGCGATCAGCGCCGGATCGTCGCCTGAACCGAGGCCGCAATTGAGCGACGCGAGTTCGCCCGCCGATACCCCGCCGCGGCGTCCGAAGAAGCCGTGGGCTACCCCGTCGAGCGGCACGGCGGTAACGAAGGGCGCGGTCACAGGTCGAGCCTGAAGAAACGATCCTCGTCGATATGGTTGCCGACGCGGAATTCGTTGCGGCCGACATCGTAGAAACCATAGCGACGGTAAAAAGCCTGCGCGCGGTCATTCTCCGTGAAAACGGTGAGGTAAAGGATCGATGCCCGCTCGCGCGCCCAGGCAATGCCCCATTCCATCAGCGCGACCGCGACGCCAGTGCCCTTCGCGGCTTCGGCCACATAGAGCTGGTGCAGTTCGACGGCATCGTCCGTCGGTTGATGTTCGGGCAGCTCGAAATCAACCGGGCCCATCTTGATATAGCCTAGGATCGCGCCGGCTTCGCTGCGGACCAGCGCGATGTCATGATCATCGCTCGCGATCTGGGCGCGAACGCGGTCGGGCGGGTTCCAGCCAGCGAGGAAGGCGGAGAGGTCGGAGGGGTCATAGATATGGCCGAAGGTGTGGGTGAACGACCCGTTGGCAAAGGCCGCAATGGCTTCGGCGTCTCCGGTCCTCGCCAGCTGGATGGCGGTCATGCGACGTCTCCTGTGAATCCTGCGGGGGCGGGCCATCCCGGTGCGGTGACGGCCATCACCTTGAACAAGTCGCCCATCTCACCTGCTTCGACGAGGCGGTCGCGCTGACCTT
>NZ_JAEMQX010000066.1 GCF_016463645.1 Sphingopyxis sp. | reverse complement strand
AATTCGTCGCTGTCGGCATAGACGACCGCCATGTTGCGCTCGCGGAGCATGTCGATGAAGGCCGGGTCGCGGAAGCTTTCGTCGCGGACCTCGATTGCGTGGCGCAGCTGCAGGCCGTCCTGACTGTCGGGAAGCAGGTCGAGGAAGCCCGCAAAATCGTCGCGGTCGAACTTCTTCGTTGCCATGAACTGCCAGTGGATCGGGCCGAGCCGGTTGCCGAGCCGCGTCAGCCCCTGCGTCAGGAATTTCTCGATCGACGCTGCGCCTTCGGCCAGCACCTTGCGGTTGGTCGTGAAACGTGACGCCTTGACGCTGAACTTGAACCCGTCGGGGACCGACGCGGCCCAATTGGCAAAGGTTTCGGGTTTCTGGCTGCCGTAATAGGTACCGTTGATCTCGATCCCCGTCAGATGCTGCCCGGCATATTCGAGCTCGCGCTTGTGCGCGAGCCCGGCGGGGTAGAAGGGACCGCGCCACGGTTCGAAGGTCCAGCCCCCGACTCCGACATGAATGCTCATGGCTCCAATACCCTCCGTCATCCCGGCGCAGGCCGGGATCTCATCGTCGCGTCATGCCGCACCGGCGAGATTCCGGCTTTCGCCGGAATGACGAGGTGGGGCTGTTACGCCAGCGCCGCGTCGGCCCCCATCAGGTTGGGGAAGAAACCCTCGTGCGCCTCGCGCAGTTCCGCGAGAGTTACCTGATGGTCGCTACCCTCCAGTTCGAAGACGATACGGTCCTTGATCGTGCGGCCGACCGGATCGACCGGTACGTCGGCGCGGCCCGCGGCATCGAGGAAGTCGGCGAGGCAGGTGTCGCAGACGGTGACGAGATAGAGGCCCTGATCCTCGCCGAAGAAGCTTTCGGCGATGCCGAACGGCTGTTCCTCGCTGACGAGCACACCGATGTTCGATTTGAGCGCCATTTCGGCGAGCGTCACCGCCATGCCGCCGTCGGAGACGTCGTGGCAGGCGGTGATCCAGCCGGCGTTGATCGCGCCGCGGATGAAGTCGCCGGTGCGCTTTTCGGCGCGCAGGTCGACGGGCGGCGGCGGCCCTTCCTCGCGGCCGAGGATTTCGCGCAGCCACACCGACTGGCCGAGATGACCCGCGCGTTCGCCGACCGCGAGTACGATGTCGCCGGTGCGCTTGAAGCCGATTCCAACCGAGCGATTGAGGTCCTCGATCACGCCGACGCCGCCGATCGCGGGGGTCGGCAGGATCGCGCTGCCGCCGCCGGTCGCCTTGCTCTCGTTATAGAGGCTGACGTTGCCCGAGACGATCGGATAGTCGAGCGCGCGGCACGCCTGCGCCATGCCGTCGAGGCAGCCGGTGATCTGGCCCATGATCTCGGGGCGCTGCGGGTTCGCGAAGTTCAGGCAGTTGGTGATCGCGAGTGGCGTCGCGCCGACGGCGCTGATGTTGCGCCACGTCTCCGCGACCGCCTGCTTGCCGCCCTCGACGGGGTCGGCGTAGCAATAGCGGGGGGTGCAGTCGGTCGACATGGCGAGCGCGCGATTGGTGCCGTGAATGCGCACCAATGCTGCGTCGCCGCCGGTCTGCACCGTGTCGGCGCCGACCTGGCTGTCATACTGCTCCCAGATCCAGCGGCGGCTGGCGATGTCGGGCGTGCCCATCAGGGTCTTGAGGTCGGCCGCGACGTCCCTGGTTTCGGGGACGTCGGTCAGCTCGGCCTGCTTCGGGGTCGGGACGTGCGGGCGATCATAGAGCGGCGCATCGTCGGCGAGCGGGGCAAGCGGGATGTCGCAGACGATCTCGCCATGATGTTCGAGCACCATGCGGCCGGTGTCGGTGACGGTGCCGATGACCGCGAAATCGAGCTCCCACTTATGGAAGATCGCCTTGGCAAACTCTTCCTTGCCGGGTTTCAGCACCATCAGCATGCGTTCCTGCGATTCGGACAGCATCATCTCATATGCCGTCATGCCGGTTTCGCGTTGCGGCACATCGTCCATCTTGAGGTGGAGGCCGACGCCGCCCTTCGACGCCATCTCGACCGACGAGGAGGTGAGGCCCGCGGCGCCCATGTCTTGGATCGCGACGATCGCGTCCGATGCCATCAGTTCGAGGCACGCCTCGATCAGCAATTTCTCGGTGAAGGGGTCGCCGACCTGCACGGTCGGGCGCTTCTCCTCGGCATCCTCGCCGAAGTCCGCGCTCGCCATCGTCGCGCCGTGAATGCCGTCGCGGCCGGTCTTCGAGCCGACATAGACGATCGGATTGCCGACGCCGCTGGCGGCCGAATAGAAGATCCTGTCCTGTTCGGCGACGCCGACGGTCATCGCGTTGACGAGGATATTGCCGTCATAGGCCTTGTGAAAATTGACCTCGCCGCCGACCGTGGGAACGCCGACGCAATTGCCGTAGCCGCCGATGCCATGGACGACGCCCGAGATGAGATGCTTCATCTTCGGATGATCGGGGCGGCCGAAGCGCAGCGCGTTGAGGTTCGCGACCGGGCGCGCGCCCATGGTGAACACGTCGCGGAGGATGCCGCCGACCCCGGTCGCCGCGCCCTGATAGGGTTCGATATACGACGGGTGGTTGTGGCTCTCCATCTTGAAGATCGCGGCAAGCTTCTTGCCGTCCGGGCCTTCGCCGATGTCGATGACGCCGGCATTCTCGCCGGGGCCGCAGATCACCCAAGGGGCCTCGGTGGGCAGCTTCTTGAGGTGGATGCGCGAGCTTTTATAGCTGCAGTGCTCGGACCACATGACCGAGAAGATGCCGAGCTCGACGAGGTTCGGCTCGCGCCCGAGCGCGTGCAGGACGCGATCATATTCCTCGGGCGAAAGCCCATGCTCGGCGACGATTTCGGGGGTGATGGCGGTTGCGGGCTGAGTCATGGCGCGCCTTTAGCCGCACAGGCGCTAAACGAACAGACCCCATGATGCATTTTGCACCATGGGGTCTGCGGTCGGAGAGACGGTTCAGCGCGAGGCGAGCGTGGCCGACGGCTTCACGAGCGGTTCGACGTCGCGCAGCGCGAAGCTGACCTGTTGCGAGCCGACGGTACCGCGGACGCGGTGCTGGCCGACGCGGAGGGTGAACGGCTTGCCGGTGCGTTCCTCGACGCCGCTGATCACGCGAGTGTCGCCGACCTGCGTGACAGTGTAGCTGTAGGTAACGCCTTCATGCTCGAAGCGGTTGGTCGGCGCGTCCTTGGCAAAAGCGATCGACGGCGCCAGCGCGAGCAGGCCGAGGGCGGAGAAAATATACTTCTTCATGATGCAAGTCCTTGTCGTTTGAACAAAACTTGCCTTCGAGCCCCTCTCTTCTTGTGCGGTGCAACATGACCGGCGACGCGCGCGCCAGCAATTGCAAAAAACGGAAACGTGATTGCGCCGAAGCGAAGGGGTCAGCGGTACCGGAGCTGCCGGTTCGCGCCCGCCCATGCCGCGGTTCCGGCGAGCAGCGCATAAGCGAAGAGCATCGTCGCCGGGATCGCGGGCGAATAGACGGGCTCTTTGGGGCCGAACCAGTCGGCCGCCTGCGCGAAGGCCAGCAGCCCGGCGAGCAGCCAGAGCCGCCCGTTGCCCTTCGGCGCCTCGGTGCGGCGCAGATAATAGACGAAGGCTCCGCCGATCAGCAGGATCTCGAGCGGCATCGCGATCGGCGGATGGTTCCAGAGCCCGAGCCCCAGCTTGGGCGGCATGCCGTAGAGCGTGAGATCGGGAATATGGACCAGAAGGTCGACGAACCAGTGCGAAACGACAACCAGCGCGGCGCCGGTCGCCGCCTCCTTGCGTTTTGTCGCCAACCAGACGAGGGCGCCGAACAACGTCGCCCAGATCAGCGCGCCGAGCAGGCTGTGCGTATAGGGCATATGATAAAGGTCCATCGGGTTCATCGCGGTGATGCCGGGGACGATCCGCATCGCCTCGACGCCCGGGATCAGCAGTGCGGCGAAACCGATGTCGACGAGCTGCGCCGCGACGAAAAGCGTCCCGAGCCCCGCCGCCCTTGGGCGCGCTGCGGCGATCAGCGCCGGGGCGAAATGACCGATGAACATGGCGCGACGCTATAGGGCAAAATCACCACGTCAAGCTTGACCGAACGGGGGCGAAGGGGCCAAAGCAGGGCGATGACGGACACCCCCGAACCCGCTGCCCCCGCCGACATCGCCGCCCTGTCGTTCGAGGCCGCGATGGGCGAGCTTGAAACGATCGTCCGGCGGCTCGAAAGCGGCGACGTCAGCCTCGAGGAATCGGTGGCGCTCTACGAACGCGGCCATGCGCTGCGCCTGCATTGCGAAGCGCGTCTCGCCGCGGCGCAGGCGCGGATCGAACAGGTCAGCCTCGGCGCCGACGGGCGGCCCATGGGAACCACCCCTTTCGGCGAAAGCTGATCCACGGTGGCGCTCGTCGACAACGAAGTTTCGCGCGGAACGCAATTGCTCCTTTCGACGCAAGCCGAGGTCGCGACAGGGATCGACCGGCTGTTCGACAAGCTGCTCGCGGTACCGTCGGACCCGCGCGGACCGCTCTATGAAGCGATGCGCCACGCCGCCGTCGCGGGCGGCAAGCGACTGCGCCCGTTGCTCGTGCGCGCCGCGGGCGACCTGTTCCATGTCGACCGCGACCTGACGCTGCGCGTCGGCGCGGCGGTCGAGGCGATGCACGTCTATTCGCTGATCCACGACGATCTGCCGTGCATGGACGATGACGATATGCGCCGGGGCAAGCCGACGGTGCACAAGGCGTTCGACGAGGCGACCGCGGTACTCGCGGGCGATTCGCTGCATGCCCTCGCGTTCGAATGGCTCTGCGACCCCGTGACGAGCGCCGATCCGTTCGTGCGCGCCGAGCTCTGCTGCGAACTCGCTCGCGCGGCGGGGCCCGCGGGCATGGCGGGCGGGCAGATGATGGACCTCGCCGCCGAGACATCCAATTTCGACCTGCCGACGGTGACAAGGCTCCAGCAGCTCAAGACCGGGGCCCTGATCGCCTTTTCGGTCGAGGCGGGGGCGATCCTCGCGCGCATCCCCGCCGAGGGGCGGCGCCCCTTGCGCGGCTATGCGCGCGACATCGGGCTCGCCTTCCAGATCGCCGACGACATCCTGGACGTCGAGGGGGACGAGGCGCTCGCGGGCAAGGCGCTGCACAAGGACGACGCCGCGGGCAAGGCGACCTTCGTCACGCTGATGGGGCTCGAGCGCGCGCGCGAACAGGCGGGGCTGCTCGTCGAACAGGCGATTGCACATCTGGCGAGCTTCGGCGAAGAGGCGGCGCTGCTCCGCGCGATCGCGCGCTATGTCGTGGAAAGGGACCGTTGATGCGGGTGGGGGTTTATCCGGGCACATTCGATCCGATCACGCTCGGCCATATGGACATCATCCGCCGCGGCGCGAAGCTGGTCGACCGGCTGGTCATCGGCGTGACGACGAACATCACCAAGTCGCCGATGTTCGACGATGACGAACGCATCGCGATGGTGAAGGCCGAGGTCGCATCGATCGAGGGCGATATTCGCGTTACCGGTTTCAACTCGCTGCTGATGGATTTTGCCGAGCGCGAGGGCGCCACGGTCATCGTGCGCGGGCTGCGCGCGGTCGCCGACTTCGAATATGAATATCAGATGGCGGGGATGAACCAGCAACTCAACGACCGCATCGAGACGGTCTTCCTGATGGCCGACGTCGGATTGCAGCCGATCGCGTCGCGACTGGTCAAGGAAATCGCGATCTTCGGCGGTGACATTGGCAAATTCGTAACTCCCGCCGTGCGCGAGGCCGTCGTCAATCGTATCGCCGAGCGGGGGCTGCTCCAGGGCGAGCGCTGATACCGATCATTGAGCGTTCAGCTTTTTCCCGCTAGGGCGCGCCAGTCGGGGCGCAAATCCTGTTTAATTGTCAGAGGCCGATCCAGTATGAAATCTTCCTTCCGCCCCTTGGTTTTGACGGCGATGGCGTTCGGTCTTGCGGCGGCGGCCGTCGCGCAGGAGGTGCCGCCCGCGCCCTCGCCGAATCCCGAAGGAAGCCAGCCGGTGCCGCCGGTGGAGACGCCGGCTCCGGCACCGGTCGAAACGCCCGCTCCGGCGCCGCAGCCTGCGGCGGCCGACGGCGCGCCGGCTGCCGAAGCCCCCGCGGTGCCGGCGATGACGCCCGACCAATATATCAACAATCCCGAATATATGCTCAATCTCGACCTTTCGACGGGCGGGAGGGTCGTGATCCAGCTCTATCCCAATGTCGCGCCGAACCATGTCGAGCGTATCAAGCAGCTCACCCGCGCGGGCTTCTACGACGGGATCAAGTTCCACCGCGTGATCGACGGCTTCATGGCGCAGACGGGCGACCCGACCGCAACGGGGCAGGGCGGTTCGCAGCTTCCCAACCTCAAGGCCGAGTTCAACCCGACGCCGCACCTGCGCGGCACGCTGTCGATGGCGCGCGCGGAGAGCGAGGACAGCGCGAACAGCCAGTTCTTTATCATGCTCCAGCCGCGTTTCGCGCTCGACCGCCGCTACACCGCCTTCGGCCGCGTCATCTCGGGCATGCAATATATCGACGCGATCCATAAGGGCGAGCCGCCCGAAGTGATGTCGCGCATGGTGCAGGTGTCGGTCGCCGCCGACAACAAGCCGATGCCTCCCGCATCGATGCTGACCGAAACCGTGCCCGCGCCGGTCGTGGCGCCCACCGTGACGGTTGACGAGCTCAACGCTCCGATCCGCCAGTAATCCCGGGGAGGCGCGCGAATCCCCATGCGCGTCGACGCCTTCGATTTCGAGCTGCCGAACGGGCGTATCGCGCTCCGCCCCGCGCGGCCGCGCGACGCGGCGCGGATGCTCGTCGTCGACAGCGGCGCGATGGTCGACGCGGGCGTATCCGACCTGCCTTCCTGGCTGCGTCCCGGCGACTGCCTCGTGTTCAACGACACGCGCGTCATTCCGGCGCAGCTCGAAGGACGGCGCGGCGACGCGAAGATCGGTGCCACGCTGCACAAGCGCATCGACCTGCGCCGCTGGCAGGCATTCATACGCAACGCCAAACGGCTGCGCGTTGGCGAAACGGTCGATTTTGGCGAAGGCGTCGCGGCGCTCGCCGAGGAGCGTCTGGCCGACGGCAGCTTCATCCTCGCCTTCGCCGGCGACGAGCCGGTCGAAATCCTGCTCGAACGCGCGGGCACGATGCCGCTGCCGCCCTATATCGCGGGCAAGCGCGCCACCGACGCGGACGACCGCAGCGACTATCAGACGATATTCGCGCGGGAGGATGGAGCGGTCGCAGCGCCGACCGCGGCTTTGCACTTCACGCCGAAGCTGCTCGACGCGCTCGCCGCCGCAGGGGTCAAGAGCGAGACGCTGACGCTTCACGTCGGCGCGGGCACCTTCCTGCCGGTGAAGGCCGACGACACCGAAGACCATGTCATGCACGCCGAATGGGGCCGGATCGACGCTGATACCGCCGCGCGGCTCAACGCGGCGCGCGCGGCCGGCGGCCGTATCATTGCGGTAGGCACGACCAGCCTGCGCCTGCTCGAAAGCGCGGCGCGGGATGACGGTATCATCGCACCCTTTGCGGGCGACACGGCGATTTTCATCACCCCCGGCTACCGTTTCAAGGCAATCGACGGGTTGATGACCAACTTCCACCTGCCGCGATCGACCCTGTTCATGCTGGTCAGCGCGCTGATGGGACTGGACGTGATGCAGGCCGCATACGCCCACGCTATCGAGAGCGGGTATCGCTTCTACAGCTATGGCGATGCGAGCCTGCTGTTGCCGCGCCAGGGCGGCCGGGCGGCGTAGACCGCCGCCATCGCCGCGGCGATAGCCATCGGCACCGGCACGATCCGCCCTCGGCGGGCCGACCGCATCACCATGATCGGCCTCCCGATGCAATCCCCACGGCCTTCGCGACCTGTCCAACCGTTCGCACCAATCCTTTCCTCATCACCGGACCGCCCGTCGGGGTGGCGCAGCGGGGGGCAAGCGCGTTCGCACGGCGACGCATCCGGCGCGTTTGCGGGCGGCCCGTTAAGCACGGCCGCAGGCACTTCGGACGGCAGGGTTCAATTAAGTTTATTTTGTATGCGGGCTTCGCAGCCGGACGAATCGTGCGGAAACCTCGGTCGCCTCGGTAAGGATATATCTGTCTTTCACACGTTCGCGGTGGCCGGTCGGGCCGGAAATCGCAGCGCGGCCGCAGGATGTCGTCCGACCCGGGATTCCATATAAACATATGTTATAAAAAACTATTTCTTTCGCTTCATGGTGCCCGGCCGGACGATAACGAAGCCCGTTCCCACTGTTCGATTTCGATACAGTCGGGGTAAACCGGCCATTTCGGGAATGCGCGAGCCCGGGCGACACCGGCCGATGGAAATCGCGCGGCCATGTAAAGCGCGTATCGAGCTAAGCTTGCATAATTACGTGCATTTATCGCGCTGACGAGCAGCGCTCGGTTGATGAAATTAATTTAAAATTCAGTTCAGGACGTGGGCGGCTGGACCAGGAATCGCGTTTTTACACGCATCTTTAATGTCTTAACCATTCATAAACGGTTGCGCCTGCGGGTCGGTGGTTTAATCAATTGTTAACCGCTGAGGACGAGTCGCAGACTGGAATGGTCTCCTCGGTGGTTGGGGAAGCGGGAAAAGGCGCCGTCGCCGGTGCTGCCCGCTTTGATGACACGACCAGTCTGAATGAGGGGAATTTTACATGAAGAAGCTTTTTGCCGTGGCCGTCCTTTCGGCCATGCTTTCGACGCCTGCCTTCGCCGCGGACTCGGATTCGGAATCGTTCGACATCAACGCGACCGTCGCTGAAACCTGCACGATGGAAGGCATCAACGACATCGAACTCGGTACGCTGTCGATCAACACCAACGCCGGCAACACCGCGCTGTTCCTGAACGGTGCATCGGCCGACAACGCCGGTGAATTCTGGCTGAGCTGCAACGAAAGCAACCGCATGTCGATTGTTCCGACGCTCGGCAAGCTCAAGAACCAGACCCGCACCCTGCAGTCGGGCGACGACGCCGGCTTCAAGGACACGATCAACTATTCGGTCGCTGCCCTGAACTACCGCAACGGCTTCATCCAGCCGTCGTACAACAGCCTGCTCGGCCCGATCGCTCAGAACCAGAGCCGCGGCGCGATCCATCGCAAGATCGACATGGGCGCTGCCGTGACCCTGCTCGGCAACCTCGATGCCCGTCCGCTGGCCGGCACCTACAAGGACACCGTGACCGTCACCGTCACGACGATCTGATCCTGATCCCTGGGGAAGGGCGCGGCTCTTCCCCTGCTTTCATATCAAAATTCCGCAAAATGCGGTCGCCAGAAGGATCTTAATTCCATGAACAAACTTCTTATCGCTTCGCTCGGCGCCATGCTCGCCGCGACGCCCGCCTTTGCTGCCGACTCGGATTCGGAATCGTTCGACATCAACGCGAACGTCGCCGAAACCTGCACCATGGAAGGCATCAGCGATGTCGACCTCGGCACGCTCTCGATCAACACAACCGCCGGTTCGGGCGCGCTGTTCATCAACAACACCTCCGACGAAGAGACCAACGAGTTCTGGGTCAGCTGCAACGAAAGCAACCGCATGCTGATCGACGCCGACCTCGGCGTTCTCAAGAACACGACGCGCACCCTGCAGTCGGGCGACGACGTCGGCTTCAAGGACACGATCAACTATTCGGTCTACGCGCTGAACTATCTGAACGGCGCCGGCAGCCCGGGACACAGCTCGGCCAACGGTTCGTTCGGTCAGAACAGCACCCGCGGCGCGATCCATCGCCAGGTCGAACTGCGCGCACGCGTTCGTGCGAACGAAAACACCGACGCCCGTCCGCTGGCCGGCGAGTATCAGGACACCGTCACGGTCACCGTGACGACGATCTGACAGGATTCGTTAAGCATATGAGAGAGGGGGAGCTTAAGGCTCCCCCTTTCAGTAAGCGCGACGCTATTCCGCAGGTGCCCGGGGGGGACTGACATTGTTTCGCAAATCTTTGACGCTGGCGCTGGCCGCCGCGACCTTGGCTCTGGGCGCCGGCACCGCCGAGGCCGCGCGCGTGACGCCCATGACGGTCGAAATGACGCCCGCCGGACGCGGATCGACGGCGCGGATCGAAGTCACCAATTCCGAAGACCGCAACCTGCCGGTCGAATTGCGCATGTTCCGCGGCGACGTGAACGAGGCGGGCGAACTGACGCTCACCCCCGCCGACGACAGGTTCGTCGTCTTTCCGCCGCAGGTCGTGATCGCGCCCAACGCCCAGCAGGTCTTCCGCATTCAGTATCTGCCGGGCGAGGCGCTGACCAAATCCGAAGTCTATTATGCGGCGGTCAGCCAGATCCCGGTCGAACTCGATTCGACCGTTTCGCGCATCCAGGTCGTGATGCGTTTCAACGTACTGGTCAATGTCGTGCCCGAAGGCACCAGGCCCGACCCCGTCGTCACCGCCGCGAAGGCGATGGTGCGCGAGACGGTCGTGCCGCCCGACGAGCGGCTGCCGGTCGAGGAACAGAAGCCCAGGACGGTCACCGAACGCGGGGTCGAAGTCCGCATCGAAAATCGCGGTACGCGCTATTTCGCCGCGGGTCGCACCGGCTGGACGATCAACGCCACGCGCGAAGACGGTAAGCCCTTTTCCGAATCGCGTACGCCGAGCCGGATGAGCGACGCGATCGGCTTCGGCCTTGTTCCGCCCGGGGGGGCGCGAATTTTCTTCGTACCGATCGAAGAGCCGCTGCGCGAGGAGGGCGTCAGCATCACGCTCGGGGGATAAGCGAAAGCGGTACGGGGAAAGTTCGGGGGGTTGAGTTGATACGCTATTGTTCACGCGTCACATTGGCGTTGGTGGCGCTTCAGTCGCCCCACGCCTATGCTGCGATGCAGGATCAGGGGCCGCCTTCGCCCGCTGCCGCGCCCGCGCCGCGCTGGACGCAGCTGCAGTTGCCGCTCGTCCGCAACGGCCAGTTGAGCGGCGATATCATCGCCGAGGTGACTCCCGATGGCCGGATCCGTTTCGAACGTGCATCGCTTCTTGAACGGCTGACGCCCTATCTGACGCCCGCGGCCGCCGAATCGCTCGCGACGAACTTTGCCGCATCGACTTTCCTCACCGGCGAAGAGCTCGAAGCGGCAGGCATCTTCCTGCGCTACAACCCGTCGCTGCTCGAGGTGTCGGTCGAACGGATCGACGCCAATCTGGTCGCGGTGCAGACGCTGGGCCCCGTGATCACCGAGAGCCGTGTGCCGGTGACGCGGCAGCCCGAAGATTTCAGCGCCTATCTGAATCTCGTCGGCGATTTCCGTCTCGAAGATTTCGAGACCTTCGAGGATCCGGGCGTTCTCGTCTTCGGTGCGGCGCGCTTCAAGGGCGTCGTGGTCGAGTTCGACGGCGGCTATGACAAGACGATAACCGGCGGCGGGACCGGCTTTTATCGCCGGTCGGCGCGCGCGGTCTATGACGAGGTGGAAAAGCTTCGCCGCTGGAGCGTGGGCGACCTGCAACTGTCGGGTATCCCCGTCATCTCGGGCGCGCTGCTCGGCGGCGTCGCGATCGAAAAGGGCCGCCGCGTCTTTTCGGGCGTCGGTCCCGTCACCCAGCTCGGCAGTCAGCAGATTTTGCTCGACCGCGATGCAACGGTCGAGGTGATGGTCGACGGCCAGCAGGTGCAGACGCTGCAACTCGCTGCCGGTCCCTATGACCTGTCGCAACTGACCGCCCAATATGGCGGCCGCAACGCGCAGCTGTTCGTCACCGACGTGACCGGGCGGCGCCAGCTCGCCTCTTTCGACCCATTCTTCGACCCCGTCGATCTGGGCTCGGGCGAGGAGGAATATAGCGCCGGCGTCGGCTTCGTCGCGAAGGCGTTCGAGGCGTCGCCCAAATATGGCGGACTGCCGGCCTTTTCGGGTTTTTACCGCCGCGGCATGACCAACCGCCTGCTGCTCGGCGGCGCGCTGCAACTGTCGGAAGATGTGCAGGTCGCGGGCGCCGAGGCCATTGTGTCGCCGAAGAATATTCCCGGTCGCATCGAATTTTCGGGCGCGATCAGCACCGGCGACGACTTCGGCTATTCGCTGCGCGGGGCCTACAGCCTGCAGCTCGGGACGGGGACACGCGGCCGGCAATTCTCGATCAGCGCCGATTATCGCAGCGATGGCTTCCAGACGCTGACCGACGCGATCGCGGGCGACCGTTTCGAAACGTTGAACGTCACCGCCAATTACTCGCAAAGCCTCGGTGAACGCACGACGCTCGTCGCAGGCGCCAACTGGTTCCACCGGCCGGGCTTCAACAGCACGCACACCGTATATGCCGACGTCATCCATCGCACCGAAAAATTTCGCGTCACCGCGGGTGTCGAATATGGCAAGGGCCTGAACGAGGATCGCTTCGGCGTCCGGCTCGGCCTCACCGTGCCGCTCGGCCGCCGCACGCGCGCCGAGGCGAATTACAACAGCCGTCGCGAAACCGCGCGCGCCTTCGTGACGCGCAGTTTCGAGGATCGGGTCGGCGCATTCGGTTATGACGTCGGCATTCGTCGTTCGAAGAATGACGCCACGATCGATGCGATCGCCAACTATGTCGGCAATCGCTTCTATGCGCGCGGCTCGGTCACCACCGGCGGTCCGGGCTTTGGCCAGATCGACGAACGCCAGCAGGCGCGGCTCCAGGTCGGCACGTCGTTCGCCCTTGCCGGCGGCGATGTCGCGATCGGGCGCCCGATCAACGACAGTTTCGTCATCGCCAAGCCGCATGAAAGTGCCGAAGAGGGGCAGGTCGTTCTCGGCCGGTCGATTCAGGACAAGCGCTTCGATGCCCTCAGCGGAACTCTCGGCCCGGCGCTCGGTTCGCGCCTGCAATCCTATACGAGGCAGAATGTGATCTACGATCTGATCAACGGTCCCGTCGGCTATGATATCGGAACCGGGATCGACACCGTCGAACCGCCGTATCGCAGCGGTTACAATATCACCGTCGGCAGCGACGCCAACGTGACCGCCTACGGCGTCCTGCAGGTCGACGGCGCGCCGGCATCGCTGCTCGCGGGGTCGATTTCGTCGACCGACGACGACCAGTTCGAACGCCAGCCCTTCTTTACCAATTCGGTAGGTCGTTTTGCTATCATGGGGCTGCGGCCGGGCAAGACCTATCAGGTGCGTCTGACCGATCCTGCGGGGGGCTATGAGATCAAGGTGCCCGCGGACAGCCAGCCGCTGTATCAGCTCGGCGAGATCGTGATCACGTCGTCGGCGACGAAATGACAGGAGTGAGGATGATGCGCGCAATTGTTGGAACGCCTGTCGCCCTGATCGCGGCGAGTCTTGCCACCGCCGCGCAGGCGGAATGCGTGCCGAGCTTCGTGGCGGGTGGCAATTCGGTCACGCTGACGCCGTCGGGCAGCTTCGACGACGGCCGGCTGAACGAGCGCTTCTATGTCCGCCTGCGCAACGACGGCGACACGGTGTGCGAATTGCGCCTCGCCGTAGGCCGCGACATTGCGGCGTCCGATGTCGATTTCCCGAACTATGAGCTGTTCGGTCCGAACGGCGGCGTGGCGGTCAACAGCACCGACGCCGCGCGCACGAGCGAACGCTCGGCGGTCGACATCGTCATCCCGACCGGCGGCGAAACCTCGATCCCCTATGATGTCCGGATGAAACTGGGCTGGGGCTTCGAATCGGGAAGCTACGATCAGGCGCTGGAATTCTTCCTGTCCGACCGGGCCGGGCAGGGGCAAATGGCGACCCAGCGGACGCAGCTCAGCCTGACCATTCCCGCGGCGGCGCGGATCCGCTTCGCCGGCGCCGGCGCGCGCGGGTCGGCAAGCGTCGAAATGGGCATGCTGTCGCCGAGCGCCGTATCGACATCGCCGCCCTTTGCCATCCGCGTTCTCAGCACCGCAGGCTACCAGATGGACCTGGAATCGCAGAATGCGGGCGCGCTGCGCCGGGTCGATGGCCCGGAACTCATTCCCTATCGCATGACGGTGTCGGGCCGGCCGATGAACCTGAAGGGCGGCGGCGACCGGATTCAGGTTGCGAGCCATACGGGTTCGACCGGCAACGTGCACCCCGTGTCGGTCATGATCGACCCCGATCCCACGATGCATGCGGGCAATTATCGCGACCGCGTCACGGTGACCGTTACCCCGATGTAAGGCGGCCCGCGTTGCGAGCGGGAAGCGGGCCGGAGAGGGACGACCGCGAACGTCGCGATTTTCAGATGGTGGTGATGGTGAGGTTGATCGCCAGCGGCGCGGTCAGCGCGCTGTAGCGCACGCTGATCGGGCGCATGCCGAACTTCGCGCCGGTCCGGTTGGCGACCTGGCTCCAGCCGTCTTCGCGCAGATAGGTCGATTCCCCGGCGTAGTTGAACGCGACGGCTTCGTTCGCCTCGAGCTGGCGATGCGAGGCGATGACCTGAAAGCCTTCCTGCGTGTTGCAGCTTTCGAAGACCGATCCGCTGGCGAAGCCATTGCCTTCGGAGGTCAGCAGGGTCGATGCGTTGATCTCGCAATATTCGGGCACGGTCACGCGAACGTCGAACGCGCCCTTGCCGCTTTCAGCCGCCATCGCCGCGTTGCTGGCGAACGCCACCGAAACGAGTGCGATCGCGCCAGGGAGCCGGACCTTCTTCATCGTGTGTCACCCTCTTCTGCCTGAGCTTTTCTATGACATGCGAGTTAAGGAATGCTTGATACGGGCAGGAAAATGTCCCGGATTCTTCGGGGTTTGCCGATCCTCATCGCGCGGGCGCGCGCGATCATATCTCGATGGTGAACTTGATCTTCGCCGGATCGACCCCCGCCGCACGGGCGATCTGCGCCTTGGCTCTCTCGACCAGCTCGTTCAGATTTTCGGTGCCGTCGAAGCCGAGCAGTTCCGAGATTTCGACGCCGAGCGCGATGGAAAGCGCCTCCATCCGGCCGGCTTTGGGCCGCGCCTTGTCGAGCTCCCACGCCGAGATCGAGGGTTCGCTGACCCCCAGCTGGACGGCGAGCTGACCCTGCGTCAGTTCGCGGGCGGTGCGCAGCCGTTGCAGGCGAACGCCGAAGCTTTCCGTGACCGGCGCGGGCGAGTCCTCGTTCGTGTGCGCGTCCGGTCCGACCACACTGCGCAACTGCGCCGCGCTCAGCGTCGCGGATGAAATCGGCATTTCGAACTGGCATCCCGCCAGGGTGCCGCTGGTCCAGATCACCCTGGTCGCGGTCTTGCCACTGTGCGGCAGATTGACCTCGATCACCTCGCCGATTTCGAGCGGGGTTCGACTCTCGACGAGCATGCCGGTGGCCGAAATATTGTGGACCAGCGCTTCGATCTCGGCCCCGGTGGCTTTCGATCCGTGGAGCGGAAGTCGCAATTGCCGGCGCGATGCGCGCCCCTTGCCCGCCGATCGCGGGCTGTTGTTGAGATATACGGTCATCGGCATGCGGGCACCCATCGCGAGGCCAATATTAACATCTGGCTTCGACGGAAGGTTAATGAGGCAGGATAAGCGAAAGTGGCGGGGGCGGCAATGCGCCGCCGGCGATCAATTCCTGCAGCGGGCGGGCGGGCGCGCTGCCGTCCTTCACGACGACGACTGACCGGAAGGCGGCTGGCGCCGGAACCCGGCTTGCCCTGATCCGTTTTGTCTTCGACCGCCAAACGACGGAGAAGACAATGAACCAGACCAGTATCTTCGCTCGGCTGAAGGCCGATCATGACCGGCACCGCGAACTGCTTGACCGGATCGACGCGACGCACGGCGACAGCGATGAGCGCCGCTATCTGTTCGAAGCGTTCCGCGTCGAGGTGACCGCGCATGCCGCGTCCGAGGAAATGTCGCTCTATGCGACGATGCTCGCCAGCCCCGATCTCCGCGACGAGGCGCAGCACAGCGTCGCCGAGCATAAGGAGATCGAGGATTTCCTGACCGAGCTCTATGAAATGGACTTTTCATCGACCGGCTGGCTGACCCGCTTCCGGACGATGAAGGAGCGCTACCTTCATCATATCGACGAAGAGGAGGAAGAAATGTTCCCTCAAGCCGAAAAGGGCCTGTCGGATGCAAGGAAGCGCGAGCTGATCAAGATATTCGAGAAGGAAAAGCCGAAGGAAAAGGCCAAGGCGGCCGAGGAGGAACCGTCGAGCGAGGAGGCGCGCGCCTAGGCCGCGCGCTCGACTTTTGACGCGCGTCCCGCCATAGGCGCGCGCCATGACCGACAGATTCGCCTTCTCCATTGTTGCCACCGACGGCGCGGCGCGCACCGGCACGATCCGCATGCAGCGCGGCGAAATCCGTACCCCCGCCTTCATGCCCGTCGGCACTGCCGCGACGGTGAAGGCGATGCGACCCGCCGAAGTGCGCGCGACCGGCGCGGACATCATCCTCGGCAACACCTATCATCTGATGCTGCGCCCTGGCGCCGAGCGCATGGCGCGGCTCGGCGGGCTGCACAAGTTCATGAGCTGGGACCGGCCGATCCTGACCGACAGCGGCGGCTATCAGGTGATGAGCCTGTCGGCGCTCACCAAGCAAAGCGAAGAGGGCGTGTCGTTCCAGAGCCATCTCGACGGCTCGCGTCACATGCTGACCCCCGAACGCTCGATGGAAATTCAGCGTCTGCTGGGGAGCGACATCGTGATGGCGTTCGACGAATGCCCGCCGAACGGCGTCGATGCGAAGCGCGCCGAGGCGAGCATGGAGCGCTCGATGCGCTGGGCGGCGCGCAGCCGCGCCGGCTTCGACGCGGGCAGGGAACATGCGGCGCGATCGGCATTGTTCGGCATCCAGCAGGGCTCGCTCGACGAGAAATTGCGCGCGCGTTCGGCGGCGGCGCTGACCGATATCGGCTTCGACGGCTATGCGATCGGCGGGCTGGCGGTCGGCGAGGGGCAGGAGGCGATGTTCGGCGTGCTCGACTATGCGCCGGGCCAGCTACCCGCCGACAAGCCGCGCTATCTGATGGGGGTGGGCAAACCCGACGATCTGGTCGGTGCGGTCGCGCGGGGTGTCGACATGTTCGACTGCGTGCTTCCGACGCGGTCGGGGCGCAACGGGCAGGCTTTTACCCGGGACGGGCCGATCAACATCCGCAACGCGAAATTCGCCGAGGATCAGGCGCCGCTCGACGGCGATTGCCACTGCCCCGTGTGCACGACCTGGTCGCGCGCCTATTTGCATCACCTCGTCCGCTCGGGCGAGATGCTCGGCGCGATGCTGATGACGCAGCATAATCTGCATTTCTATCAGGATCTGATGCAGGGAATGCGCGATGCCATCGGCGCAGGGCGCTTTGCTGCGTTCCGGAGCGATTTCGACGCACGTTACCGGCGCTGAAACTCAGTCGAGTTTGCTCAGCAAATCCAGCAGGGATTGGGGAATCGTCTCGTCCACGGTCGATTCATAGGCGCGGCGCAGGGCGCCGTTGACGTCCTGTCCCTTCGCGGAGGGTTTTTTATCGGCGTCCTTGCCGGAGGTCGCGCCACGCGGCGCACCGGTTTTAGACGACATTATCGAAGCATCCGCTGGACATGGGGCCTTTTGCTAACCGCGCATACACCAAAGCGCAATGGCGCGTTTGTTCCTTCGCCATGAAACTATTTTGGCGGTAAATCGTTCCCAAATGTTGAAATATATCGGATGGTGGCGGGGAGGGCGCGGACGATGTCCCTTTTCCGGACGCGTCCGCCAAAGATATTTGCGGCTATCAGGAGGTGAATTATGTCATTGGGTCAGTCGGTTGCGCCGCATCTTCCCTATCTGCGGCGTTATGGCCGATCCATTTCCGGAAGTCAGCAGAGCGGTGACGCGCTCGTCGCGCGGCTGCTGGAGACATTAGTCGCGAACCCCGGCGCGGTCGATACGGGCGCCGATCTGCGCGTCCAGCTTTACCGGCTGGTGCACGACAATTTCGGCCTGATGTCCGAGCAGGCCGCAGCGAACGACGACGGCGCGTTGACCGATATCGCGATTGCCGATGCCCGGCTGCGCCGGATTCCGTCGCTCGCACGGCAGGCGTTGCTGCTCACCGCGGTCGAGGGGTTCAGCGTCGACGATACCGGGCGCATCATCGGCCGCGATGCCGAAGCGGTGCGCGGCCTGATCGCCGACGCGACCGACGAGATCGATCGCCAGACACGCGCGCGCATCCTGATCATAGAGGACGAGCCGATCATCGCGATGGATATCGAGATGATCGTGCGCGAACTCGGCCACGACGTCGTCGGCGTCGCGACGACGCACCGCGAGGCGGTCGACGAGGCGCAGAAACACCAACCGGGCCTCGTGCTCGCCGACATCCAGCTCGCCGACAACAGCTCGGGGATCGAGGCGGTGCAGGAAATCCTGACCGACCTCAAGGTGCCGGTGATTTTCATCACCGCATTTCCCGAACGGCTGCTCACCGGCGACCGGCCCGAGCCGGCGTTCCTGCTCACCAAACCCTATCAGCCCGCTACGCTGCGTGCGGCGATCTCGCAGGTGCTGTTCTTCGACGAAAGCACGGTTCCGGCCTGATCCGTCACCCCCCGTCGCCGCGACCGCAACGACGGGGTTGATACCGCAAGGGTGGCGGGCGATAGCAGCGGTCGATGATCGCAACCGATGTTTCCGCGCGCCAGTCGGCGCTTGACCGGCTCTTGGCGCACGCGCCCTTTCTCGCGCGGCTCGCCGAGCTCAATCCCGACGATACGGCGCGCTATCTGAACGAGGGCACCGATGCGGCGCTGGCAACCGTCGCGGCGCCGTCGGCGGGCGACGATATCATGCGGGCGCTGCGCCAATGGCGCGGCCGGATGGCGCTTCTGCTCGCGCTGGGCGATCTGTCGGGCGAGCATGATGTCAGGACCACGACACGGCTGCTGTCGGACTTTGCCGACCGGGCCTGCGACGCGGCGCTCGCCGCGGCCTTCGCCGAGCGCGTGCCGGGCGAGGAGCCGCGCGGCCTTTCGGTGATCGCGCTCGGAAAGCTCGGCAGTCACGAACTCAACTATTCGTCGGATATCGACCCGATCCTGATCTTCGATCCCGAAACGCTGCCGCGACGTTCACGCGACGACCCCGACGAAGCCGCCGTGCGGATCGCGCGGCGGATGGTCGAGATCTTGTCGGCACGCACCGGTGACGGCCATGTGCTGCGCGTCGACCTCCGGCTCCGCCCGCACCCCGAAGTCACACCGATCGTGCTGCCCGAAAGTGCGGCGATATCCTATTATGAGTCCGAGGCGCTCGCATGGGAGCAGGCGGCGTTCATCCGCAGCCGCGCCTCGGCGGGCGACCGGATGCTGGGCGAAAATTTCCTCGCCGCGATCCAGCCCTTCATCTGGCGCCGCAGCCTCGATTTCCGCCAGCTCAAGGAAATCGGCGCGATGAGCGACCGCATCCGCGACCATTTCGCGCAGGGGCAGGCGTTCGGCCCGGGCTTCGACCTGAAGCGCGGGCGCGGCGGCATCCGCGAAATCGAGTTTTTCGCGCAGGTCCACCAGCTCATCTACGGCGGGCGCGATCCGTCGCTGCGCGTCCCGGCGACCGTCGATGCGCTCGGGGCGCTGGCAAGGGCGGGGCGGATCGAGCCCGATATCGCCGATCGGCTGTCGGGCCATTATGCGACGCTTCGCCGGATCGAGCATCGGCTCCAGATGATCGAGGATCAGCAGACGCACAGCCTGCCGACGCAGGCGTCGGCGCTCGACTGCGTCGCGCGGCTCGATGGCGCGGCGGACGGTGCCGCGCTGCTGGCGATGCTGGAGCCCGTCGTAACCGACGTCGGCAGTTGCTACGACCGGCTCGTCGCCGAACGCGCGGTCACAACCGGCCTGCCCCGCGACGAGGGAGGGCTGGCAGGGCAGTTGATGGCGGCGGGCTTCGATCCGCCCGACGCGGCGCTGCGCACGATCGCCGAATGGCGCGGCGGCAAACAGCGCGCGCTGCGCAGCCCCGCGGCGCAGGGCGCGCTCGAAACGGTGTTGCCCGAACTGGTGCGTGCGCTCGGCGCGTCGCCGGATCCCGACGCGACGCTCCTGCGCTTCGACAAGCTCGTCGGCGGCCTGCCGAGTGCGATCAATTTCTTCCACCTGCTCGCCGCGCAGCCCGAACTCGCGAAGATCGCCACGCGCACGCTTTCGCTCGCGCCGACGCTGGCCGATGCACTCGGCGCGCGCGTCGAACTCATCGAGGGGCTGATCGACAAGCGCGCGTTCGAGGCGCCGGCCGCCAAGGCCGAACTGCTCGCCGAATGGAAGACCGGACTTGCGGGTCTCGATTATGAACGCCTGCTCGACCGCGTGCGCGACCGCGTCGGCGAACGGCGTTTTGCCTATGGCGTCCAGCTGATTGCCGGCGCGAACGATCCGTTGACGATCGCCTGCGGCTATTCCGAGCTCGCCGAAGCCGCGCTGCAACGGCTCGCCGACGCCACGGTGGCCGAGTTCGTGCAGGCGCACGGCCGGATCGCCGACAGCGAGCTCGTCGTGCTCGCGCTCGGGCGGCTCGGCGGGCGGGCGCTGACCCACGCGTCGGACCTCGATCTCATCTATCTTTTCACCGGCGATCATCTCGCCGAATCCGACGGGCCGCGCCCGCTCGGCGCGACGACCTATTACAACCGGCTGGCGCAGCGCGTGACCGCGGCGATGTCGGTGCCGACCGCGGCGGGCAAGCTATATGACGTCGACACGCGGCTTCGGCCGCAGGGGGCGCAGGGGCCGCTCGTCGTGACGGTCGACAGTTTCGAGCGTTATCAGCGCGAGGAGGCGTGGACGTGGGAGCATATGGCGCTGCTCCGCTCGCGCCCGGTTTACGGGTCCGATGCCGCGAAGGCCGAGGTGCAGCGCATTATCGACGATCTGCTGGCGACCCCGCGCGACCCGGCCAGGCTCGCGGCCGACGCCGCCGGGATGCGCGACAAGATCGCCGCGCACAAGCCGCCGCAGGGACCGCTCGACATCAAGGG
>NZ_JAEMQX010000187.1 GCF_016463645.1 Sphingopyxis sp. | reverse complement strand
ACGCAAAGGAGTTGTTCTAGTTTCCCATGTCCGAAGATGAATTCTATCGCATCAAGCGCCTGCCGCCCTACGTCATCGCCGAAGTCAATGCGATGCGTGCGGCCGCCCGCGCCGCGGGAGAGGACATCATCGACCTTGGAATGGGTAACCCCGACCTGCCGCCGCCCGCGCATGTGATCGAGAAGCTCTGCGAAGTGGCGATGAAACCCGACGCGCACGGTTATTCGCAGTCGAAGGGCATCCCGGGCCTCCGCCGCGCGCAGGCCAATTATTACGGCCGCCGTTTCAACGTCGAACTCGATCCGGAGACCGAGGTCGTCGTGACGATGGGATCGAAGGAGGGGCTCGCGAGCCTCGCGACGGCCATAACCGGCCCCGGCGACGTCGTGCTCGCGCCGAACCCGAGCTATCCGATCCACACCTTCGGCTTTATCATCGCGGGAGCGACGATCCGCAGCGTCCCGACGACGCCCGACGAGAATTACTGGCGCGCGCTCGACCGCGCGATGGCCTTCACCGTGCCTCGCCCGTCGATCCTCGTCGTCAATTACCCGTCGAACCCGACCGCTGAAGCCGTCGACCTCGCCTTCTACGAGCGGCTCGTCGCCTGGGCGAAGGAGAACAAGGTCTGGGTGCTGTCGGACCTTGCCTATTCGGAGCTCTACTACGACGGCAATCCGACCCCCTCGATCCTGCAGGTGCCGGGCGCGAAGGATGTCGCGATCGAATTCACCTCGATGTCGAAGACCTATTCGATGGCGGGCTGGCGCATGGGTTTTGCGGTCGGCAACAAAAGGCTGATCGCGGCAATGACGCGCGTCAAATCCTACCTCGATTACGGCGCCTTCACGCCGATCCAGGCCGCGGCGTGCGCGGCATTGAACGGGCCGCAGGACATCGTCGCGAAGAACCGCGAACTTTATCAGAAGCGCCGCGACGTGATGGTCGAAAGCTTCGCGCGCGCCGGCTGGGATATTCCGAGCCCGCCGGCGTCGATGTTCGCCTGGGCACCGCTGCCGCCCGCGCTCAGGGAGATGGGCAGTCTTGAATTCTCGAAGCAATTGCTGACTCACGCCAAGGTCGCGGTCGCACCCGGCGTCGGCTATGGCGAGGACGGTGAAGGCTATGTCCGCATCGCGATGGTCGAGAACGAGCAGCGCATCCGGCAGGCCGCGCGCAACATTCGCAAGTTTCTCCAGATGCACGGCGTCAACACGCCCTCGGTCGCCGCTGGAGGATGATGGACCTCGACGCCGGCGCGATTGCGCAGACGATCCAGCTGTCGGTCACACCGGTGTTCCTGCTGGTCGCGACCGGTAGCCTGCTCAACGTCATTGCGGGGCGGCTGGCGCGCGTCGTCGACCGCTCGCGCAACCTGATGGAGCGCTGGGCCGAGACCGAGGGCCTCGAGCATGAGCGCATCGTTGCCGAACTGCGCATCGCCGACCGGCGGATGGGGATCATCAACAATTCAATCCTCTCCGCCGTGGCGTGCGGGATCGTCGTCTGCCTGCTCGTCGCGTTGCTGTTCACCCAGGCCTTTACCGGTATCAACCTCGGCGTCGCGGCGTCATGGGCCTTTGCGGTCGCGATGCTGCTTTTGCTGGTCTCGCTGATCCTCTTCCTCATCGAGGTCCGGCTGGCGGTGCGCGCGATCCATGTGCCGATGGAGTTGCTCGAGTTCGAGGAAATGGGCTGGAAGCGCCGCCGCGACCGGGGTTGAGCCCGGTCCGTCCGATTTTTTTTGCCCGACCTGCGCGGCGGTGGCCGTAGCGGCAATTGCCTGCGCGCATTTTAGGCGCGCTCGAACGGCGTTGACACCGCTCCCTTTGGTCTGCTCCCTTGGCGGCGGGAGACAGGAATGACCGATAAAGCCGCCTTGTCGCAGGGCCTTGCCGCACCAGCCGCCGGTGTTTCCGCGCAGACGCGGACGATGCTGTGGATTCTGCTGATCGTCTATATTTTCAACTTCCTCGATCGGCAGATCGTCAACATCCTCGCCGAGCCGATCAAGGCCGATCTCGGGCTTTCGGACACCCAGCTCGGCCTGCTCGCCGGCCCCGCATTCGCGGTTTTCTATGCGCTGCTCGGCATCCCGATCGCGCGCTATGCCGACAAGGAGGGGACGAACCGCGTGCGGCTGATCGCGCTCGCGCTGGCGATCTGGTCGGCGATGACCGCAGTGTGCGGGCTCGCGCAGAATTTCGTGCAGCTGCTCTTGGCGCGCATCGGTGTCGGCGTGGGCGAGGCGGGGTGCACGCCTTCGGCGCATTCGTTGATCTCGGACAGCGTCGCGCCCGAAAAACGCTCGTCGGCGATCGCTTTCTATGGGCTTGGCGTGCCGATCGGCTCGCTGCTCGGACTGATCATCGGCGGGATCGTCAACGATCTTTATGGCTGGCGCATCGCGCTGATGCTCGTCGGTGCGCCGGGATTGCTGCTCGCGCTGGTCGTGCTGTTCGCGATGCGCGAGCCGCGGCACAGTCGTCCCGCCGAAACCGTGGCCGATGGCGCGCCCGCGGCGCGGCTTTCGACCGGCGAGGCGATGCGCGAAATCTTCGCCTCACGCGCGTTCGTCTATATATTGATCGCTTCGTCGGTCGTCGCTTTCCTCGGTTACGGCAAGGCGCTTTGGACGATCAGCTTCTTCATCCGCAGCCACGGGCTGTCGACGACCGAGGCGGGGCTGTCGATGGCGGTCGTGCTGGGGCTGGCGGGCGTGTTCGGCACCTGGCTTGGCGGCAAGGCAGCCGACAGGTTCGGACCGCGCGACAAGAAACATATATTGACCCTGCCCGCCTATGGCATGGCGCTTGCGGCGCCGGTGCTGTTCCTCGGCTATTATATGGACAATTGGGTGATCGCGGTCGCGCTGCTGATCGTGCCGACGATCCTCAACTCGGCTTATTACGGACCCGCCTATGCCTGTGTGCAGGGACTGGTGCGCCCCCAGGCGCGCGCGGTCGCGGCATCGATCATGCTGTTCGGCCAGAATCTGATCGGGCTGGGTTTCGGGCCGTTCCTGTTCGGCGTCCTTTCGGATGCGCTGGCGCCGACCTACGGACAGGAAAGCGTGCGCTACGTCCTTTATGGCGCGGCGTGGCTGGGTCTCATCCCCGCCTTCTTCTTCTGGCGCGCCAGCCTCCGGCTCAACGCTGAACTCAAATCGGGTTAATAGGGCGGGGCAACCTTGGCGCGTTGCGCTCTCGCGGCGTCGATCCACCAATTGAGGTCGTCGGCGAAGCGCGGAAACAGCCGTTCGAGCTGCTTGCCCTCGTCGCCCGCGGGCCGGCCCTCGGCGTCGAAGGTCTTGCCGATGCGTGCGACGGGCAGGATCGACGAAATCACCGCCATGCCCATTTCGCCCAATATGTCGCGCCATCCCATCATCGAACGCACCCCGGCGAAGGATCCCGCCGAGTAGCAGGCGATCGCCGCGGGGCGCCAGAACCATTCCTCGAGAAAATGGTCGGTGAGATTCTTGAGCCCCGGCTGCGGTCCCCAATTATATTCGCCGGTGACGAACAGAAAGCCGTCGGCGGCGCGGATATTGGCCGCGAGTTTGTCCATCGCCGCGGGTGCCTCGCCCTTTGGATATTCCTTATACATGCGGTCGAGCATCGGGAGATTTACCGCCTTGGCATCGATTAGCTCGGCGTGGTCGCCGCGCGCGGTAATCGCATCGACGAGCCAGCGCGCGAGCTTGATACCCTGCCGGTCGCGGCGATAGCTGCCATAGAAGACGAGAATGTTCCGGGCCATGCCGCTAGGTGCCACGGCTTGCACCGAAACGAAAGTGTCCTAAGCTCTCGGAGGGGAGCCTTGGGGGGATTCATGCGCGTCTATCGCACGCCGGACGACCGTTTTACGAAACTGCCGGACTGGCCTTATGCGCCGAAATATGTCGAAGTCGCAGAGGGTCTTCGAGTTCATTATGTCGATGAGGGAGCGTCGGAGGCGCAGCCGGTGCTCTTGTTGCATGGCGAACCGACATGGGCCTATCTCTATCGCAAGATGATCGGCCCCACGGTCGCGTCGGGTTTTCGGGCCGTCGCACCCGATCTCATCGGTTTCGGCCGCTCGGACAAGCCGATCGAAAGCCGGGCCTATAGCTATGCTGCGCAGGTCGCATGGATGCGCCAGTGGATCGAGGCACTCGATCTCAGAAACATGATCCTTGCCTGCCAGGATTGGGGTTCGCTTATCGGGCTGCGTCTGGTTGCCGAGATGCCCGAACGCTTTGCCGGGGTGGCGCTGTCGAACGGCGGACTGCCTGAGGGGCAGCCGGCGCCGCGCGCCTTTGCGATCTGGCGCGCCTTTTCCCGTTACAGCCCGGTCTTTCCGATCGGGCGGATCGTCAATGCCGGGGCGAAACGGCAACTGACACCGGGCGAAATCGCCGCCTATGACGCGCCCTTCCCGACGCGGGCCTCCAAGGTTGCGGCGCGGGTGTTTCCGTCCTTCGTCCCGCTGGGTGACAATGTCGCGGTGCCCGACCAGAAGCGCGCCTGGGCTGCGCTCGAGGCGTTCGACAAGCCCTTCCTCTGTTGCTTCACCGACGGCGACCCGATCACGCGCGGCGGCGATGCGCTGTTCACGAACCGCGTGCCCGGCGCGCGCGGCATGGCGCACCGCACGCTGAGAGGTGGACATTTTGTGCAGGAGAATGACCCGGCGGGCTTCGTCGCGGCGATCCGCGACGTTGCGGCGGCGGGCCTCAATCGCTGAACGGATCGCGAATCAGGATCGTGTCCTCGCGCTCGGGGCTCGTCGACACGAGCGCGATCGGGGTTTCGATCAACTCCTGTACGCGCTGGATATATTTGATCGCCTGCGCGGGAAGGTCGGCATAGCTGCGCGCGCCCGCGGTCGATTCGTGCCAGCCGTCCATTTCCTCGTAGATCGGCTCGACCTCGGCCTGATCGGCCGAATGCGACGGGAAATAATCGAGGATCTTGCCGCGGAGACGATAACCGGTGCAGATACGGATCGTGTCGAAACCGTCGAGCACGTCGAGCTTGGTTAGCGCGATGCCGGTGACGCCCGACACCGCACAGCTCTGCCGCACCAGCACGGCGTCGAACCAGCCGCAGCGACGCTTGCGCCCCGTGACAGTGCCGAACTCATGTCCGCGCTCGCCGAGCTTCTGGCCGATCTCGTCCTCAAGCTCGGTCGGGAAGGGGCCGCTGCCGACGCGCGTCGTATAGGCCTTGGCAATGCCGAGCACGAAGCCGACCGCCGAGGGGCCGAGGCCCGAGCCCGACGCGGCGGTACCGCTGACGGTGTTTGAACTGGTGACGAACGGATAGGTGCCGTGGTCGACGTCGAGCAGCACGCCCTGCGCGCCCTCGAACAGGATGCGC
>NZ_JAEMQX010000065.1 GCF_016463645.1 Sphingopyxis sp. | reverse complement strand
TGGTCGCTTCGGTAACGCTTTCGCCCAGCGTGGGGACTTTGACTTCGGTGCTCATGGGTGCAGTTCCTTAGGGGATCAGGCTTTGGGCTTAAGCTTTGTTCTTGGTGCGGCGGATTTCGGCGCGAACCGAAAGGCCGAGGGCATCGGCGACGAGTGCCGACTGTTCGGTCTGGTGCCGGCTCATCAGGCCGGTCGCAGGCGACGCGGCAGCGGCACGGCCGGCGTAGCGCGGACGCATGCCCTTATGGCCCGCCTCGGTCAGCGCCTCTTCGATCAGCTCGTTGACGAAGAACCACGCGCCGTTGTTGCGCGGCTCTTCCTGCGCCCAGACGACCTCTTCGAGCTTCGGCATCCGTTTCAGGCGGACCGCGAGCGGTTCGCCGGGGAAGGGATAGATCTGTTCGACGCGAACGACCGTCGTGTCGGTCAGGCCCGCAGCGTCGCGCGCCTCCATCAGGTCATAACCGACCTTGCCCGAACAGAGGACGACGCGCTTGACGTCCTTGTCCGCAGGCGGCGTGCGATCCGACATCAGACGGCGGAAATGCGCGTCGCCGATGAAATCCGACCGCTGCGATACCGCCAGCTTGTGACGAAGCAGCGACTTGGGCGTCATGATGATCAGCGGCTTGCGGAACGGACGCAGCATCTGGCGGCGCAGGACGTGGAAATAGTTCGACGGGGTCGAAATATTGCACACCTGGATATTGTCGCCGGCGCAAAGCTGGAGGAAGCGTTCGAGACGCGCCGAACTATGCTCGGGCCCTTGTCCTTCGTAGCCGTGCGGCAGCAGCATCACGAGGCCGTTGGCGCGCAGCCACTTGGCCTCGCCCGCCGCGATGAACTGGTCGATCATGATCTGCGCGCCGTTGGCGAAATCGCCGAACTGCGCTTCCCAGAGAACCAGCGACTTGGGATCGGCCATCGCATAGCCATATTCGAAGCCGAGCACGCCATATTCGGAGAGCGGGCTGTCGAGCACTTCGAACCGGCCGTGCGGGACGGTCGTCAGCGGGACATATTTCTCCTCGCTTTTCTGGTCGACCCAGACGGCGTGGCGCTGGCTGAAAGTGCCGCGACCCGAATCCTGACCCGACAGACGCACCTGATAGCCCTCGCTGAGCAAGGTACCGAAGGCTAGGCTTTCGGCGGTGGCCCAGTCGAACACTTCGCCGTCGCTCTTGTCGGCGAACATCGCGCCGCGCGCGTCGATCACGCGGCGGAGCGTCTTGTGCACCTCGACATTGTCGGGGATCGTCGTCAGCGTGCGCCCGATCGCATCGAACAGTTTCTCCGACACGCCGGTCGCGATATTGCGGCGCGCATTCTCGGGGTCGGCGGGAGCGTGCAGCCCCGACCAGCGGCCCGCGAACCAGTCGGCCTTGTTCGGCTTGTAGCTTTTCGCCGATTCGAAATCGCCTTCGAGGCGCGCGGTGAATTCGGCGCGGCGCGCGTCGGCCCAGCCGGCGTCGATCACGCCCTCGTCCTGCAGCTTCGCGGCGCAAAGCTGCGACACCGGCGGATGCTTGCGGATCCGCTCGTACATCAAGGGCTGGGTGAACGAGGGCTCGTCGCCTTCGTTGTGACCGAAGCGGCGATAGCACCACATGTCGATGACAACGTCGCGCTTGAACTGTTGGCGGAAGTCGATCGCGAGCTTGCACGCAAAGGTTACCGCTTCGGGATCGTCGCCGTTGACGTGCAGGATCGGCGCCTGGACACCCTTGGCGACGTCCGACGGATAGGGCGACGAGCGCGCGAACTGCGGGCTGGTCGTGAAGCCGATCTGGTTGTTGACGATGAAGTGGATGCAGCCGCCGGTGTTGTAGCCGCGGATGCCCGAAAAGCCGAGGCATTCCCAGACGATGCCCTGCCCCGCGAAGGCCGCGTCGCCGTGGATCAGCACGGGCAGTACCTGCTCGTGCTTTTCAAGGTCGTCGCGCACGACCTGTTGCGCGCGGACCTTGCCAAGCACGACGGGGTCGACCGCCTCGAGATGCGACGGGTTGGGGACGAGCGACATATGCACCGTCGCACCGCCGAACTCGCGGTCGGTCGAGGTGCCGAGGTGATATTTGACGTCGCCCGAACCGCCGATATCGTCGGGGTTCGCACTGCCACCGGCAAATTCGTGGAAGATGATCTTGTACGGCTTCGCCATGACGTTCGCGAGCATGTTGAGGCGCCCGCGGTGCGCCATGCCATAGACGATTTCGCGCACCCCGTACTGGCCGCCATATTTGATGATCGATTCCATTGCGGGGATCATCGACTCGCCGCCATCGAGGCCGAAGCGCTTGGTGCCGACATATTTGCGCGCGAGGAACTTCTCCCATTCCTCGGCTTCGATCACCTTGTTCAGGATGGCGCGTTTGCCCTCGACCGAAAATTCGATGATCTTGTCGGCGCCCTCCATCCGTTCCTGCAGGAACTGGCGCTCCTCGATGTCGGCGATGTGCATATATTCGAGGCCGACATTGCCGCAGTAATTGGCGCGCAGGATCGCGACGATCTCACGGATCGTGGCCTTTTCGAGGCCGAGCGTCCCGCCGATATAGACCGGACGGTCCTGATCCGCACCGACGAAGCCGTGATATTCGGGCGTCAGGTCCGCGGGCAGCTCGCGCTGGCTGAGACCGAGCGGATCGAGATTGGCGGCAAGGTGACCGCGCACGCGATAGGTGCGGATCAGCATCATCGCGCGGATCGAATCGTCGGCGGCGCGTTCGACCTCGGCGTTCGACAGCGGCGTGCCAGCCTTGGCGGCGGCCGCCTTCACCGCGACTTGCATCTGTTGCGGGTCGAGCGCGGCGGTCAGGTCGTCGCTGTCGATCCGGGGCCAGTTCTTCGGCGCCCAGCTCGGGCCGGCCTGCGGCTCGTCGATGTCGAAGCTTTGTCGTTCGAGGTTCATCTGCTTTTCCACGGGGAGGAAGGGGTGGGTTTTATATGGGAAGCGGAGGCCCGCCGGCAAAGGGCGCAGCGGGCCGCCTGCTCAGACGCGTTCCTTGAGCACTTCGGCGAGCGTCGTGCCGAGCTCCGACGGGCTCGCCGACACCTTGATGCCGGCGGCTTCCATCGCCGCGATCTTGCTTTCGGCGTCGCCCTTGCCGCCCGACACGATCGCGCCGGCATGGCCCATGCGGCGGCCCGGAGGCGCGGTGCGGCCCGCGATGAATCCGGCCATCGGCTTCTTGCGGCCGCGCTTGGCTTCGTCGATCAGGAACTGCGCCGCCTGCTCCTCGGCGTCGCCGCCGATTTCGCCGATCATGATGATCGACTTGGTCGCTTCGTCGGCGAGGAAGAGTTCGAGGACGTCGATGAAGTTGGTGCCATTGACGGGGTCGCCGCCGATGCCAACCGCGGTCGTCTGACCGAGACCGACGTTCGAGGTCTGGAACACAGCTTCATAAGTCAGCGTGCCCGAGCGCGAGACGACGCCGACGCTGCCCTTCTTGAAGATGTTGCCCGGCATGATACCGATCTTGCACTCTTCCGGGGTCAGCACGCCGGGGCAGTTCGGGCCGATCAGGCGCGACTTGGAGCCCGACAGCGCGCGCTTCACCTTGACCATGTCGAGCACCGGAATGCCCTCGGTGATCGCGACGATCAGCTCGATCTCGGCGTCGATCGCCTCGAGGATCGAGTCGGCGGCGAACGGCGGCGGCACATAGATGACCGACGCGGTGGCGCCGGTCGCATGCTTCGCTTCCTCGACCGTGTTGAACATCGGCAGGCCGATGTGCGTCGTGCCGCCCTTGCCCGGCGTCACGCCGCCGACCATCTGCGTGCCATAAGCGAGCGCCTGTTCGGTGTGGAAGGTGCCGGTGGCGCCGGTCATCCCTTGGGTGATGACCTTGGTATTCTTGTCGATGAGGATGGACATATTCTAAATCTCCCGGGGAGAGCCTGCGCCCGGCGCATAACGCCGGGCCGGCCAAAAAGGATCAGGCGAGGCTCGGATCCAGCGCCTTGCACGCGTCGAGCAGTTCCTTGACCGCGTCGACCGAGACCTGGAGCCCAGCCTTGTCGGCATCGTCGAGTTCGATCTCGACGGTCTTCTCGACGCCGCCGGCGCCGATCAGCACCGGAACGCCGACATAGAGGCCGTCAACGCCATACTGGCCGTCGACATAGGCGGCGCAGGGCAGGATGCGCTTCTGGTCGCCAAGGTAGGCCTCGGCCATCGCGATACCGCTCGCGGCCGGGGCATAGAAGGCCGAACCCGTGCCGAGCAGCGCAACGATTTCGCCGCCGCCGCCGCGGGTGCGCTTGACGATCGCGTCGATCTTGTCCTGCGACGACAGACCCATCTTGACGAGGTCGGGAACAGGGATGCCGTTGACCGTCGAGTAGCGGACGACGGGGACCATCGTGTCGCCGTGGCCGCCGAGCACAAAAGTGTTCACATCCTTGACCGACACGGCGAACTCGTCAGCGATGAAGTGACTGAAGCGCGCCGAGTCGAGCACGCCGGCCATGCCGACGACCTTGTTGTGCGGCAGACCCGAGAATTCGCGCAGCGCCCAGACCATCGCGTCGAGGGGGTTGGTGATGCAGATGACGAACGCGTCGGGGGCGTTCGCCTTGATGCCTTCGCCGACGGCCTTCATGACCTTGAGGTTGATGCCGAGCAGGTCGTCGCGGCTCATGCCCGGCTTGCGGGCGACACCGGCGGTGACGATGATGACGTCGGCGCCGGCGATGTCCTTATAGTCGTTCGTGCCGGTGATCTTCGCGTCGAAGCCCGCGATCGGGCCGACCTGCGACAGGTCGAGCGCCTTGCCCTGCGGCACGCCTTCGACGACGTCGAACAGGACGACATCGCCGAGTTCCTTCTGCGCGGCGAGAAGCGCCAGCGTTCCGCCGATATTCCCGGCTCCGATCAAAGCGATCTTCTTGCGTCCCATGGCGCGCGGCACTCCCTTCCTGGCAAGCCCGGCATTGGTTCACAGACCGGCGGGAGTACGGGCTAAAGCTCCGCTCCGGTCCCAAGACTGGCGACGCCCCTACGCCGATTCCCTTAAGGAAACAACCGCGAAAAGGACGAAAAACCGCCTTTCTTTGCTAATAGTTCGCAATAACTATAAGCTTGATTGCGAGTCTCCTTTTTACATGGGAGTGGCGGCGAAGTGCGACAAGCATATGATGGTTTTGCGATGCCGACCATCATCCTGTCCGCGGACGAGAACTCAATTCGGGCAGCTTGTTCCCCGCCTGCGGGCATGTTAGCGTGAGAGAGGCTTGGTGCATCAGGGGGGGAATATCCCGCAGGTGCCGGTTAACTCTCCCTTATCGCAGCATTGCTAGGCGCAAGGCGTGACCCGGGCAATCATCAGCTTCGACACCGAATTGTCCGCCGGGCTCTATCAACGCGGCGCCGGTGCGCGCGCCAATTTCGAAAGCTCGATCCTCGGTCGCTGCCGCGAGGGCGATTTCGGCATTCATTTCCAGATGGACATGCTCGAAGCCCACGGACTCAAAGGCGTCTTCTTCATCGATCCGATGCCCGCGCTGGTCTATGGCCCCGGCATCGTCGACGCGATCGTCCGGCCCGTTGTCGAGCGCGGGCACGAGGTGCAGGTGCATATCCACACCGAATGGCTCACCTTCGCGCGCTTCAATCCGGTGGGGCGCCTCACCGGCCGCAATATCGGCGATTTCCCGCTCGCCGCGCAGAAAAAGCTGATCGCCCTCGCCCGCGACATCCTCGTCGGGGCCGGCGCGCCGAAACCCACGGCGTTTCGGGCCGGCAATTTCGGCGCCAACGACGACACGCTGCGCGCCCTCGCCGCCCTGGGTTTCCGGTTCGACAGCAGCTTCAATGGCGCGTGGCAGGGCCACGGCTGCGACATCTCGCTCGATCCCGGCAACCTCGGCATGCGGATTCACCATGGCGTCTGCGAGGTGCCGGTCAGCGGGCTTATGGACCGCGCGAGCCGCTTCCGCCCCGCTCAGCTTTGCGCGATGTCCGAAGAGGAGATGCGCGATGCGCTCGACCACAGCGCAGCGAGCGGCGCGATCCAGTTCTCGGCGTTCAGCCACAGCTTCGAATTGTTGAGCCGCGACCGCGCGGTTCCCAACCGCCTCGCGATCGCGCGCATGGAGGCACTTTGCCGCGCCGTGGCAGATGATGCCCGCGTCACGAGCGGCGGCTTTGCGACACTTCCCGGGCCACCCGAGCGACCGGCACGCATCGGCCTTGCCGCACCCAAGCCGCTGCGCACGCTTCGCCGAACGATCGAGCAGGGCTTCGGACATCTGGCGCATGAGGTGCGCTATGTCCGCGACCTCGTCTCGGTAACGGTCAACTCGTCGCGCTGGGGCAAGATATTAGGCGGCGTCTTCCTGGCCGTGGCCTAGCGCCAGATAATCGTCGGACTGCATTTCGGCGAGGCGGCTCGCCGTCCGCTCGAACTCGAACGCGCCATCGCCCGCGACGTAAAGCTGGTCGGGCATTGCCGCCGCGCTCGCGAGCAGCTTGACCTTATATTCGTAGAGCGCGTCGATCAGCGTGACGAAGCGCGCCGCCTCATTGCGGTTCTCGGGACCCATGCGCGGAATGCCGACGATGATGACGGCGTGGAAATGCCGCGCGACGGCGAGATAGTCCGCGGCGCCACGCGCCTCGCCACACAGCCGCTTGAACGAAAAGACTGCGACGCCCTTCAGCGCCTTCGGCACATGGAGCGTCCGTCCGCCGCCGACGTCGAGTTCGAGCGTCGGGACATGCGCACGGTCTTCGGGCGGATAGTCGGTCAGGCGAAAGAAGGCGGCCGACAGCGCCGCGCTCGCCGCGTCATCAGCCGGAACGAACCAGCGCGCGCCGTCGCCCAGCCGATCGCGGCGATAGTCGGTCGGGCCGTTGAGGCTCATCACGTCGAGCCGCTCCTCGACCAGCACGATGAAGGGCAGGAAATGTTCGCGATTGAGCCCGTCCTTGTAGAGATCCTTCGGCGGGCGGTTCGACGTGGCGACCATCGTCACGCTGCGATCGATCAGCGCGGTGAACAGGCGCGAGAGAATCATCGCGTCGGCGCTGTTATTCACAACCATCTCGTCGAAGGCGAGGCAGCGGGTATTTTCGGCGAGCGCCTCGGCCACGAGCGGGATCGGATCGCCGCTCTCGCTTTTCCGGACTTCGCGCATCCGCGCATGGACGTCGAGCATGAAGGCGTGGAAATGGACGCGCCGCTTCCGCTGGATCGAAAGCCGATCGTAGAAGAGGTCCATCAGCATCGACTTGCCGCGCCCGACCGCACCCCACAGATAGACGCCGCGCAGCGCCTCAGGCTTACGACCGGTCAGGCGCCAGAGCAGGCTGCCGCGCCGCGGCACGGCCTCGAGTTCGGCCTGCAGCTCGCTCAACCGCTCGGCAGCCGCGCGCTGTTCGGGATCGGGACGAAGCTCACCCGCCGCGACGAGCGCGTCGTAAGCCGCAAGGACGGTGGTCACTTCGCGCTCGCCTTGCGGATTGTTCCGGCGAAGCTCAGCACGATATGACGGTCACCCTCGCCCTGCACAACGAGCCCCCGCAGGAAAATCAGACGGCCGGTCTCGCGCACCAGCTCGACCACGGCGTCGAGCGGCTCGCCGACGCGGCCGGCGCCGACGAACTGGGTCGACAGATCGAGCGTCACCGAATGGCCGGCATTGAGCGATCCGAACTGGTGCGACGCGGCGAACAGCGCAATGTCGACGAGCGCGAGCGTCACCGCGCCGTGAACATTGTCGCCGAGATTGCTGTGCTTGCGCTCCGGGATCATCCGCACCCGCGCGCATGGCCGGCCGTCGGGCGTCGGCGCCTCGGCGCGAACGGTCAGCGGTTCGATGAAACTGTTGAAACGCGTAGGGTCCTTGAGATCCCAGCTGACCCAGCCGCCTTCCAGTTCCTCGGCGCTGAAATATTCGCGGCGCTTCGGTTCCTCGATCCCGTCGTTCACACCTGCCGCTCGGCCTCGAGCTTCTTGATCTCGGCGATCGCACGCGCAGGGCTCAAGCCCTTGGGGCACGCATTGGCGCAGTTCATGATCGTGTGGCAGCGATAGAGGCGGAACGGATCCTCCAGCTCGTCGAGGCGTTCGCCGGTCATCTCGTCGCGGCTGTCGGCGAGCCAGCGATACGCCTGGAGCAGGATCGCGGGGCCAAGGAACTTGTCGCTGTTCCACCAGTAGCTCGGGCAGCTCGTCGAGCAGCAGGCGCAAAGGATGCACTCATAGAGGCCGTCGAGCTTTTCGCGTTCCTCGGGCGACTGCAGGCGCTCCTTGCCGCTCGGCGTTGTCGTCTTGGTCTTGAGCCACGGTTCGATCGACGCATATTGGGCGTAGAAATGGGTGAAGTCGGGGACGAGGTCCTTGATGACGTCCATCGAGGGCAGCGGGGTGATCGTGATGTCGCCCTTCAGATCCTCGATCGCGGTCGTGCAGGCGAGGCCGTTCTTGCCGTTCATGTTCATCGAACAGCTGCCGCAGATGCCTTCGCGGCACGAACGGCGGAAGGTCAGCGTCGAATCCTGCTCGCTCTTCATCTTGATGAGCGCGTCGAGGACCATCGGCCCGCATTTTTCGGTATCGATCTCGAACGTGTCGAAATGCGGATTCTGGCCCTTGTCGGGGTCGTAGCGATAGACCTTGAATTTCTTGACGGCGGTCGCGCCCTCGGCCTTGTGGACCTTGCCCGTCTTTTGAGGGCGGCTGTTCTTGGGCAGGACAAATTGGGCCATATCGCGGTCTTCCCTATGCAATCGCGCGCTGCCTAGACCCGATTGGCGAAGTCGACAAGGGGGTCAACGCGCGAAAGCCGCTGGCAGGGGCGCAGGCAAGACGCTAGGGCGGCGATGATGAGCGAAAGCGCCGCCCAGCCCGCCGTTACCAGCCGCAGCGTCGCGCGCGGACTTGGCACAACCGTGCTGGCACGCCTCGGCGCCATGGTCGAGATCGTCGCACAGCCGCTCTATGTCCTGATGTTCGGCCTCGCGGGTTACGGCCTTTATGCCGTGCTGTGGGCCGCGGTGAACCTGCTCGAGAATATCTTCGACCTCGGCATGACGAGCGCGATGCAGCGCACGGTGCCGCAGTCGGCAAGCGGCGCCGATGCGGCCGCGGCGCTGCGTACGGCGATGGCCTTCGGCGTCGGGCCGTGCATCCTCGTTGCGGCGCTCGTCGCCGTCTTCGCCGCCGAACTCGGGCCGCTGCTCAATGTCGCTGCGAAAGATCGCGATCTCGTTACGCCCGCTATCCGCATCTTCGTCTGGGCGCTGCCGCTATGGGCCTTTGTCGAGATCGCCACGTCGGCGTTGCGCGCGCGCATGGTGTTCGGTGCCGAAATCCGCCTGCGCATCGTCTGGGAACAGGTGATGCGGCTTGTGTTCGCCGGACTTTTCTTCGCGGGCGGCCTGGGGCTCAAGGGGCTCTTCATCGCGCATCTCTGTTCGCTTGGCATCACCGCGGCGCTCAGTGTCCGCCTGCTCGCGCGCCACTACAGCTTCGCCGACCTGTGGCGGGGGCCGTGGGCGGGAGAGACCGCGCGCAACACCTTTTTGGCGGGGCTTTCCATCCTGCCGTCGAATATCATCGCGCGGTTGTTCGGCGATGCACCCGCACTGATCCTCAACATGCTGCTTCCCGGCGCCGCGGGCGCAGCGGCGGCGGGCCTGTTCACGATCGCGCGCAAGCTGTCGAGCGTCGTCCAGCTCGTCCGCATCGCCTTCACCTATGTGATGGCGCCGCTCGCCGCGAGCGCCGAGCGCGAGGACAGGCGGCAGGTCGCCGACATCTACGCCTATGCCACGCGGCTTATTTCGGCGATCGCATTGCCGCTCGCCGCGGTGCTCGCTGCGGGCAGCGCATCGCTGCTCGGGCTGTTCGGGCATGGGGCGCAGGCCGCACAGGCCGCACTGGTCATCCTGCTGTTCGCGCGCGCCGGGGAAGCCGTACTCGGCATCTCGGCACCGGTGCTGCAGGTTGTCGCCGCCTTTCGGCAGCAGCTGACAGCCAGCATTTTCGGAGTCGCGGTCGCAGTCGGGTCGGGATGGCTGATCGTCGGCCATCTCGACCCGCTGACGGGGGTGACGCTGGCGACCGCGATCGGGCTCGTCGTCATGGCCGCGATCCCGACACTCCAGTTGGCGATCATCGAAAAACTGCATCCCTTCGATGCGCAATTTCCGGCCGTGGCCCTGCGCGGCCTTGCGATCACCATCGTTGCCGGGACGGCGGCGGTCATCGTCGACCTGCTTCCCGACGCGCTTTCGCTGCCGCTGCTCGTGCTGATCGCCGCCGCTGCGATCTGGTCGGCGCTCCGCTTCGCGCTGCCGCTCGCCGACCGCCTGTCGCTCGGCAAGACCGGCCGCCGGCTCCGGCTGTTCGAAAGCGACGATGCGTGACCGGCATGCCCACACCCGTCCGCGTCGCAATCTACGATCTGGACCGCACCGTGCTGCGTACGCCGACCTTCACCCTGTTCCTGCTGTGGGCCGCATGGCGTGAGGCGCCTTGGCGCCTCCTGCTGTTTCCCGCATTCGCGGCGTTGATGATCGGCTACGCGCTTCGCCTCTACGGGCGTGAGCGCTTCAAGCCCGCCGCCATCCGGCTGATGCTCGGGCGCAGCATCGCGTCGTCCCGCGCGGAGGCGCTCGCCGCCGCCTTTGCGGCATGGCGCGTGCCGCGCGATGTCCCGCCGGGCGCCGCCGCGTGCATCGCGCGCGATCGGGCCGAGGGATACCGTTTGCTGATGGCAACAGCGGCGCCCGAATTTTATGCCGGCGCGATCGCCGACGCACTCGGCTTCGATGCAATCCTTGCCTCGCGCCACCACCGCGACGCCGACGGCAACTGGCTGCCGCAGCTGGACGGACCCAATTGCTACGGGGTCGAAAAGGCCCGGCGCGTCGAGGAATGGCTCTCCGCCAACGCGGCGGCCGGGGTGGCGCATATCCGTGCCTACTCCGACCATATCAGCGACGCGCCGACCTTTGCACTCGCCGGCGAGGCCTGGCTGGTCGGCCGCGGCGACAGATATGTCCGGCTGGCCGCGAAACATGGCTGGCGCGCCGCGGATTTCGAAAATGCCGCGGTGACAGAGGCCCGGTGATGCGCATCCTTTTCCTGTTCGTCGGCGAACCACACCATGTGTTTCATGCGCTGCCGATCGCAGCGGAGATGGCAGCGCAGGGGCAGGCCGTCGAGGTTGCCGTCGCCGGTGCAGACCATCTGCGCGTGGTCGAACAGGTCGCCCTCGCCTATCCGGGATTTGCGCCGAGCATCACACTGCTCGGCCAGAAAGGTCTCGCACGCTGGCTCCGCGACAAGGGTCTCTTCCGCAATCCGCGCCTGCCGATGCTGCTCGATGCCCTGTCCTTTTTCCGGCAGTTCGATGCGATCGTCGTGCCCGAACGGACCACCACCGCGATCCGGCATTTCCTGCCGCGCAAGACGCGGCTGATCTTCACGCCGCATGGGGCGGGCGACCGGGCGATCACCTTCGACGTGCGCGACCGGCATTTCGATTTTGCGCTCGTGGCAGGTGAAAAGAGCGAACAGCGAATGCTCGATGCCGGGACGATCCGGCCGGGCCATTATGCGGTCAACGGCTATGTGAAGCTCGACCTGGTGCCGCGACTGCAGGCGGCGCGTGAACCATTGTTCGCCAATGGCCGGCCGACCGTCCTCTACGCGCCGCATTTCAAGCACGAGCTGTCGTCTTGGGATCGCTTCGGCCGCCACATCATCGCCTGGTTCGCAGGTCAGGATCGCTACAATCTCGTCGTCGCGCCGCATGTGCGCCTGTTTGCCGAAGCGAGCGACGCCGAGCGCGCGGCGGTAACGAAGCTGGCCGTCCCGGGCAAGATTCTGATCGACCTCGGGTCCGACCGCCTGTTCGACATGAGCTATACGAGCGGCACCGACATCTACCTCGGCGATGTCAGCAGCCAGGTTTACGAGTTTCTCGCCACGCCGCGCCCGTGCCTGTTTCTCAACGCGCATGAGGTCGATTGGGTCGGCGATCCCGATTATCTCTTCTGGACGCTCGGCGACGTCATCGACGATCTTTCCGAATTGCCACGCGCGCTCGAACAGGCGCCCGGTCGCCATCCGCTTTATGCCGACGCCCAGCGCGAAAGGCTGGCGGAATCGATCGGCGGCAATCCGGCGGGCGCGGCACAACGCGGAGCCGAGGCGATCTTGCGCTTCCTTGCAAAGAACGCGGGGCAGGATAAGAGCGGCAGATGATCGACGCCAAGCTCCTGCCCGCCCTGACCCCGATCGGCGAAAATTCGACGCCCGTCTGGGGCATGACCAATGCCGAGCGGCTGCGGCGGCTGGCGCGCGCCGAGGGATTGCCCGAAACCGGGAGCAAGGCGGGCCCACGGCTTTACGTCAATCTCGACTATGTGTTCGATCCGGTGTGGCTGCGTCATATCGTAACGCTGCCCGGGACGGTCGTGATGGACGGCGGCGATCTGGTGATGGCGCATCTGACCGGCGGCCTGCGGCCCGAGGATATCGCGCAGAATCGCGGCGCTCTCACCATCATCGATTATCAGGGCAATCCGCAGATCTACAACCGCCAGCTGCGCAAGCTCGATTGCCCCTTCATCGAACGCCTGACGCCCGCGACACGGCGTGCAATCGAGCGGAAGAGCTATTTCGGCGCCTATAAGGGCGTGACCGACGCGCTCACCAAATATCTCTGGCCCGAACTCGCATTATGGCTGACGCGCGGCGCGGCGAGCATCGGCATGACGCCGAACATGGTCACCGCGATCGGCGCGGCGCTCTGCGTCTATGCGACCTACCTGTTCGCTTACGGCCATTATTGGACCGGAATGCTCGCGGGCTTCGTCTTCATGGTGCTCGACACGGTCGACGGAAAGCTCGCGCGCTGCACGATCACCTCTTCGAAATGGGGCAATGTCGCCGACCATGGCGTCGATCTGGTCCACCCGCCCTTCTGGTGGTATTTCTGGGGCGTCGGGCTCGGCTCATGGGGCCTCGCGCTGTCGAACCAGACCTTCCTGCTGGTGATGATCGCGGTGGTCGCGGGCTATATCCTCCAGCGCGTGATCGAGGGGCTGTTCATCAAGGACTTCGGCATGGACATCCATGTCTGGCAAAAGTTCGACAGCCAGTTCCGGCTGGTCACCGCACGCCGCAACCCGAATTTTGCGATCCTCTTCTTTTCCACGCTCGCGGGGCGCCCCGACGTTGGCCTGATCGCGCTCGCATGGTGGACGGGCATCTCGCTGGTCGTCCACGCAGTGCGGCTGGTGCAGGCTTATGCCGCGAAACGCTCGGGCCGTCCGATCGTCAGCTGGATGGAAGAAGCATGAACGAAACCATCGCAAAATTCGGCCACCCGGCGACGCTGATCGCCGAATATGACCATTGGGTGGTGCTGTTGCGCCCGGCACAGCCGACGCTTGGCGCATTGGTGCTCGCCGCGAAGTCCGACGCAACCGCATTCGGCGATCTTCCGGCTGAAGCGTATGCCGAGCTCAAGACCGCAACCGCCCTGATCGAGGCCGCGCTGACGCGGGCCGTCGGCTATGCGAAGATCAACTATCTGATGCTGATGATGGTCGACCCGCACGTCCATTTTCACGTGCTGCCCCGCTATGAGGGCGAACGTTCGGGCGCGGGGCTGACAATTGCCGATGCCGGCTGGCCGGCGCAGCCCGACCTCGGACAAGCGGTGAAGCTGGACGACGCACAGGTCGCCGCGGTTGCCGGCTGGCTCAAGCCCTATTTCGCGTAGCGGCCTTCCTCGGCCCATTTCGCGGTGAGTGCGTCGGCGGCCTCGACATCCTGCGGGAAGTCGACTTCCTGCCATTCGAGCCCCTCGATCGACACGGTGCCGACACGATTGCCCTTGGCGATCATGTCGATCGCGCGCAGATACCAGCGCTCCACGCCATCGGGGGTGCGCATCATCTGGTCGACCTGATTGCGGAAGATCGACGGCCCGTCGCCGACGAAGGCGAGCATGCCGATCGATTCGGCGTTGGTGTCGGGGGGCAGCAGCCGCTTGCCGATGTGATGGAGACGGCCTTCGGCGTCGCGGTTCACCTTCATGTCGTCGTCGTCATAGTCGGCCTTGACGTCGACGGTGACGTTGATCGGCTCGTTCGCGCCCGCGATCAGCTTCGCGACGATCTCGTCCGAAATGATCGTGTCTCCGTTGAGGATGATGAAATCGCGGTCCATCTCCTCGCGCGCGATCCAGCAGGTGCCGAGATTATCGGCGACCTGAAAGAAGGGATTGAACAGGGTGCGGATCCGCGCGCCGGTGTCGCGGTAGAGCTGCAGCGCGTGATCCTCGACGCGCTCGGTGCGAAAGCCGGTGACGACGACGATATCCTTGATCCCGTTCGCGACGAGCGCCGCGACCTGCCAGCTGATCAGGCTGCGACCGTTGAACTCGATCAGGCATTTGGGGATGTCGCGGGTCAGCGGCAGCAGGCGCGAGCCTTGCCCGGCCGACAGGATGATGGCTTTGTCGATGCTCATAGGGGCTGGCCTATAGCCGCTTCCCGCCGTGCGGCAAATATCGCTTCGATAAGGTCAATATCGGCGGGCTTGTCGGCGTCGATGCACGCCTCGGGTTCGGACATCGGCACAACCTTGGCCTTGAGGCCGAAACGGAGGCCCGCGCGCGCGATCCCCTGCTGGATCGTGAAGAGGCGGAGCAGCGCGCCAACGAGCAGCCACGGCCCGAATGCCGCGACGATCTTGAGCCCCTTCTTGCGGTCGCGTTCGATATGCCCCCAGAAGTCGAGCAGGGGTAATACGCGGCGCCCGCGCAGGCGGAACATGTTCGCGCCCGACCACCAACCGCCACGGAATTTCAGCCAGGTGCGCTTTGACTGCGGATAGCGCGCGAGCAAAGTATCGCGCTCCACCATCGCGACCGCAACATCGCTATCCTCGGCGCCGTCAAGAAACTCGGCAATCATCGTGGGCGTGAGCAACACATTGTCGGCGGTCGTTACCAGCAGCGGATCGTCCCCCGGCGGCAGTGCGGCGGCGAGCGAGCTACTGATCCCCTGCCCCGAATCCTCAAAATACAGGTCGGCGAGGCCGGCCAGACCCGGCTCGGCGGCAAGTTCCGCGCTGTTTTGCGCAAGGATCGTGATCGGACCGACTTCGGGCGCCGCGCGCAGCGCCTTCACCACATGAACGAGCATTGCCCGCCCCGCGATCGGCAGCAGCGCCTTGGTCGACACACCGCTCCCCGTCAGCAGCGGGTCGGGACCGGGTCGGCTGCCTGCCAGCACGATCGCCGGGATCCCGGCGCTCACTGCGCTGTCTCCGACGCGGGCGCGATGCGGCGGCCGGTCACGCCGCGCAGGAAGTCGGTCGCCTCTTTCAGTACCGGCCCTTTATTCTGAAACGGCGCGGCGAGCGCCATCACGATACCGGTATGCCCCATGCCGGGATAGATGCGCAGCGTCACCGGTCCCCCTGCCTGCTCGATCGCAGCGGCCAGGTTCTGGCTGTTGCGCGGGCGCACCGTGTCATCCTCGTCGCCGGTCGCAAGCCAGAGCGGCGGCGCGTCGCCGCGCGCGAAGTGGATCGGCTGCGTCTTCTCGATCGGCCTGACCTTGCCCATCGCCCGGTCGCCGCGGCCGCCCTTTTCGAGCGGCAGGAAGTCATAGGGGCCGGCAAGGCCCGCGACGCCACGAATGATCGAGGGATCGCTCTTCGCCGCGCGCAGCCATTTCGGATCGAGCGCGAGCATCGCGGCATTATAGGCGCCCGCCGAATGACCCATCAGCGCGATCCGGTCGGGGTCGCCGCCGAGCTTGGCGATATGCTCATGCGTCCACGCGACCGCCGCCGCGCTGTCCTCGATAAAGTCGGGCCAATGCGCCTTGGGCACGAGCCGATAATCGGGAATCACGACGACAAAGCCCTGCCGCGCCAGCGCCCGCCCGGCAAAGCCGTAACTGTCGCGCTCGCCGCTGTCCCAGCCCCCGCCATAGAAGAAGACGATCACAGGCAGCCGGTCGCCGGCATCGGCATTTTCGGGCACCCAGATGTCGAGCGACTGGCGCGGCCCGCGACCGTACGGCTGGTCGGCTAGCAGCAGCCGTGCGCCATCGCCCTGCCCGAGCAGTCGGTCGGCCATGTTGAGCGACCTGGCACCGCCCGCGACGATCATTCTTGCGCCGCCGCCGAACAGCAGCATGAGCAGCAGCACAACGAAAAGGAATTTGATCAACCGTCGTCCTTTGGAAACGGGCCCCGCCATCATCCGCGCCCTACAGGGCGGCGGTGCGGCGAACAAGACGGCGCTGCGATGAGCGCCGCGACCTTTTTGGCGTTCGCGCGTAGGACAGGGCAATGGCCAGCAGCTTTACCCGCCCCGCCCTCGTCTGCAACCTGCGCAGCGGCAGTTCCGACGAGGCGCTCGTCGGCCGTTTGACCGAAATATGCGATGCGGCTGGCGCGCCGCTCGTCCAGGCAACCATCCTTCCCGACGACGACCTGCCGTCTGCCGCCACGCTGAAAGACAATGATACCGACCTGTTGCTGGTCCTGAGCGGCGACGGCACGCTCAACGCCGCCGCGAGCAAGCTCGAAACATGGGACGGCGCGATGCTCCCGCTTCCCGGCGGGACGCTCAACCTGTTCCACAAGACCTTGCACGGCGAGCGCGGCCCGGAGGAAATCTTGCGGGACGCGCTCGCGGGCAAGGCGCGGAGCGTGCATCCGCCGACGATCCTCTGCGACGCAGGACGCGCCTACATCGGCGTAATCGCCGGGCCGACAACGGCGTGGGCCGAGGTTCGCGAGCAATTCCGCTCGCTCAGCCTCAGCGGCCTTGCCGAAACCATCCCCGATGCGATCGATGCGACGCTTCACGGCGATGGCGTACGCATTCGCGGTTCGGACCAAATGTTCCAGGCGATCAACCTGACGCCCAAGTCCGACCGCATCCTTGCCGAAGGCCTGATCACCGACAGCGCGGGATCGATCCTGCGCCACGGGATCGCCTGGCTCGGCGGCGACTTTCGGGAAGGCCCGAGCGTCGACCTGTCCGAGCGCCGTGCGGTCGTCATCGAAGGCAGCGGAACAATCGGCCTGCTCCTCGACGGCGAACCCGCCGAATTGCCGCCCGGCAGGACCTATCGCCTCGAGGCCAGCCCGCTCGCGTTCCTCGCCACCGAGCCCGTCACCGCATGACGCGGCTCTTTCATATCAGCGACCTGCATTTCGGGCTCGAGGACCGCGCCGCGCTCGGCTGGTTCGCCGACTGCGTCCGAACCGAGCGGCCCGACGCGGTGCTGATCACCGGCGACCTCACCATGCGCGCGCGCAGCCGCGAGTTCGCCGCGGCGTGCGACTGGATCGGCGCGCTCGACGTCAAGGTGACGGTCGAGGTCGGCAACCACGACCTCCCCTATTTCAATCCCTTCGAGCGTTTCTTCTATCCCTATCGCCGCATTCGCGGGATCGAGCGGCTGGTCGAGTGTGAACTCGACCTGGCAGGCGTCGCGGTGGTGCCGCTCAAGACCACGGCGCGCGCGCAGTGGCGACTCGACTGGTCAAAGGGCTGGGTGACGGAGCGGGCCCTCGAAAAGACGCTCACCGTAATCGACGCACTACCGCCGGACACGACGGTGCTGGTCACGGCGCATCACCCCTTGGTCGAGGCGGGCACAAAAGGCCGGGCGCTGACCCGCGGCGGCGAACGTGCGCTTGCAGCGTTGGCGAAGCGCGGCGTCGCCGCCGTGCTCACCGGCCATGTCCACGACGCCTTCGATCTGATGAAAGAGACGGCGGCCGGGGCCATCCGCATGATCGGCGCGGGCACGCTGTCGCAGCGCATCCGTTCGACCCCGCCCAGCTTCAACGACCTCACCGTTCAAGGCGCGGCGATCGACGTGCGCGTCCGCAATCTCGAGCATGTCCCGACGCCCGACATGCAGATCGACGATGTTCCGCCCGACGCGCTGCCGCCGCGCGAACCCGGCGAGCCGGTCGCGCCCGTCGCGGCCGTGCCGCCGATCGATCCACCGGTGCATTGACGCCGTTCCTTATCCCGTTACGTTGCAAGAAAAAACGGGATGAGGACATATGCTGACCAAAGGCGACGATTTTCCGTTACACCAGACCAGCGAACCGATCGCGTTCGCCGGAACCGACCGCAACTTCTACGACCGCTATTTCTTCAACGGCTATTCGCCTGACGGATCGGTCTTCTTTGCCGCCGCTATGGGCTTTTATCCGCAGCTAGGCATCGTCGACGCCAGCTTTTGCGTCATCCTGCACGGCGTCCAGTATAACCTCCGCGCCAGCCGCCGGTCGGGCGGCGAGCGGCTGAACCTGTCGGTCGGACCGATCATCCTCGATATCGACATCCCGCTGCAGGTCCTGACGCTCCGTATCTCGCCGAACGACGGCCCGCTGGAGGGTGAACTGCGCTTCACGAACCGCCATTTCCCGATCGAGGAGCCACGCTTCATCCGCCGTAACGGCACACGCCTGTTCATGGATTATACGCGCATGACGCAGAACGGTCATTGGTCGGGCTGGTTGTCGGTCGATGGCGAACGCATCGAGGCTGGCGACGGGTGGAGCGGGACGCGCGACCGCAGCTGGGGCGTGCGCCCGGTCGGCGCGAGCGAGCCGCAACCGCCGCCCGAAGGCAATTTCACCCAATTCTTCTGGCTGTGGACACCATGCAATTTCGACGATCGCTCGCTCTTCTTCCACAGCAACGACGATGGCGCGGGAGCTCCGTGGAACCGCCGCGCCGTGATCGTCCGCGACAGCCGGAACACCGAAGACGGAACCGAGCAGCATTTCGGTGACGCGACGTTCGACGTCCGATGGACCCCCGGCTCACGACGGATCGCCCGAATGACAGCCGATCTCGGACCCGGCCACGCGCTTACGCTCACCCCGATGGGGCCGGTCTTCGCTATGAGTGGTCTTGGTTACACGCACCCGGTCTGGGGCCACGGACTCGACCACGGCCCCGAACTCGCGGTCGCGCATGACGCCATGGCCGAAACCGAGCGCGGTTGGGGCAATCCGCTCGCGATGCATATCCAGGCGCTCGTTGCGGCCGAGCTGACCGATGGCGGCACGACGCATCGCGGCGTCGGCGTGCTCGAACAATTGTTCGTTGGACCGCACGCGCCAACTGGCCTCAACGGCCTGATGGATCCCGTCGCTTGAACTTCCCGACCTCGCCCGACGCAATGTCGTCCGCCTGGCTCGCGGGCAAGCTGGGACAGGATGCCGATGCGTTGCGCGGTTTCACCGTCAGCAAGGTCGGCACCGGACAGATGTGCGACAGCTTTCGACTGACACTCGACTGGGTGCGTGATGTCGATGCGCCGGCGACGGTCGTTGCCAAATGCCCGAGCCACGATGACGCGAGCCGCCACATCGCCAAGCTCACCGGCACCTATGTCAAGGAAGTGAGCTGGTACCGCGAACTCGCCGCCGGGAGCGGGGTCGCCGCCCCCGTTTGTCACTATGCCGAAATCGCTGGCGACGATGTGGATTTCATCCTGATCCTGTCCGACCTCGCCCCTGCGAGACAGGGTGATCAGCTCACGGGGCTCGGGCTGGCGAGCCTCGTTCCGTGCATCGACGCCGCAGCCGGCTTGCATGCACTGCTGTGGGATGACCCACGGCTCGGCGACCTGCCTTGGCTTGCGCGCGACAATGGCGATGTGATCCGCGCCCTCTTCCCGCAACTCTATGCAGGCTTTCGCGAACGCTATGCGACGCGGCTCGAACCCGAAGTGCTGGACATTGGCGTCGGGATCATCGAGCGCCTCGACGCCTATCTGACCCGCCAAACCGCCGCGCGAACGATCGTCCACGGCGACCTGCGCATCGACAATATCCTCTTCGCGCCCGATGGCGAGAGCTGCTGGCTCGTCGACTGGCAGACGCTCGGGCGCGGCAGCGGCGCGACCGACCTTGCTTATCTGCTCGGGACCAGCATCGCCGACCCGTTCGAGCGCGCGGCAGCCGACCGCCCGGCGTTCGATCACTGGATCGCGGCGCTCGAACGGCGCGGCGTCGCACCCGACGCGGGGGCGCTGTGGACCGATTATCGCGTCGGCGCGCTCAGCGGCTATTTCATGGCGGTCTTTGCGTCGATGAGCGTCGAACGCACGGCACGCGGTGACGAGATGTTCGCGGTGATGGCCGAACGGCCGGCGCGGCAAGCGCTCGCACTCGGGAGCCTCGACCTGCTCTGACCGAGCCGTGCGGCGTCGGCGCCTGACCCGTTTCTTCAACGCGCAACAGAAAAGGGCGGCCCGTTGCCGGACCGCCCTTCCTTTCTCCGTCCGTCGACGGAAGAAACCGATTAGCGCTTCGAGAACTGGAAGCTGCGGCGGGCCTTGGCCTTGCCGTACTTCTTACGCTCGACGGCGCGGCTGTCGCGGGTCAGGAAGCCAGCCGCCTTGACCGGGCTGCGGAGCGCGGGTTCGAAACGGGTCAGCGCCTGCGCGATGCCGTGCAGCACGGCGCCCGCCTGGCCCGAAAGGCCACCGCCCTTGACGGTCGCGACAACGTCATACTGGCCAACGCGCTCGGTCAGGCCGAAGGGCTGGTTGATGACGAGACGCAGCGTCGGACGCGCGAAATAGACTTCCTGGTCGCGGCCGTTGATCGTGATCTTGCCCGTGCCGGGCTTGACCCACACGCGGGCGACGGCGTCCTTGCGGCGGCCGGTCGCATAGGCGCGGCCCTGCTTGTCGACCTGCTTTTCGCGGAGCGGAGCGGTCGGGGCAGCCGGAGCGACGGTGCCTTCGACGGCGCCGGCGAGATCCTTGAGATCGGTCATGGTCTGTTCGTCAGCCATTATGCACCCACCTTGTTCTTGCGGTTCATCGACGCGACGTCGATCACTTCGGGGTTCTGCCCTTCGTGCGGATGTTCGGTACCCGCGAAGATGCGCAGGTTGCGCATCTGCTGGCGGCCGAGCGGGCCGCGCGGGATCATGCGTTCGACGGCCTTTTCGAGCACGCGCTCGGGGAAACGGCCTTCGAGGATCTTCGCGGGGCTCGTTTCCTTGATGCCGCCGGCATAGCCGGTGTGCTTGTAGTAACGCTTGTCCTGCAGCTTCTTGCCGGTGAACGCCACCTTCTCGGCGTTGATGACGATGACATTGTCACCGCAATCGACGTG
>NZ_JAEMQX010000186.1 GCF_016463645.1 Sphingopyxis sp. | reverse complement strand
ACCACCACCCCCGCGGCCAGTGCCCCTCCGGCCCGGCCCAGCCGGCGATGCCAGGCCATGTTCCGCCGCTCGACGAGCAGCGACTGCGTCAGGAAAAAGGCGATCCACCCGAACAGCAGGACGGCGTGCCCGTAAACGACCGGATGCGCGCGGAAGGTGCCGGCGAACAGGGGATGAAAGAAGGTCCTGGCGAAACCGGCCAATGCCGCCGCCGTCCCGACCAGCGCGAGCCCCAGGAACAGCCGCGACCGAGCCGCCGCAGGTGTCCGCTTTGTCATCGGCAACCCCCCGTTCGCTTTTCGGGGGTCAGTCCTAACGATCGCGCGGGCGTTCGCAACCCCGCGCGAGCAGGCGAAGATCACCCGAAAATCGTGCTTCCCGGATAGCGCGCCATGTCGCCCAGCTCTTCCTCGATGCGGATGAGCTGATTGTATTTGGCGAGCCGGTCGGAGCGCGCGAGGCTGCCGGTCTTGATCTGGCCGCAGTTGGTCGCGACCGCGAGGTCGGCGATCGTCGAATCCTCGGTCTCGCCCGAACGGTGCGACATGACGGCGGTGTAGCGCGCGCGGTGCGCCATATCGACCGCGTCGAGCGTTTCACTAAGCGTGCCGATCTGGTTGACCTTGACGAGCAAAGAGTTGGCGAGGCCGTCCCTGATACCCTGTTCAAGCCGCGCCGGGTTGGTGACGAACAGATCGTCGCCGACGAGCTGGCACTTGTCGCCGACAAGGTCGGTCAGCGCCTTCCAGCCGGTGAAATCATCTTCGCTCATCCCGTCCTCGATCGACTTGATCGGATAGTCGGCGACCAGCGCGGCGAGATATTCGGCCATCTGTTCGGGGCTCAGCGACAGGCCTTCGCCGCTGATTTCATATTTTCCGTTCCTGAAGAATTCGGTCGCGGCACAATCGAGCGCGAGCACGACGTCGCTGCCGAGCTTGAAGCCCGCCTGATCGACCGACGCGGCGATGAAGTCGAGCGCGGCGCGCGTCGAGGCGAGGTTCGGCGCGAAGCCGCCCTCGTCGCCGACGGCCGTGGCGAGACCTTTCGCCGACAGCCCCTTCTTCAGCGTGTGGAAAATCTCGCTGCCCCAGCGGACGGCTTCGGCGATGCTGCCGGCGCCGACGGGCATGATCATGAATTCCTGCACGTCGATCGGATTGTCGGCATGCTCGCCGCCGTTGATGATGTTCATCATCGGAACCGGGAGCGTGCGCGCCGAGACGCCGCCGACATAGCGGTAGAGCGGCAGGCCGCGCGCGTCGGCGGCCGCTTTTGCCGCCGCGAGGCTGACGCCGAGGATCGCATTGGCGCCGAGGCGGCTCTTGTTCGGCGTGCCGTCGAGGTCGATCATCGCCATGTCGAGCTCGCGCTGGTCCTCGGCATCGAGGCCGATCAGCGCCTCGGCGATATCGCCGTTCACCGCGGCAACGGCTTTCGTCACCCCCTTGCCGAGATAACGCGCCTTGTCGCCGTCGCGCAACTCGACGGCTTCGTGCGCGCCGGTCGAGGCGCCCGACGGAACCGCGGCGCGGCCGAAGCTGCCGTCCTCCAGCAACACATCGACTTCGACCGTGGGATTGCCCCGGCTGTCGAGGATTTCGCGGCCGTGGATGTCGATGATGGCGGTCATGGAAACTGTCCTGCTGGGCGGCCGCGAGCGGACCGGGTGGGAAAGGCGCCCGCCTGTTATCGGCGCCCTGCCGCCAGCGCAACCACTGCATAGGAATTTTGCAGAGGGATGGAACCATTCGGCGCGCCTTGCTATATATCTGGGAGGACCAAGAGAGGCCCGCCCGCACGCGCGGCGCCCGACACGACAGAAGAGGACAAAATGATGGCCAAAGCCGCTACTCCCGCGACGAAGAAAGCCGCAGCTCCCCGTCCCAAGGCTCCCGCGAAGGCCGCCGCCGTCAAGGCCGCGCCCGCCCGCAAGCCCGCAACCGTGAAGGCCGCCAAGGAGCACCCGATCCGCGACCAGATCGCCGCGACGCGCGACACCATCAAGTCCGAAGCATCGAAGAAGGCCGCCTCGCTGAAGCAGGAAGCGACGACGCTCAAGAACCAGGCCTCGACCAAGGCGCGCGACGCCGCGAACAAGGGCAAGGACAAGGCGGCCGAAGCCGTCGGCAGCCTCGCCAAGTTGCTCGAGGACAGCGCCGGCACGGTCGACAGCAAGTTCGGCAAGCAATATGGCGACTATGCCCGCTCGGCCGCGACGACCGTCGCGGGTCTTGCCACGACGCTGGACAAGAAGGATCTCGACGAACTCGCCGCCTCGACGCGCGACATGGTCAAGAAGAATCCGGCGATCGCCGTCGGCGCCGCAACGGTGATCGGCTTCGTGCTCGCCCGCATGCTCAAGGGCAGCTCCAACGATTGACCGGACCTTGGCATCTGCAGATCCGAACATCCCGCCCACGTCCGACGCGCGCAGCTTTGACGGCATAAGTCATGGTTATGCGCCCGACGGGCGCCCGATAACGCCGCCCCCCGTGCCGCTCGAAAAGATCGTCGGCGACGTCGTCGACAATATTTCGGCGACGGCGAAGGCGGAGCTCGCCCTGCTCGAAGCGCGCACCGAACTGGCGCTGCATGGCGTGACCTGGACCGCGGGCTGGGGCACGGTCGCCGCCAGCGCGCTGGGTATCGCGATGCTGGCGCTCGCTTTCGGTGCGATCCTCGCGCTCGCGCCGCATGTGGGGCCGTTCGTCGCGACGCTGATCGTCGTCGCCGTGCTGCTCGCGGTTGCGGGCTTCGCGGGGTGGCGCGCGCAGAAGAGCTATGCCGACATCCGTACCGCGCTGCGCCGCGACCTGACCAACGAGGGGATCGACGATGCCGCGGACGCGTAATCGCCTGATCGCCGCGGCGCGCCGCTCGATGCTCCAGCGCGCCGAACTCCACCGGCGGCTCGACGCCGCGCGGGCGGCGCTGCGCCCCTCGGCGCTCGTCGATCGCGGAAAGTACCGCATCGGCGAAGCGGCCGATGACGCCGCGCATGCGGTGCAGGAACAGTTCCGCAACAACAGGCTGCCGATCGCGATCGCCGCCGCGGCGGGCGCCATATGGCTGCTGCGCGAACCGATCAGGGAACATGCGCCGAAGCTGGCGCGGAAGGTTCAGGATCTGGCGGCCGACATCGCCGGTCATTTCCGTGTCCCCGAGGAACCGGCGGACGAAGACGACACAGAGGAATTGGAGGAAGACAATGAAGCCGTTCGGTGAAACCGCGCGCGAGACGCGTGCCAAAGCGAGTGAACTTGCGGAGAAAACCGCCGAAAACGCGCGCCTGACCGCCGAGGCCGCGAAGGCGCGCATCCAGGACGGCTACGGCCGTGCCCGCGCCGCGACCGAAGACTTCGCGGCGAAGGCGAGCGAGCAGGCCGGCGTCGCGCGTGAAGCCGCCGGCGAGGCCTATGAAAAGGGCAAGGCGCAGGCGAAGCGCGCGAACAGCAAGCTGAAGGACGTTGCCGAAAAGCAGCCGCTGACGCTCGTCGCGGGCGCGGTCGCGGTCGGCGCGCTGCTCGGATCGCTGCTGCCCAAGGGTCGCAAAGACGAGGAATGAGCCGGACTTGCCGTAAGGGCGAAGCGCTGGTAGGGGCGCCCATCCTCCCCTTCCAGTGCTACCCGCAAGGAAAGCAGCCATGAGCAAATTGCATCTCGTGTTCGGCGGACGCGTCGCCGACCCGCAGGGTCTCGACTTCGTCGACCTTCACAATCTCGACGTCGTCGGCCTCTATCCCGACTATAAAACGGCCGAAAAGGCATGGCGCAGCGCCGCGCAGCGCACGGTCGACGATGCCGAAATGAAATATGTCGTCGTCCACCTGCACAAGCTGCTGCAGCCCGACGCGGAATAAACGGGAATTCGGCGGCCCTTCGGGGCCGTCCCCTTATCAGCGGAAATTGTCGGCGTAGGCCTGGATTTTCAGCGTCCGGACGGGGGTCGCGGTGACCTCGACCTCGATACCGTTCTTCTCCGCATAGGCGACCGCCTCTTCGCGGCTCGCAAAGCCCAGACGAAGCTGGCGCTGCGTGTCGCCGCTGCCGGCCCAGCCCATCAGCGGATCGGCCTTGCGCGCCTCGGCGGGCGCATATTCGAGCATCCAGCGCTGCGTCCCGGCACGCCCCGACTGCATCGCATTCTTGGGCTTCTGGAAAATACGCGCTTTCATCGGGGTCGTCCTGTATCTGGGGCCTGAGCCGACGCCTTAGCGCCAAGCGACGGGTACGAAAAGAGGGCTATTGCGCATCGCGCCGCGCCTGCGCCGCCTTCGTCATCAGCGTGGCGCGCGCGTTCGCCGGATCGTCGGGCCAGCTATGTTTGGGATAGCGCCCGCGCATCTCGCGCGCGACGTCGTGCCAGCTCCCGCTCCAGAAGGAGACGAGGTCGCGCGTGGTCTGGATCGGCCGGTGCGCGGGCGAGGTCAGCGCGAGGATGAGCGGCACCGGCGGATCGCCGATCGTGGGGTGGCGGGCCAGCCCGAACAATTCCTGCACGCGCACGCTGACCGTCGGGCCGCCGTCGGCGCCATAGTCGATCGGATGCCGGCTGCCGACCGGCGTCGTATAGTCGGCGGGCGCGTGCTTCTCGAGCAATTGCCGCGCAGGCCAGTCGAGTAACCCCATCAACGCGTCGGTGAGCCTGCGGTCGCCGATATCGCGAAGGCCGCGACATCCTGCGAGCAAGGGCTCGAGCCACAGTTCGAGGCTGTCGGCGAGCGCCCCGGTCGAGAGCGCGTCGATCCCGGCATAGGAAGCACGCTGGCGCAGCGCCTGCGGCGCGGGGCCCCAGCCGATCAGCCCCAGCCCCTTGCCGCGCACCGCCGCCATCCGCACCGCGACATCGTCCCCGGCATTTTCGCTGCGCCCCGCCTGCCCGCTCGTCAGCGCGATCGCGCCGAGCCGCCGTTCGCGGCGATGATCGACGCGATCGTTCGCACTGTCGTAGCTGCTCGCCGAATGCGCCACGATGCGGTTGGCGAAGAGGGCCTCGACTTCGGCCTGATCGATCGGCGCCGCGGCGAGGATGCGCACCCCCGCAGCATGGCCCTGCGCGTCGGCGATCGCGAGCCATTCGTTCCCGGCAAGCGGATCGACCGGGTCGAGGCGATAGGCACGCCCGCCGACGCTCAGATACTCGCCCCGCTGCCCTGCCCGCCGGCGCGCGACGCGGTCGGGCCAGGCGGTCGCGATCCAGCCGCCGATCGAGCGCGGTTCGACATCGCCCGCCGCAGCCGCCAACTTCTCGCCGATCGTCGCGAGGCGTCGCGCGAGCCGCCACGCGCCTTCGCCGCGTTCGTTGCGTTGCCCGCGCCAGCGCCCGAGCCGCGCATCGACATCGACACCCCGCCCGCCGAGGCCCGGCTCGGTGAGCAGCACCGCGAGCCGCCCCGC
>NZ_JAEMQX010000185.1 GCF_016463645.1 Sphingopyxis sp. | reverse complement strand
TTCTTGAGGATCGGGGTAAGCGTGTTCGATTCGAGGAACATCTTTTCGCCGAGCTCGCCGACGGTCTGGTCGTCGCGCTCCCACAGGGCGACGAGCACGATATATTGGGTGTAGGTCAGCCCGAGCCTGTCGAGGATCGGGCGATAGGCGCGGCCGAAGGCGAGATTCGCCGAATAGACCGCGAAGCAGAGGAATTCGCCGAGTTTCGGACGATCCGTTTCGGGGCTTTCGGTCTGGGTCATCGGGCGTTCCTCGGCGCGGCTTTCATATCCGGCGCATACGATGAAATCGGACGGCACATGTGTCAACCGGGCGGCGGGGAGAGCGCCGCCCGATCGGACATGCATCAGGCGAGGTTGAGTTCGATGTCGATATTGCCTTCGACCGCCTTCGAATAGGGGCAGATCCTGTGGGCAAGGTCGACGAGCTCATGCGCGGTGTCGCGGTCGACGCCGGGGACCGAAATGTCGAGACGGGCGCGGAGCACGAAGCCGTCGGCGCGGTTCAGCAACTCGATCGTCGTATCGGCTTCGGGACTCGCCGGCAGCGTCACCTTCTTCTGCGACGCGGCGAGTTCGAGCGCGCCGATGAAGCAGGCCGACCAAGCGGCGGCGAAGAGATTTTCGGCCGCGGGATGCGGCTGCGGCAGCGCGAGGTCGAGCACGCCGTTGGTGCTGCGGGCGTAGCCTTCGGCGCCGCCTTTGACGTGGGTGGTGCCGGAGAAGAGAATTTTATCGGCCATGTTCGGGTTCCTTTCGGGGTTTATGATCGCATCCGCTTATATCGGATGCGATTTAATTAGGCGAATCGCAACCGGAAGTCAAGCGTAGCCGATTAGATCGTGTACGATATAATCGTAAGATCTTGAGATTGGGCGAGGAAAATTTCGGCCGTAGCGACGGACTGCTTGTTTTGGCAGGCGTTGGGCGTCGGAATTCGACCGATTGCGGACGTTACCGACAGTCGCTGACAGCCTGTGGTTTGACCGACATCAGTTGCGCTGTTTCAATCTTGTATCCGACATCGTCGCGGCCCAACACAAACATGAACCTTTTGTCTTCTCTCATGTAGGTGTGCGCAAAGTACCGGACCGGCACGTCTCCCGACAAATGGTCACCGTGCACGTTTCGGCGCACGTGCAGATTTGCTTCCATCCATCCATGGCCGATAAGGTCACCCTCGATCGGCACAGTTTTATGCGCCACCTTGTTGGACAGCGTCCCCACCACGACAGTTTCGCCACATGCGAAAGGGAGAGTTCGGTCACTCTCGCTGATAGCGTTAATCGTCGAGCAGGCAGCAAGGCACAGCAATATTGGGACCGGGATGGCAAAATGCTTCATGGGTCTTGGTATCTCGCCAGATGTCCGCTTCCTACCCCGTTTGCGTCGTTGGGCGCCGACCCGGATGCGAGGGCAGCAAACGACCGATTGCGGACATTCCAGATATCGCGTAACCGTGCCCATCGATGGGCTCGAGCGACGTACTTTTCTTGGCCGCAGGCCTAGCGATCAGCGTAATTGTCACGGCAGTTTCGTTCTGTGTTCTCAAACTAATGAATGCTCCTTCAAGGTATTTGAAAGTAGGAAGCGCATTGGCTTTCCCAAGCCTTTTGATCATGCTCATTGTGTATATCGAGAAATGGAAGCCTGACCCTCACGGCATTGCAATGATTGCTCTTGGCTTTCTCGCCATAATTAGTCTGCCCGTGACGATTTTCACCGCGAAGCTTCTTGCACGGCGATTTTGCTAAGATGAGCAGACAACGGGAAAATGGCCGCTAACCACCCCTGAGCAGCCGTTTAAATCTTCCCGCGCACGCTCAGGAAGAAACGGCGACCGAGGTAATCATATTGCGTCCCGAACGCGGGCGCCTGCCCGATTACCGGCGGCGTCGCGGTGACCACCGTCGAGACGCGCGGCGGCGGGGTGTCGAACAGGTTCGCAACCCCCAGCGTGATGCGGAAGCGCTCGGCGACGTCGCGGCTCAGCGACAGCGAGTGATAGAAGGTCGCGGGCACGCTGACGTCGGGACAGAAACGCCCGCCCGGCCGGAAGCTCGAGGTACGGCACGCATCGCCGCCCTGTGCGCGCAGCAAATCCTTCATATTCGAGGCCGCACCCGTGACGTCGAGCCCGTAAAAGAGCGTCCAGCCGCCCTTCATCCAGCCGAGGTTGAAATCGCCGACCCATTTCGGATTGCCGATCTTGCCATTGTCGTCGATCTCGGTGCCGGGGAACAGCGCGACCTTGTCCTCGACCTGCCAGGTCATCTGCGCGCGGAACGTCAGGGCGCCCAGATTGCCGAGGTCCTGATCGATCGCGAGCGACAGGTCGACCCCGCGATTGCGTTGGCGGCTGATATTGACATAGCGGTCGGTGACGCTCGCGACGCTCTGCGCGTCGGGGCCGGTCGCGGTGCGCGCGAACAGGCCGCACAGCGGCTCGTCGGCGAAGATGTCCGAATCATAGCAGCCGGTGAGGATATTGCCCGCGCCGAGCAAGGTGATCTCGTCCTTCACCCGGATGTCGAAATAATCGACCGCGAGCTGCGTCCTGAGCCCGCCCCACAGCGCGCCCGACAGATCGGGGGTCAGGATCAGCGAGACGGTCTTCGCGGTCGAGGTTTCGGGTTTGAGTTCGCCGAGCCCGCCGCCCGACACGATCGTCGCGGGACCGATCCCGCCGACGAAGTTCGGGCCGATGCCGTCGGCGGCGCAATTGTCGAAGACGCGCTGGCTGATCGCCCCCGCCGCGAGCCGTGCCGCGGTCTGGACGCACGGATCGATGGCCTGCTGGCCGAGAAAGCCCGTCTGGTCCTGAAGGAAGAGTTCGAACAGCGCGGGCGCGCGGAACGATGTGCCCCAGGTGCCGCGGAAACGCAGCCAGTCGGTCACCGCCCAGTCGGCGCCGACCTTCCACGTCGTGTCGCTGAACCTGTCCTCCGCCCCGTCGCGGCGCGTCGCGCCGACATGGGTGTAGCGCGCGGCGCCCGACAGCGTCAGACGCTCGATCATCGGCACGCCTTCGAGCAGGGGCACCTCGACCTCGCCGAAGACTTCCTTCGACACGGTGCGCCCCGCGGTGATGCCCGAGGTCGTGAAATTGGCGACATTGCCCGCGAGCGTCGCTTCGCCCGGGGTGTCGTTGATCTCGTCGCGGCGGATATTGGCGCCGAACGCGACGCCGACCGGCCCCGCCGGCAGGTTGAACAGCTTCCCCGTCAACAGCGCCTCGGCCGAGGTCTGCTTGAACAGGGTCCGCCCTGTCTCGCGCCCGGTCAGGAACGCACGCTCTTCGGGCGTGAAATCGCCGCGGAGCACACGCGGGTCGGTGAAATCGATGTCGATGCACGGGACGCCGCGGATCGCGGTCACCGTCCCGGCGCACGAACGCGTGCGCAGGGTCTGCGACGCGATCGCGTCCTGATAGATGACGTCCTGCGTATAGCTCGCGTCCGACCGGCTGTGCTGGCCGTGGACGTCCCATTTCCACCCGCCCGCGATCTCGCCGCGCAGCCCGAACACGCCGCGATAATAATCGACGTCGGCCTCGCTTTCGGATTTCACCAGCACGCGCGGACGCAGGATCAGGTTGCCGCCGAACTCGCCGTTGAACGGATCGCCCATGTCGAAGGGATCGCAGTTGAACGCGGTCGGATCGCAAAGGAAAAAGGGCAGCATCGAGGCGCCGGTGAACTGCTCGAGCTCGATCCGCTGGAAGCCGTTGTTGTGCGACTTGCGGTTGCTGAACAGGAATTCGCCATAGGCGGTGATGCCGTCGGTCACGTCATAGGCGCCCTCGGCGAACGCGCTGACCCGGCTGACGCGCGAGAAGACGTCCGAATCCTGCTCGAGCGGTTCGAACTGGTTGAGCGCACCGGTCGACGGTCCGTCGAAATTGATCCCGAAGAAATCGTCGGGGCCGAACACGCCGATCGGATTATAGGCGTTGAGCGGGATGCCGACCCCCGCGAACTGATTGCCATATTGGCCGGCGAAGATCGCCTGCCCGTTCGGCGCGATCAGCCCGGGGCTGAAGGTCGGAAAGCCGTCCTGATCGACCCCCGAAAAATCGCTGAACACGATCATGTTCGCCTGCGTGCTGCTGCACGCCGGGCGGCCGGTGCGGAAATCGACGATATCGGCGCGGCTGCCGTCGGCCTCGCGCTTGAGATACTCTTCGGAGCAGAAGAGGAAACCGCGGTCGCGGCGCGTCAGATTCTGCTGGCGGAAATAGTCGGCCGTCGCGAAGAAATGGCCGCGGTCGAATTTTTTGCCGAAGCTCGCGTCGACGCCATAGCTTTCGCCGCCGCCATGCTCGGTGATCGACGAGAAGCCGCCCCCCTCGAAGCCGTCGAGATCGTCGCGGGTCAGGATGTTGACCACGCCTGCCACGGCATCGGAGCCATAGATCGACGAGGCGCCGGTTTTCAGCACCTCGACCCGCCGCACCACCGACAGCGGCAGCACATTGAGGTCGAAGGGCGCCACCGCACCGCGGATGCCCGCGGGGCCGGCGCGGCGCCCGTTGATCAGCACCAGCGTGCGCTCGGCACCGAGCCCGCGCAGCGACAGGCTCTGCACATCGTTGCCGCCATTGGCGACGAAGCGGTTCGAGATCGCCGAGGTGATCTGGACCGACCCCTGCGCCGCCGGCGTCGATTGCAGCACGTCGGCGAGCTGGACCTGCCCCTGCAGCTTCGCCGATTCGGGGTCGATGACCTGGATCGGGTCGGCGCTGGTGAATTCGCTTTTCGCGATGCGCGAACCGGTGACGATAATCTCGTCGCCGTCCTGCGCCATCGCCGGGCTCGCCGTCAGCGCGATCGCCGAGGCCGTCGCCGCCAGAAACACCTGCAAGTGGGTGCCAGTTTTCATCGTCTTCTTCCGACTAAAGGTTGATCCTGCCCCCCGGCGCGTCGGAATTTACGGCAAAGGGCGTTTCGATATGGTTACCGGGCCGGTAAGTTTTCGTGCCGGGCGGCGCCCCGCTTGTCGCGCGCGCGCGGCGCGGCTAGGCAAGCTCGCGAAAGGATCGGCGCGATGAGCAAGGCAATGGGCGAAACGCTGGGACGGCTGGAGGCGGTCATCCACGACCGGCTCGCCGCGGGCGAGGCCGAAGCCTCCTATGTGGCGAGCCTCGCGGCGAAGGGCCGCGGCAAGATCGCGCAGAAGCTGGGCGAGGAAGCCGTCGAGGCCGTGATCGCCGCGGTCAGCGAGGACGATCCCGAACTGATCGGCGAGGCGAGCGATCTCGTCTTCCACCTCTCGATCCTGATCGCCGAGCGCGGGCTGACGTGGGACATGATCGCCGCCGAACTCGACCGCCGCCACGGCACCTCGGGCCACGCCGAAAAAGCCGGCCGCACCCAATAAGGAACCCCTCCCATGCCGATCGACGCCACCCTCCCCTATGACGACAGCAACATCTTCGCGCGCATCCTGCGCGGCGAACTGCC
>NZ_JAEMQX010000008.1 GCF_016463645.1 Sphingopyxis sp. | reverse complement strand
ACCATCTCATATTCCTGGCCGTCGGCGGCGGCGAGCAGCCATTTGCGCGTGCCGTCGCTCGACACCTGCGCCTCGCGCACCGTCGGGCGGCCGATGATGAAGCGGTCGGTCAGCCACGGGCGCATCGTCTTGGCGATATCGGTCATCGCCTCGAAATCGGTGACGCCGCGGTGATAGATCCAGTGCCAGATCTGCTTGGCGCGCAGCTTCGCCGCCTTCGCGTCGAGCCCCGCTTCGACCAGCACACCGCCGATCGCGTCGCGGGTCAGTCCGACGAGGTCGATGCGGTTGCCGCCGCGCAGCGGAACGGTGCCCGTCGTGACGGGGTCGATATGGCCGGGAATCTGCATGATGCGCGGCCATATAGTGGCAAAGGGCCGTTTGCGCCAGTCCCGGCGACAAACGGCCCTTTGCGGGCGGTTTACAGCGTCTTCAGCCGCTCCAGAACCTGCGGCACCGTCCCGCTCGCCTCGGCGTTGCGCAGCGGCAGGACGTTCTGCACCAGGATTTCTTCCGGCGTCGGCTCCACCGCGAACAATGCCATCACCTCGTCGGCGAACTCATCCAGCGGCATATAGCCCTCGCGCGTCGACTGGCCGGGGGTCAGGTCGGTGCGAACCGCGGGCGGCGCCAGCTCGATCACCTCGACCTTGCCCTCGAGCTGGATGCGCAGCGCGACCGAATAGCTGTGCATCGCCGCCTTGGTCGCCGAATAGGTCGGCGCCTTGGGGAAGGGGACGAAGGCGAGGCCGGAGGTCACATTGACGATCGCGCTGTCCGCTTGTGCCGCCAGATGGTCGATGAGCGCGTCGATCAGCCGGATCGGGCCGAGGATGTTGGTGACGACCGTCGCCTCCGCCTGCGTCAGATCGCGCCTTGCGCCCGCATCTTCGGCGCTCATGATGCCGGCATTGTTGACCAGCACATTCAGTCCGGGATGCCTGGCGACGATCTCCTTCGCAAAGGCCGCAATCCCGTCCGCATCGGTGACGTCGAGCGCGACCGCCGACATATTCGGCCGGCCCGCGATCGCCGCGTCCAGCTTCGCGGCATTGCGCCCGGTGACGATGACCTTGTTGCCCGCGTCGTGCCAGCGCTGCGCGAGCGCCAGCCCGATGCCCGAACCCCCGCCGGTGACGAGGATGGTGTTGCCTGTGGTTTTCATATTTGCCTCCTTTGGGGTGGTGAGAAGGCTTGGATATCGCTATGCTCTCCAAAAGAAAGAAGGCACATGAAAGTGCCATAGTTACCGAAAAGAGAGATTTGGATTTTCCGCGATGTCCACGCCCCAGAAAATTTCATACGATCCGAACGCGCCGGTCGACCCGCGCGTCGAAACGCTCGTCAACGAGCTGATCGGCCGAGTCGCCGACAAATGGACGCTGCTCGTTCTCGAGGAGCTGGAGGATCACGGAACCTGCCGCTTCACCGAATTGTCGCGGCGCGTTCCGGGCATCAGCCAGAAGATGCTGACGCAGACCTTGCGTCAGATGGAGCGCGACGGCCTGCTGGTGCGCACGGTCTACCCCGTGGTTCCGCCCAAGGTCGAATATTGCCTGACCGACCTCGGTCACAGTCTCGGCGAAGCCTTTTGCGGCGTGTGGGTCTGGGCGGAGGCCAATCTGGAAAGAGTGGCAAGGGCGCGGATGGCGTTCGACGCGCGGGAGTAGGACACGCGGATTGGGGGCGGCGAGTCAGAAAACCGCCCCGAGCCGCCCCCCGGAGCTTCCCTGGACCGCGGTACTCTGTCGCCGGATCAGCCGCGCGGGCAATATCCTCTGCTCCACCGGCCGATCCTCGATCCGCGCGAGCAGCGCGTCGACGAGCAACGTCCCCGCGCCCTTCATATCCTGCATCAGCGTGGTCAGCGTCGGCGAGGTCAGGCTGGCGGCGGGGATATCGTCGAAGCCGATGATCGCGACATCGTGCGGCATGCGGAGACCCGCTTCGGTCAGCGCGCGCATTGCGCCGATCGCGATCAGGTCGCTCGCGGCGAAAATCGCATCGAAGGGCTGTGCGCCCGCGAGCAACGACGTCGCGGCGGCATAGCCCGAATCCTCCGACGACACCGCATCGCGCTGCAGCGCCGGATCGGGATCGAGCCCGGCGGCGCGCATCGCGCGGCAAAGCCCGTCGTACCGGTCCTGGAATTCGGGCGCATGGTCCGACGCGTCGCCAAGGAAGGCGATATTCCGGCGCCCGATTTCGATCAGATGCGCGCCCGCCTGTTCGCCCGCGCCGACATTGTCCGACCCGACGGTCAGCCCGATGCCCTCCTCGGACACCGATCCCCAGCGCACGAACTTCGTCCCCATCTCGACCAGATGCTCGAGCTTGGTGAGATAGAGCTGATAGTCGCCATAACCGAGCAGGATGATCCCGTCCGACCGGTGACTGTCCTGATAGGCGACGTGCCAGTCGTTGTGCATCTGCTGGAAACTGATCAGCAAATCATATCCGCGCCGCGCGCATTCGCGCGTGATCGACCCCAGCATCGACAGGAAGAAGGGGTTGATCATCGATTCGTCGGGGGTCGGATCCTCGAAAAAGAGCAGGGCGAGCGTGTGGGTGCGCTGCGAGCGCAGGCTCGATGCGTTCTTGTCGACGGTGTAATTGAGCTCGCGCGCGATGCGTTCGATGTTGGCGCGGGTCGCGGCGCTGACCGATTTGCTCCCGCGCAGCGCGCGCGACACCGTGGGCTGCGAGACGCCCGCCAGATAGGCGATGTCGAAACTCGTCGGCTTGGCCGAGGGCTGGCGCCCCATGTCTCTCTCCCTGACGCCGCGGCCTTGTCGATGGCCGCCGCCGATGCCGGAGACTAGCGATTGGTCCGGTCGATGCCAAGAATTTGCACGAAACCGGGCCCCCGGTTTTCGTTGCCGAATCCGTTGCATTTCTGCGACAGTCGGTGCGCCTGCATATTATGCGTATACGTATACCCTATGGCGGCGCGCCGTGATTGGTTTCAATTGCGAGGCTCAAGATGGGAAAGCCCATATGTTGGAGAGGAGCCTGACGGACGCGCCGCGTCCCCCTCCCGACGCATGGGTCAAGACCACCCGTCCGTGCCAGGGGAGCCACTATGACCATGCCGACCAATCTTCGCCGCGGTGCCAGCGCCATCGCGCTCGGCCTTGCCTTGACCGTTTTCGTGCCGGGCGCCGCGATCGCGCAGGACGCCGCCACCGCGCCCGTCGACGAAGCGCCGGCCGAAGGCGAGATCGTCGTCAGCGGCATTCGCGGCGCGATCAACAATTCGGTTCAGGCCAAGAAGGCCAACACCTCGATCGTCGAGGTCGTCTCGGCCGAAGACATCGGCAAGCTGCCCGACCTCTCGATCGCCGAATCATTGTCGCGCCTGCCGGGCCTCGCGACGCAGCGCCTCGACGGCCGCGCCAATGTCGTGTCGATCCGCGGCCTCGCGCCCGATTTCACCACGACCCTGCTCAACGGCCGCGAACAGGTGTCGGCCAGCAACAACCGCGGCGTCGAACTCGACCAATATCCGTCCGAGCTGCTGAACGGCGCCATCGTCTACAAGACCCCCGATGCCTCGCTGATCGGGCAGGCGATCGGCGGCACGATCGATATGCGCACGGTACGCCCGCTGGCGTACGGCAAGCGCACGATCGCGGCCGGCGCGCGTTTCGAGGTCAACGACCTCGGCAAGCTTAATCCCGATATTTCGAACAAGGGCTATCGCGCCAATATCTCCTATATCGACCAGAATGCCGACGGCACGCTCGGCTGGGCGATCGGCTATGCGCGCATGCAGTCGCCGACCGCCGAGGAACGCTTCAACGCTTGGGGCTATCCCGCCGCCACCAACGGCACCGACACCGCCTTCCTGATCGGCGGCGCCAAGCCCTATGTGAAGTCGAACGAGCTGAAGCGCGACGGCGTGATGGCGGTCGTCGAATGGGAACCGAGCGACAAATTCCACACGACGATCGACGGCTACTGGTCGAAGTTCAAGGATGAGCAGCGCCTGCGCGGGATCGAATTCCCGCTCGCATGGGGCAATTCGACGCTCGAACCGGGCTTCACCGTCGAGGACGGCCTCGTGACCTCGGGCACATGGACCGGCACCGAGGCGGTGATGCGCAACGACGTCGTCCATCGCGACTCGACGATCATCGCGGGCGGCTGGAACACGCAGTTCAAGCCCAACGAGAAGCTGACGCTCGAACTCGACCTCGGCTATTCACGGATCAAGAAGACCGAGGAAAATCTCGAAATCTACCTCGGTACCGGCCGCGGCGCGGGCGTCGGCGCGCGCGAAACCGCGCTCGGCTTTCAGATGCGGCCGAAGGGCGGCATCATGTTCGATCCCTCGCTCGACTATTCCGACCCCAATCTGTTCGTGATCACCGATCCGCAGGGCTGGAACAGCTGCGGCGGGGCTGTGCCGAATTGTCAGGACGGCTTCGTCAACACGCCCAAGGTCAAGGACGAGCTGAAATCGCTGCGCCTGCAGGCAACGCAGGAACTGGACGGCGTGCTCAGCAGCATTCGCGTCGGCGGCAATTATTCGGACCGCAAGAAGAGCCTCGACGACCGGGGCTTCGTGCTGACCAGCCTCAACTATCCGGCGAACACCCCGGTCCCCTCCGACTATCTCTATGATCCGGTATCCCTCGGTTTCATCGGCATCCCCGGCATGGTCGCGTTCGATAGCTGGCGTTTCTACAATGACGGCAATTACGAGCTGACCGACGGTGCCGGGTTCGATCCCGCGCGTGTGTTCAACGACTATACGATCCGCGAAAAGGTGCTGACCGGCTTCGTGCAGGCGAATTTCGACGCCGACGCGGGCAGCACGCCGATCCGCGGCAATGTCGGCGTCCAGATCGTTCATTCGGACCAGACGGGGTCGAGCTTCTATGCGCAGGTCGTCGGCGGCGTGACCCAGTCGACCCCGGTCACCGACGGCGACAAATATACCGACATCCTGCCCAGCCTGAACCTGTCGATCGAATTCGCCGACAACACCTTCCTGCGCTTCGGCGCGGCGCGGGTGCTGGCGCGTGCGCGCATGGACCAGCTGAAGCCCGGCGGCGGCGTCAATTTCGACACGTCGAAGCGCGATCAGACCGACGTCAACAATTCGCCCTGGTCGCTCGACCTCGGCAATGCGAAGCTGCGTCCGCTCATGGCCGACACGCTCGACGTCGGGCTCGAGAAATATTTCGGGCAGGGCGGCTATGTGTCGATCGGCGGCTTCTACAAATATCTCGAAAATTACATCTACCGTCAGGTCAATCCGTTCGACTTCTCGGACTTCGAGGTTCCCGACGGCGGCTCGGTGGGCACCCGCGCCGGTCTCAGCAAGCAGTGGCTGAACGGCAATGCCGGCCGCGTCTACGGCGCCGAGGCCTCGTTCTCGCTGCCCTTCGCGAACCTCACCCAGTCGCTCGACGGCTTCGGCGTGCTCGGCAGCGCCTCCTATACCAAGAGCCGCGTGCGCGAAGGCACGGAGAATCCGATTTCGATGCCCGGCCTGTCGAAATGGGTCATCAACGGCACCGCCTATTTCGAAAAGGACGGCTTCCAGGTGCGGGCGTCGGGCCGCTACCGCTCGAAATTCCTCGCCGAGGTTTCGACGATCAGCCTCGCGCGCGACATGTTCATGGCGAAGAGCGAATTCGTCGTCGACGCGCAGGTCGGCTATACCTTCCAGAGCGGCGCGCTCGAGGGGCTGGGCGTCCTGCTGCAGGCGTCGAACCTGACGAACGAGCCGTTCGTGACCTATTACAACAACGACCCGCGCCAGATCCGCGACTATCAGAATTATGGTCGCAACTTCATGGCCGGTATCACCTATAAATTCTGACGGGATCGGCGGGCCGGCCGGCAGGACCGGCCCGCTACCGGACGAGAGGGAAGGGACAGGGTGGGCGACAGTCGCATCACGAAGGTGGTGATCGTCGGCGGCGGAACCGCGGGCTGGATGGCCGCCGCGGCGCTGTCGCGGACGATGGACCATCTGTCGATCCGCCTGGTCGAGAGCGACGCGATCGGCACCGTCGGCGTCGGCGAGGCGACCATCCCCGCGATCCGCCTGTTCAACGCGCTGATCGGCATCGACGAGAATGAGTTCATTCGCGAAACCGGCGGGACCTTCAAGCTCGGTATCCGGTTCCACGACTGGGGGCGGATCGGCGACACCTATATGCACGCCTTCGGGCAGATCGGGCGCAGCCTCGGCATGCTGCCGTTCCAGCAATATTGGCTCCGCGGCCGGAACGAGGGCGTCGCCGGGCGGCTCGGCGACTATTCGCTGAACGAGACCGCGGCGCACGCAAACCGCTTCGCGCGGTTGCCGCGGATACCCGACACCGGCCTCGACGGCATCGCCTACGCCTTTCATTTCGACGCCGCGCTCTATGCCACCTGGCTGCGCAAGATTGCCGAAGCCGCAGGCGTCGAGCGGACCGAAGGCAAGATCGCCGGCGTCCGCCGCAACGGCCAGAGCGGCCGTGTCGAAGCCGTCGTGCTGGACAATGGCACCGCGATCGAAGGCGAGCTCTTCATCGACTGCTCGGGCTTTCGCGCGCTGCTGATCGAGGGTGCGCTCGAAACGGAGTTCGAGGACTGGACGCACTGGCTCCCCTGCGACCGCGCGATCGCGGTGCCGAGCGAAAATGCCGGCCCCGCGCGCCCCTATACGCAGGCGATCGCGCACAAGGCCGGCTGGCAATGGCGCATCCCGCTCCAGCACCGGACTGGCAACGGTCATGTCTTCTGCAGCGACTTCATCAGCGAGGACGAGGCGACCGCGACCCTCCTCGCCAATGTCGAAGGCCGCCCGCTCGCCGATCCGCGAACGCTCCGCTTCCGGACCGGGATGCGCGCACAGGCGTGGAACGCCAACGTCGTCGCGCTCGGCCTCGCCTCGGGCTTCCTCGAACCGCTCGAATCGACGAGCATCCACCTGATCCAGAACGGCATCGCCAGGCTGCTCGCGCATTTTCCGGGGCGCGATTTCGACGCCGCCAACATCGATGCCTATAACCGGCGCGTCCGTTTCGATTACGAGCGCATCCGCGACTTCGTCATCCTCCACTATCACGCCAACCAGCGCACCGACGCGCCCTTCTGGATCCGGTGTCGCGAGATGGGCATTCCCGAAACGCTGGCGCAGAAGATCGAGCTGTTCAAAGGCCAAGGCCAGATCGTCCGTGAGAGCGACGAGCTATTCATCGAAATCGGCTGGTTTCAGGTGCTGACGGGGCAGAATATCATGCCCGGCGGTTATCACCCGATGGCCGACCAGCTCACCGGCGACGAACTGGCGGGCTTTTTCGCCGACATCGAAACGATCGTCGCGCGCACCGCGTCGCATCTTCCCGGCCACGAAGAGTTTATCGCGCAGCATTGCGCGGCAGGAGTGCCCGCATGAGTTTGCTCGCATCGATCATCGCGATGAGCCTCTCGGGCACCGCGCCGGCGGCGGATTTCCGCCAGCGCCCGCCCGAGGACGAAATCATCTATTTCGTACTGCCCGACCGTTTCGAGAATGGCGATCCGAAGAATGATCGCGGCGGGCTGAAGGGCGATCGGCTCGCGACCGGCTACGACCCCACGGCCAAGGGCTTCTTCCACGGCGGCGACCTTGCGGGCCTGACGAAACGCCTCGACTATATCGAGGGTCTCGGCGCCACCGCGATCTGGTTTGCCCCGATCTTCAGGAACAAGCCCGTACAGGGACCGAAGGGCGACGAAAGCGCGGGCTATCACGGCTATTGGGTCACCGACTTCACGCAGGTCGATCCGCATTTCGGCACCAACGCGGAATTCAAGGCGTTCGTCGACGCGGCGCATGCGCGCGGGATGAAGGTCTATATGGACATCATCGCCAACCACACCGCCGATGTGATCGCCTACAAGGAAGATGCCGCCGGTGGCTTCCGCTACCGCAGCCTTGCCGACTATCCCTTCTCGCGGCGCGGCGGTACCGATGGCGCGGCGATCAATCCGGACTTCGCCGGCGATCATGTCGCCGATGCCGAAAACTGGCAGAAACTGACCGACCCCGCCTTCGCCTACACGCCCGTCGTGCCGAAGGGCGAGGAGCGGGTGAAGGTCCCCGCGTGGCTGAACGATCCGATCTACTACCACAACCGCGGCAACAGCGACTGGGTCGGCGAGTCCGCGCTGTACGGCGACTTCGCCGGCCTCGACGACCTCGCGACCGAACATCCGCGCGTCGTGCAGGGCTTCATCGACATCTACGGCCGCTGGATCGACGAATTCGGCATCGACGGCTTCCGCATCGATACCGCCAAGCATGTGAACCCCGAATTCTGGCAGGCCTTCGTCCCTGCGATGCAGGCGCGCGCCAAGGCGCGCGGCATCCCCAATTTCCACATCTTCGGCGAAGTCTATGTCGACGCCGTCGATCCCGGCGCGCTCGCCTGGTACACGCATGCGGCGGGGCTGCCCGCGGTGCTCGACTTCGGTTTCGCGCGTGCCGCGATCGATGCCGTCAGCGGGACGAAAGGGACGGACCAGTTCGCGAAGCTGTTCGACGGCGACGCGCTCTACAAGGGCGGAGCAGGGGCGGCGCAAGAACTGCCGACCTTTCTCGGCAACCACGACATGGGCCGCTTCGCAATGTTCGTGAAAGCTGCGAACCCGGCGGCGAGCGAGGCCGAACTGCTGCAACGCGTCATGCTCGGCCATGCGATGCTGCTGACGCTGCGCGGCGTCCCGACCATCTATTATGGCGACGAGCAGGGGTTCGTGTCGGACGACAAGGACCAGCTCGCGCGCGAGGATATGTTCGCGTCAAAGGTCGCCGCCTATAACGACAACGACCTGATCGGCAGCGACGCGACGACTGCGACCGCCAATTTCGACCGCGCGCACCCGCTCTATCGCCATATCGCGGCGCTGTCCGAAATCCGGCGCAAGACCCCCGCCTTGACGCGCGGCACGACCAGGGTCCGCGCCTTTTCCGACAAGCCCGGCCTGCTCGCGATATCGCGCTTCGATCCCGAAACCGGCCGCGAAGTGCTGCTCGCCTTCAACACGTCGGCGGCGCCGCTGTCGGCCAACATTGCCATCGATATGAAAAGCGCGGGCTTTACCGCGCTCCACGGCGACTGCCCCGCGGCACCCGTCGCGCCGGGCAGCCTCCATCTTTCTCTCCCCGCCTTCGGCACGATCATCTGCCAGGCCAGCGAATAAGCGAAAGTGCGTGTGACGACGAACCAGCCCCTCGTTCAGGCCCCGATTCCGGCCACCACCCCGGCTCCATGGTGGAAAGGCGCGGTGATCTATCAGGTCTACCCCCGCAGCTTCGCCGATTCGAACGGCGACGGCATCGGCGACCTCGCCGGCATCACCGCGCGGCTCGACCATATCGCGTCGCTCGGGGTCGATGCGATCTGGCTGTCGCCCTTCTACCCCTCGCCGATGGACGATTTCGGTTATGACATCGCCGATTATTGCGGCGTCGACCCGATTTTCGGGACGCTCGCCGATTTCGATGCGCTGGTCGAAAAGGCGCATGCGCTGGGGCTGAAGGTCACCACCGATCTCGTCTTCGCGCACACCTCCGACCAGCACCGATGGTTCGCCGAAAGCCGGGCAAGCAAGCATGGCGACAAGGCCGACTGGTATGTCTGGGCCGACGCGAAGCCCGACGGCTCGCCGCCGACGAACTGGCAGTCGGTGTTCGGCGGGCCGGCATGGACATGGGACGCGCGGCGCGGCCAATATTATCTGCACAATTTCCTCGCCAGCCAGCCGCAGCTCAACGTCCATAACCGCGCGGTGCAGGATGCGCTGCTGGGCGTCGTGCAATTCTGGCTCGACCGCGGCGTCGACGGTTTCCGCATCGATGCGATCAACTTCTCGATGCACGATCCCGAATTGCGCGACAATCCGCCCGCGGCGCCATCGAACAAGCCGCGTACCCGACCGTTCGACTTCCAACAGAAAATCTACAACCAATCGCACCCCGACATCCCGCTGTTCCTCGAACGCATCCGCGCGCTGACCGATCGCTACCCGGGCCGTTTCACCGTCGCCGAAGTCGGCGGCGACGATGCGCTGCGCGAGATGAAGAGCTTCACCGAAGGCGAGGGGCGGCTCAACAGCGCCTATGGCTTCAACTTCCTCTACGCCGACCGGCTGACGCCCGGGCTGGTGCGCGAGGCCGCCGACGCCTGGCCCGACGCACCGGGGACGGGCTGGCCGAGCTGGGCGTTCGAAAATCACGACGCGCCGCGCGCGGTGTCGCGCTGGACTCCCGGGGGAGTCGACCCGCAGGCGTTTGCGCGGATGAAGATGGCGCTGCTCTGCGCGCTGCGCGGCAACATCATCCTCTATAATGGCGAGGAACTGGGGCTCGATCAGGTCGATATCCCGTTCGAGCTGGTCAAGGATCCCGAAGCGCTCAAGAACTGGCCGCTGACGCTGTCGCGCGACGGTGCGCGGACGCCGCTGCCGTGGGTCGCGGGGGCGGCACACGCCGGCTTTTCCGACGCCGAACCGTGGTTGCCGCTCGGCGCGACGCATGCCGCGCTCGCGGTCGACCGGCAAGATGAAGACCCGAACTCGATGCTCGCGCACACGCGCCGGCTGATTGCCCTGCGCGCCGCGAACTCCGCGCTGCGCGGGGGCGCAAATACCCGTTGGGTGGTCGAGGGCGATCTGCTCGGCTTCGACCGGGTAACGGACGGGCAGCATATCCGCTGCCTCTTCAATTTCGGCGCGGCGCCTGCGAACGTCGCCGCGCATACCGCCGGCGGTAGCGTGCTGCTGGCCGTGAATGGCGCCGACGCGGCTCGATTGCCCGCCGCCGGCGCGCTCTGGCTCGAAATGAAAGAGACGAACTGATGCGTAACCTGTTGCTCCTCGCCGCCGCTGTCGCGGCTCCCGCTGCCGCGCAGGAAGCGCCGCTGACCGCGACCTCGCCCGACGGCAGCATCGTCCTCACCGTCGCGACTGACAGCGACCAGCGTCCGACCTGGTCGCTGTCGCGCAAGGGCAAGCTCCTGATCGCCCCGTCGAAGCTCGGCTTCACGCTGACCGACGGGATCGGCCTGCAACGCGGCTTCGCCATCGCGGGCTCGGAGCGCGCGAGCGGCGACACGCGCTGGGAACAGCCGTGGGGCGAACGCCGCTTCGTCCGCGACCGGCATAACGAACTGCTCGTGCGCTTCCGCCAGAATGAAAGCTGGGGCGGGCACGCGATGAACGTCCGCTTTCGCCTGTTCGACGACGGCATCGGCTTCCGCTACGAACTGCCCGAACAGGCGGGGCTCAAGACCGCGAAGATCGGCGACGAGTTCACCGAATTCGACATCGCCCCCGAAGGCACGGCTTGGTGGATCACCGGCGGCGAGTGGAACCGCTACGAGCAGATCTATCAAAAGACGCCGATCGAGGGCGTCGCGACCGCGCACACCCCGATCACGATGAGGCTCGACGACGGGACGCATCTGGCGTTCCACGAGGCGGCGCTCGTCGACTATGCCGGCATGTGGTTCAAGCGCGTCGAGGGGCGCAAGTTCCGCGCGACGCTTTCGCCCTCGTCGCAGGGGCCGCGCGTGATCCGCGATCTGCCGTTCAACACGCCTTGGCGCACCATGCGCATTGCCGACAATGCCGCGGGGCTCGTCGAAAGCGACCTCGAACTCAACCTCAACGAACCGAACAGGCTGGGCGATGTGAGCTGGGTGAAGCCGATGAAATATATCGGCATCTGGTGGGGCATGATCCGCGGTCCGTGGAGCTGGGCCGAGGGGCCGCAGCATGGCGCGACGACCGGGCGGACGAAGCAATATATCGACTTCGCGGCGAAGCACGGCTTCGGCGGCGTGCTCGTCGAGGGCTGGAACAAGGGCTGGAACGGCAACTGGTTCGGGCATGGCGACGAATTCAGCTTCACCGAGGCGTATCCCGATTTCGACCTCAAGGCGGTCACCGATTACGCGCGAAAGAAGGGCGTGACGCTGATCGGCCATCATGAAACCGGCGGCAATATTGCGGTCTACGAGGCGCAGCTCGACGATGCGATGAAGCTGTATGGCCAGCTTGGCGTCAAGGCCGTGAAGACGGGCTATGTCGCCGACGCCGGCGGGATCATCGCGCCCGGCGACATGCCCGGGACGACGCGCATGGAATGGCATGACGGCCAGCGACAGGTGCAGCATCATCTGAAAGTCGTCGAAACCGCAGCCAAATATCATATCGCGGTCAACCCTCACGAACCGATCAAGGATACCGGGCTTCGCCGCACTTATCCGAACTGGGTCGCGCGCGAGGGCGCGCGCGGCATGGAATATAATGCGTGGAGCGATTTCGGCAGCGGCCCCGACCATGAACCGACCCTCGTCTATACGCGCATGCTGTCGGGACCCATGGACTACACCCCGGGCGTGCTCAGCCTCGAGGGATCGAACAAGGCGCCCTTCGCCTCGACGCTCGCGAAGCAGCTCGGTCTCTATCTCGCCATCTATTCGCCGATCCAGATGGCAGCCGACTTCATCGAAAGTCTGGAAGCGCATCCGCGCGAGCTGGAATTCATCAAGCAGGTTCCGGCCGACTGGGCGGAGAGCAGGCTGATTGCCGGCGAGGTCGGCGACTATGCGATCTTCGCACGCAAGGACCGCGCCAGCGCCGACTGGTATGTCGGCGGCGTCAACGATGCGACCGAACGCACGCTGACGCTGACCTTCGATTTCCTCGAACCGGGCAAGACCTACACCGCGACGGTCTGGAAGGACGGCGAGGGGGCCACCTATCTGACCGACGCGCGTCACCGGATCGCCTATGACACGGTCAAGGTGGAAAAGGGCGACACCTACAGGCTGTGGCTCGCGCCCGGCGGGGGCGCGGCGATGCGGCTCGCGCCCGGCAGGTGAGTTCGCGGCGGCAGCGGCGGCGTGCTTTGCACCCGCTTGTTGCCGCGCCGCGCCGCTGCTAAAGCTCCGCCGTCCAAAGGAGGCCACGTCCTCGCCCGCGCAAGCTTGCGGGTTTCCAAGTCCGGGACGGCCCGGCAGCCTTTTGCAGGAGGCTGTCATGGCCTGGATTTATCTGACGATCGCCGGAATTTTCGAAGTCGTGTGGGCCTTTGCCATGAAGCAGTCGGACGGCTTCACGCGGCCGGTGCCGACGGCCATCACCATCGTCGCGATGATCGTCAGCTTCGCCTTGCTCTCGCTGTCGATGAAGTCGCTGCCGCTCGGCACCGCTTACACGATCTGGACCGGGATCGGCGCGGTGGGGGCCTTTCTCGTCGGTGTCATGGTCCTCGGCGAACAGGCGAATGCGATGCGTATCGTCGCGGCGCTGCTGATCGTCAGCGGGCTCGTGCTGATGAAGCTGTCGTCGCCCGCCTGATCGGCTCAGTCGGCTTTCATCACGAACGCCGGGCCCAGGTCGATCGTGCGCGCGGCGTCGCCCAGCGTCAGCGCGACATTGGCCCGACCCGCGGGATGCGCCTCGGCGGCGATGCCCTTTATGTGGACGAGCTTCCATTCGCCGGTGATCGCGATGCGTCCCGACACGATCGGCGCATAGGGGGGACTGCTCTGCTGGATCGCGGCGCCAAGGTCGGCGGGACCGTCGGCGCCGCCTTCGGCCAGCCGCACCCAAAGGGCGAGGATCAGCCTGTCGCCCTTCGCGATGCCGCCCTTGATCGGCACCGACGCGCCGATGTCCCACGGGTTCGCGGGTTTGGCGGGGATCGTCACGCGCATCGCGCTGCCGCCCTGCACCGCGGCATCCTTGCGCGCCTTGTGCGTCTGCCCCGCGCCATGGACGTTCCAGCCCGCCGTGGGTTCGTTGAGCATATGCGGCGCGCCGGCTTCCTCCTCGGCAGCTACCGGCGCGACGGCCATGGCGACGGCGACAGCCGGAAAAGCGGCGCGGAATCCGATCATCATGCGTCTCCCCCAAACGACTCGATTGCATGATGTTATAATAACAAATAAGATATCAATCTAATACCAGTTTACCGAGGAGGAGCGACGATGCGGCTGGCGACTGGATCCCTGACCCTGCTTCTCTGCGCGGCACCTTCGCCAACTTCCGCCGACGAACCGGCGAAGGGCAGCTTCCAACTCGTCTGGGCCGACGAATTCGACACCGACGGCCCGCCCGATCCCGCCAGGTGGAGCTGGGACACCCACGCCAACAAGGCGGGTTGGTACAATGACGAGTTGCAATATTACGCCGCCGACCGTCCCGAAAACGCCCGCGTCGAAGGCGGCCGGCTGATCATCACTGCGCGCAAGGAGACGCTCGCGGACCGCGCCGACCACAGTGGACAACGCTATACGTCGGCGCGGCTGATCACCAAGGGCAAGGCGGAATTCACCTATGGCCTGATCGAGGTCCGTGCGAGGCTGCCGTGCGGCAAAGGGTCATGGCCCGCGATCTGGACATTGGGCGCGAACGCTCCATGGCCCGACGGTGGCGAGATCGACATCATGGAACATGTGGGCAAGATGCCGGGCGACGTCTTCGGGACGATCCACAACCGCTCGACCGCGGGCACGTTCGGCAATGGCGGCAAGACGCGCGTCGACGACGCGTGCGATGCCTTCCATGATTATCAGATGCTGTGGACCACGCGCGAAATCCGCATCGCGGTCGATGGCAAACCCTATCACCGCTATGTCAATGCCGGCACGGGTGCGGCGCAATGGCCGTTCGATCAGCCGCAATATCTGCTGCTCAACCTCGCCATCGGCGGCGCGATGGGCGGCGAGGTCGACGATGCGATCTTTCCCGCGCGGTTCGAGATCGATCATGTCCGCGTTTACCGGCAACAGCCGCGCGGCGCGGCTCAGCCCGCCGAATAGCGCGGGAGCGGCGCCCGCCGGGTTCCGGAAGAACTACGGCGAGCGCCAAGGGCAAACGGCGGGAAGACCATCGCCCTGTTCAGATCAGGATGTGACAGACGTCTGGGTGCGGATAGGCGATCCCGCGTGTCAATTGTGCGAGCCGGCCTTCTACGATCTCTTCCGGATCGACGATCTCGACGCGAAACCGGCCATGAAGTGCGCTGACGCTTCGTACATTGCCGTCGCCACCCAGTGCGAGGAGGATGTTGGAAGGCAGCTTAGCGTCAGACGCGGCATTCTTCGGTACCCGGGTCGGCGCAATTCCCACGCCGCCTCCAGCCATCGCGCCGCGGATTTCCTCGGCGACCAGATCGGCGACGGGGCCGAGCACGACCTGCGCCGCCTTTTCGGACGGGCGGACGATGCCGCGCGCGCCCAGCACCGACAGCGCGGCATCGTCGACTGCGGCCTGATCGGCGACGATCAGGCGCAGGCGGGTGGTGCAGGCGTCGACGCTGACGAGATTGGCTGCACCGCCGAGCGCCGCGACGAACGCCTCGCCGCGTGAGCTGCCTGCCGATGCGGTCGCGGTCTCGACGACTGCGCCGCGCTCGCGCCCCGGAGTCATCAGGTCGAAACGGCGGATGAAGAAGCGGAACAGGCCGTAATAAAGTAGGGCATAGACCGCGCCGATCGGCAGCAGCAACCACGGTCGCGTCGCGAGGCTGAAGTTCAGGACATAGTCGAACAGCCCCGCCGAAAAGCCGAAGCCGAGCTTGATGTCCAGCGCGTTCATCAGCGCCATCGACACCCCGGTCAACACCGCATGGATCGCATAGAGCAAGGGCGCGACGAACATGAACGTGAACTCGATAGGTTCGGTCACTCCGGTCAGAAAGCTGGTGAAGGCGAGGGAGAAGAGCATGCCCCCGACGGCCTTCTTCCGCTCGGGCCGCGCCTCGTGATACATGGCGAGGCAGGCGGCGGGCAGGCCGAACATCATCACCGGAAAAAAACCGCTCATGAAGGCGCCGGCGGTCGGATCGCCGACGAAGAAGCGGCGCAGGTCGCCCGTCGCCCCTTCGAAATCGCCGACGACGAACCAAGCGGCATTGTTGATAATGTGGTGCAGCCCGGTGACGATCAGCAGCCGGTTGAGCGCGCCATAGACAAAGAGGCCGATCTCGCCCGAGGCCACGACCGCACGGCTCGCGGCATCGATCGCGCCGCTGATATGCGCATAGCTGTAGCCGACCAGTGCCGCGAGCAGCAGCCCTGCGACTCCGCTGGCGATCGGCACGAAGCGGCGGCCACCAAAGAAAGCGAGATATTCGGGGAGCGCGATCGTCGCGAAGCGATTGTAGAAATGGCCGCCGATCAGCCCCGATATGATGCCGACGGGCACCTCAAGCCGGTCGATGAGCCCTACCGCCCATTGCTTTGCGGTCAATGTCGCCGCCGCTTCGGGAAGCCCCGCGCCAACGTCGGGCGGTGCGACCATGAAGGTCTGCGCGCCGGTCGTGGTGACGAAATAGCAGACCACTCCGGCGAGCGCCGCGGCACCATTGCCGTCGCGCGCGAAGCCGACCGCAACGCCGATCGCGAAGAGAATGCCGAGATTTTCGAAGATCGCGGCGCCCGCAGCCGAGATGAAAGCGATGTCGAGCAGGTCGGGCTGACCGATGCGCAGGAGCAGACCCGCAATCGGCAGCACCGCGATAGGCAGCATCAGCGCGCGACCCAGTGGCTGGAGCGTTTCGAGTACCTTCCTCATCCTCGTGTCTCCTCGAATGCGCGGGCGAGCGCGCGAACCTCGGCCGCCGACTTGCATTGCAGCGCAAGCTCGGCATGCGCGCGCATTTCGGGAAGGGTCAGGGCCCGGACGATCTGCTTCGCTTCGGCGACGAAGCCGGGAACCGCCGACAATTCGGTGACGCCTAGCCCGACCAGGATCGGTAGCGCTGCGGGATCGGAGGCGAGACCGCCGCACACACCGACCCAGCGGCCATGGACCGCAGCTAGGCGGCAGGTTTCGCCGATCATGCGCAGCACCGCGGGGTGCATCGCGTCGACCCCGGCGGCGACCGCCGGGTTGCCGCGGTCCATCGCGAGTACATATTGGGTGAGATCGTTGGTACCGATTGACAGGAAATCGGCCTCGGCGGCGAGCAGGTCGGCGGTCATCGCCGCAGCGGGGGTTTCGACCATCACGCCGACTTCCACAGGCTCCGCGATGCCCATCTCGCCACGCAGCCGGTCGACGTGCGCGCGCACCTGCCTGAGTTCATCGACGCTCGCGACCATCGGGATCATGATCCTGCACTGGCCGGCGGGACGGGTGCGCAGGATCGCGCGGAGCTGCGTATCGAGCAGGTCGGGTCGTGCGAGCGCAACGCGGATGCCGCGCTGGCCGAGCGCAGGATTTTCCTCGGCGTCGATCGGGATATAGGCGGCGGGCTTGTCGCCGCCGATGTCGAGCAGGCGGACGATGACCGGCTTCTCCGCTAGCGCATCGGCGATCTCCTGATAGGCGGTGTGCTGTTCGTCCTCCGAGGGAGCGGTCTCGCGATCGAGAAAGAGAAACTCGCTGCGGACGAGCCCCGATCCTTCGGCGCCCTGTGCCGCCGCCAACTGTGCTTCGTCGACGCTGCCGATATTGGCGAAGAGTTCGATGCGAACACCGTCGGCGCTATGGCAGGCCTCCCTTGCGGCTTGCAGCGCCGCCTCGCGCCGGGCGTCGCGTGCGGCGAGACGCGCCGCGAACGGTTCGGCCTCGGCGGGCGAGGGCGCGGCTGTGACATGCCCCGTCTCGGCGTCGAGCAGCAGCATCGTCCCGTCCTGAATGGCGTCGTCGAGCCCGTGTCCCATCGCGACAAGCGCGGGCAGGCCCATGCCGGCACACAGGATTGCGATGTGCGACGTGGGCCCGCCGCGGATGAGGCAGAGACCCGCGGGCTTCGCTGCCGCCAGCGCGACGAGTTGCGACGGAAACAGATCTTCGGCGACGACGATCGCGCCGGCGGGTATCTCGGCGCCATCGATCAAGGTTCCGGTCAGTGCCCCGAGCATTTGCCGTTCGATGTCGACGAGGTCGTCGATCCGTTCGATCAAATGCGCGTTGCCCGTCGCGCGGATCGCGTCGATCTGGTCGTGGATTGCGCCGCGCCAGGCAAAGCCGGCGCTGTTTCCTGCCACGATCCGGCTTTCAGCGGCCGCGACCAGTTCGGGATCGTCTATCAGCGCGAGGTGCGCCTGCATTACCGCGGCGATGCTGCCGCTCGCTGCATCCGCACGCGCTGCGATCCCGGCGCGAACCTCGCTTCGCGCTTCAAGTAAGGCGGCGCGTTCCCCGGCGGCACCGACGCCTTCGCGCGCGACCACGATTTCGGTCTGCCGCAGCCGCGCTGCCGGTCCCATCGCCAGCCCGGGCGACGCGATCACGCCGCCGATTTGGCCGGCGCGCAGCGGCTCCGTCGCAACCTTCGGCACAGAACGCGGCGCGACCGTCGCTCCTTCGCCCATGTCGGTTGCAAGCAGCGCGACGACCGCGGCCAGTGCCGCCTCGGCATCGTCGCCGCGCGCCCGCACGACCACCTCGTCGCCGAACGCAGTGTCGAGCGCGAGCAGCGCGACCGTGCTCCGCGCGTCGCCACGCCTGTCGCCCTTCACCAGATGCACATCGGCCTCGAAGCCGCGCGCCGCCTCGCCGATCCGCGCGGCGGGCCGCGCATGTATGCCATGCGGCAGAGACAGCGTTACCGTCTGCTCGACCAGCGTTCCGTCATCCGACCGGCGGCGCGCCTCGGCCTGCACCGGCACAAGCGTCATCAGCGTCTCGCACGCGCCCACGGCTGCCTCTGTCGTGCGGCGGCTGATGACAAAGGCCTCGGCATTGGTCACGATTACCGGCGTGATCAGGCTGGTCGCAGCGAGCGCTACGGCGTCGAGGTCGAAGCGGATCAGCGGGTCGCCGCGCGACACCCTGTCGCCGACTGCGACGAGCGGGATGAAGCCTTCGCCCTTCAGCATCACCGTATCGAGCCCGATGTGGATCAATATCTCGGCGCCTTCGGCGCTCCTCAGCGACACCGCATGGCCCGCCTCGTGCAGCGTCGCCACCTCACCATCGAACGGCGCGACGACGGTATCGCCGAGCGGCTGGATCGCGACCCCATCGCCCATCATCCGCTGGGCAAAGACCGGATCGGGGACATCGTCCAGTGTCGTCGCCCACCCTCTGAGCGGAGAGGTGATAATCAGGCTCATCGGTATAATCCCCAAAACTTCCGCCGCTTCTTGTCGTGCGGCTTGTGTATCATTGTGCGGCTTGAGCAAGGTCCGGTGCCGATTCCGAAATGATCCGCCCGCCGATCCAAGTCGCGCGCAGCGCAAGCCTGGGATCGAGCCATACCCAATCTGCCCGCTGCCCCGGCGCGATCGCCCCGATACGATCCTGTAGCGACAGGAAGGCCGCCGGTGTCGCGGTCGCCATCGCCGACACCTCGGGGACGGGCAGGCCGGTGACCTCGACCGTTTTGCGCAACGCTGACGCCATGTCGAGGTGCGTGCCCGCAAGCGTCCCGTCCTCGAAGATGCAGACACCGTCCTTCACTGCGATGCGCTTGCCCTGCAGCGTGAATTCGCCGACATCGGTGCCGACGCTCGGCATCGCATCGGTAACCAGCATGATGCGATCCCTGCCCTTGGCGTGAATAGCGAGCCGGACGACCGCGGGGTGCAGGTGAACGTCGTCGACGATCAGCCCGCACCAAGTGTCGGAATCGAACGCCGCGCCGACCGCGCCGGGATTGCGGTGGTGCAGCGGCGACATCGCATTGAACAAATGGGTGAAGCCCGACAGTCCGGCGGCGATCGCGCGCTGCGCCTCGTCATAGGTCGCATCACTATGCCCTGCGCTGACGATCACGCCGTGGCGAACCAGCGTGCGAATATCCTTCTCGTCGCACAGCTCGGGGGCGAGCGTCAGCATCACGCGCCCGCGATGCGGCGCGGTGAGTGTCGCCAATATATCAGCGTCAAGGCGACGGATGCGATGCGCCTCGTGAATGCCGCGTTTTACCTCGTTGATAAACGGGCCTTCGATATGGATGCCGACGACGCCAGGCACACCTTGCGCGATCGCCGCATCGACCGCAGCGAGCGCCGACGCGATCTGCGCCGGCGTGTCGCTGATCAGCGTCGGCAGGAAGGCGGTGGTGCCGAAACGCGCATGCGCGGCGCCGATCGCGGCGATCGCCTCGACATCGACCTGGTCGTTGAACAGCACCCCGCCGCCGCCATTGACCTGCGTGTCGACGAAGCCCGGCAAGAGCCAGCCGCCGCCAAGGTCGATCTCGAAATCGGCACGACCGGTGCCAGGCGCCGACACCGTGGCGACGGCGCCATCGGCGATCGCGATATCCGCCGCGTTGACGGCGCCGCCCGGCAGTGCGACCCGGCCGTTGTGGAAACGAAAGATCATAAAGTCTCGGTAACCTTGTTGAGGTGCGGAGGCGAGTCGGGGTCGCAGCCGCGCGCGAGCCCGAGCGCGCTCGCCATGCGGTAGAAGCTCTGGATCGTCAGGATCGGCTCGATCGCGGGATGCGCCGCGATTGCGGGCAGGTCGCCGCCAGCCGGATCGGCGAGCAACACGGTTGCGCCGCGGCCGCGGAATTCGTCTGCGGTGCTGCGCACGCTCGCCGCGGCGCGGTCGCTGCCGCCGAACGCCAACACGTGAAATGCGTCGTCGACGATCGCCATCGGGCCATGGCGCACTTCGGCGGCGCTGAAGCTTTCGGCATGGAGCGCCGATGTTTCCTTGAACTTGAGCGCGGCTTCCTGCGCGACGCCGAGGCCATAGCCGCGGCCTAGCACGAACAAATTTGTCGCGCCCTGAAACGACGTGACCGCGGGCGACCAGTCGAGCGCGAATGCTTGCGCGAGCTGTTCGGGAAGAGTGGTGAGCGCGCTTTCAAGCGCATCGTCCTCGGCCCACGCCGCGACCAGCGCGGCGATAGCTGCCAGCGAGGCGATATAGGATTTTGTCGCCGCGACGGAACGTTCGACTCCCGCCGATAGCGGAATCACGATGTCGGCGAGGCCCGCGAGCGGCGACACTCCGGCGTTGACAAGCGCGACGACAAAGGCGCCGGCGTCGCGCTGCTGTTCGACGGCGGCAAGCAGGTCGGGGCTTTTGCCCGACTGCGACACTGCGAGGCACAGCCGGTTTCCGACGACCGCGGGTGCGTCATAGAGCGACGCGATCGACAGCGCGGCCGACGCTGTAGGCGTACCCGCCTTCGTCTCGATCAGATATTTGGCGTAAGTGGCAGCATGGTCCGAGGATCCGCGCGCGCATGTCACGACCGCCGCGGGCGGCGAGGCGCGAAGGCGCTGGCCGATCTGCGTGAAGGCGTCACGATTCGCGGTCAGCATCGTGGCAACTGCCGCCGCCGCCTCCCCGGCTTCCCGCTCCATCAGCGTCTGTCGTCCGTCTACTGCGGCGCTCGGTGTCATTCATCTGTCTCCGGATCGGATGACGTAGCGGCATCCGATGCATTGGTACTATATAGGTTATATATGTCTCATCAAGGGGTATGTTCGGCGATCAGATTTTGATGATCCAACCCTTGCTGTGCAGCCATTCCATCACACCCCAGATCAGCAGCATGTAGATGAGGATCGGGAGCAGCGACGCAACTGGATCGCCCAGCGTCTCGCGCAGCGCGCGGAAGGGCAGCAGCAACAGATCCCACGTCACGACTCCGGCTGTGATCTGGTGCAGCGTATAGGCGGCAATGGCGTTGGTGCCGAAGGCGAGCATGGCAGTCGCTCCGATTCCCGGAGCGCGGCCCTCGCGGTCAAGCCCCTGGTGGAGCAGCGCGAGCGCGAGCACGGTGATCCCGCTGGTGACGAGTACGAAGCTGCTCGACCAGATATCCTTGACGATCGGGAACGCGAGACTCCATGCGCCGCCCACGACGAGCATCGCCGCGCCGATCATTGCCAGCTCGCGCGCCGCCGTGCCCTCGCGGCGGATCAGCATTTCGCCGATCGCGACCCCGATCAGCCCCTGCGCGATCGCGGGCAGGGTGCCCAATATACCCTCGGGGTCATAGCCTTGGGGTCCTTTTACATAGAGGTGGTTGTCGAGCAGAAGCCGGTCGACCGACGCGACGAAATTATGCCCGCGGACCCAGATATCGGTCCCGACGCCGTCGAGCGAGGGGAGCAGGGCCAAAGGCCAATAGACGGCGAGCATGGCGGTGATCGCGATCATCCGCGCGCGCGGCCCGATCAGCAGGAACAGAAAGGCGCAGGCGCAATAGATGAGCCCGATTCGTTGCAGCACCCCGAACAGGCGCCAGTCGCCCGAGGCAAAGCTGGTGAACCAGTACAGATTGCTGAGGATGAAACCCAGAAGCAGCAGGCGGGCAGTGCGGCCGAGGATATGGCGCCGCTGCGCCGAATCGAGCTTCGCCTCACGCATCGAAAAGGGGATCGCGATGCCCACCATCGTCAAAAAGCCTGGAAAAACAAGGTCGGCGAGCGTGAGGCCATCCCAGCTGACATGGAGAAGGATCGGCGCAACATTCGCTTCCGCGCCATATTTCATCGCCGCAGCGGAATTCACCAGAATCATTCCGGCGACGGTCAGCCCCCGGAGCACATCGAGTGAAATCAATCGCATGGCTTTGTCTCTCCCGTTGTCGCCGTCCCCGGCGCGTCCTCTTGGCTCTGCCATAAATTTGCAATGGACAGCGCCTTGGATTTGTAGTCTATTGGTAATATTCCAAAGACGCAATTGGTCTTATATGGATTGTGGGAAGGCAATCTGGACCGGACGGGATGGGGGGAAATCATAATGGTTAAGGGGCCTGCCAAGACAAACGGGATTCGCCGAGGTCTGCTTCACAGCATCTGCGGAGCGGCGCTTTCGAGCGCGATGATCCTTCCCGCCGCGGCGCAGGAAAGCCCTGCGCCGGCATCGGCCGACGAGGAAAATGCGGACGACATCGTCGTTACCGGTATTCGCGCCAATCTCGAATCAGCGCAGAACCGGAAACGTAACGCCGACACGGTCGTCGATTCGATCACCGCCGAGGACATCGGGTCCTTCCCCGACAAGTCGGTCGCCGAGGCGCTCCAGCGCGTGCCCGGCATCACCGTGATCCGTTTCGCCGGTACCGATGACACGTCGCACTTCTCGGCCGAGCCGTCCGGCGTCATCATCCGCGGTCTCAATCAGGTCCGCTCCGAATTCAACGGTCGTGATACCTTCAGCGCGAACTCGTCGCGCGGCCTGTCGTGGCAGGACATCTCGCCCGAATTGCTCGGCGGCATCGATACCTACAAGAACCAGACCGCCGACCTGATCGAGGGCGGGATCGCCGGCACCGTCAACCTGCGTACCCGCTTGCCCTTCGATCAGGATGGCCGCCTGATCTCGATTTCGATCAAGAACACCTATGGCGATATCGCCAAGAAATCGACGCCCGAAATCTCCGGCATCATTTCAAACCGTTGGGAAACGGGCATCGGCGAGATTGGCCTGATGCTCAACGGCGCCTATTCGCATGCCATCACCGCGAGCCAAGGCGTCCAGTTCGACCGCATGGGCATCTTCGACGGGGCGTTCGACACCGATGGAGACGGCGCGCTGAATGCGGGCAAGACCTACGTTCCCGGCGGCATCTATCTGCGCGAAAATGAATATGACCGGAAACGCTATGGCGTTGCGGCGGCGTTCCAGTGGCGGTCGACCGATGGATCGATGGAACTGACCGGACAATACAACCGGTCGCAATATAACAACAGCTGGCGCGAATACTCGGTGCTGTCCGCGGCGCTTATCCCCGATCTCTACGGCAAGCCCAGCGATTTCGTCTATGGCGATGCGCTGCAGGTCAGCCCGCTGGCGGGGGTCGCCAATCCCTATGCCACGGGCGCGGTCCGTGACCGTTTCACTTTCGATGACGACGGCAATTTCCTGTCGGGTTGGTGGACGCAGCCGACGGGCTATCACGGCGATTTCCCGGGTGACAATGCGGGCTATGGCCTCAACGAGGATGGCGAGCCGTTCTTCGCCCAATGCTATTCGTGGGAGGCGTCCTGCGCCAGCCCGCGCAAGGCGCCGCACGTTGATACGGCAGCCAACGCCTTGCGCAACAAGCAGATCACACAGGATTTCGGCCTCAATCTCCGCTGGGACGTGAACGACCGGCTGCGCGTGACGCTCGACGGGCAATATGTGGACGCCAGCGTCAGCAACTACAACGCATCGGTGACGACGCGCAGCTATGCGAACACCTTCGTCGATCTGACCGGCGAATATCCGCGGCTCGAGTTCATTCCGACGGTTGCGAACAATATCAACCTGTCTTTGGGCGGCCTCAACAACGCGAACAATTACCACTATTACGCGGTCACCGATCACACCGAGGACAGCGACGGCAAGGAAGTCGCGCTCCGCGCCGATGTTGAATATGATGTCGATTCGGGGTGGCTCGACGCGATCAAGGTTGGCGCGCGCTATGCCGACCGCGACCAGACGGTGCGGTGGGGTGCGTATAACTGGGCGAACATCTCCAATAACTGGACGAATACCCAGGCATCCTATTTCAACGTCGATAAGCCGGTTTACGGCGTGAACGGCTACCAGACCCACACGTTCGATCGAAGCTTCTTCGCGGGGAGCCAGACCAACCAGCATTCGTTCGTCTTTTTCAACATGGACAAGCTGGTGAACCGCGAGGATCTCGCCAGCACGCTGGGACGGCCGACGATCGGTGTCGGCGAATATTATCCGGTTTGCTCGGGCGCTGGATATCGCGCCGGCGAAACGATCGAAGGCGACTACGGCTGCTATCTGCCGAGCGAGGTGCACAAGGTAAGCGAGCGCACTGTCGCGGCCTACGCGATGGCGAAGTTCGGCGGGGACGGCCTTGCGATCGGTGGTATCGGCATTTCGGGCAACCTTGGCGTCCGGCTTGTATGGACCCGGGACAAGACGCAGGGCGCGACGACTTTCGCCAACCCGTTCACCCCAGATCAACTGGTCTGCGACCGTTCGACGCCGCCACCGCCCGCTACGCCAACCGCGACGGCCGGTTGCGTCATCACGGCGGCGGAGATCGCGTTCAACGACGGCGGGATCGTCGCGGACACGTCCAACGATAACCATTTCCACGCGCTGCCCAGCTTCAACGTCAAGTTCGACCTGACCGACAAGCTGGTGTCGCGCTTCGCCTACTCGCGCGCGATGTCGCGGCCCGACTTCGGGTTGTTGCGGAACTATCTGACGATCAATCGCCTGTCGCCCAATCTGAACGATCCGTCCGACCCCAATGTCACACGCAACGCGGCGGGCGAGGCGATCGCTTACGATTGGCAATATACCGGCACGTCGGGCAATCCCGGACTCAAGCCGATGACGGCCGACCAGTTCGACCTGACCATGGAATATTACATCGCGCCGGCTGCATCGGTGACGGTCACCGGCTTTTACAAGAAGTTCTACGACTATATTCAGGCGGGGCAGTTCAATCTGTCGATCACCAACAATGGCGTGACCGAGGATGTTCGCCTCAACCGACCGGTCAATGGCGACGGCGCCAAAATCTACGGTTTCGAAGCAGCCTTCCAGACCTTCTTCGACTTCCTCCCGGCGCCGTTTGACGGCTTCGGAATCCAGACCAACTACACTTATGTGAAGAACAGCGGGATCGAGACGGTCAATCTGACCAACGAGACCGCCGGCGGGACGGCGGGCGGTGGCATCACCTACGAAAACAGCACGGTAAAACCCGATGCGCTCGAAGGTATTTCGAAGCACAGCTACAACCTCGTCGGCATGTTTGAAAAGGGCCCGGTATCGGCGCGCGTCGCCTACAACTGGCGCTCGAAATATCTGGTGACCGCGATCGATTGCTGCGTGGGTTTCCCGATCTGGCAGAAGAGTACGGGCTATCTCGACGCATCGCTTCGCCTCCGCGCGACCGATCGCCTCGAATTCGTCCTCGAAGGCACCAACCTGCTCGGTACCGACACGGTCCTGATGCAGCAGGTGGATTCGGATGGCCTGCTCAAACCGAATGCCTGGTTCAAGAACGACCGGCGCTACCAGTTCGGCGTGCGGCTCAACTTCTAAAGGGGGAGCGGTGTCGGCCCTGTCACGGGGCTGGCGCCTGCTTTCTGTTGCGCTAAGCTAGGTCGCCATGGGGGATCGGTTCGAACTGGTGATTGTCGGCGGCGGGACCGCAGGGTGGATGTGCGCTGCGGCGTGCGCGGCCAAACTCGATCCCGTGCATTTCCGCGTCCGCCTCGTCGAATCCGAGGAAATCGGCACCGTCGGCGTCGGCGAAGCGACGCTGCCACAGATGAAGGATTTCAACGACTTCCTCGGCCTCGACGAAGCTGAATTCATGAAGGCGACGCAGGCGAGCTTCAAGCTCGGCATCGAATTCGTTAACTGGGGGCGCGAGGGTGACCGCTACATTCACCCGTTCGGCACCTTCGGTCGTCCGATCGGCGAAGCCGATTTCTTCAGCTACTGGATCCGGGCGCACCGCGCCGGCACCGCGGCACCGCTGTTCGACTATTGCTTCCCTATCGTCACAGCGCGGCAGAACCGCTTCATGCTGCCGAACGGTGACGCGGGCGACGTCTGCAACGCCTTCGCCTACGCCTATCATCTCGATGCTTTTCTCTATGCCCGCTATCTGCGCGGCTGGGCCGAGGCTCGCGGGACCGAGCGCGTCGAGGGGCGGGTCGTCGAGGTTGAGCAGGACAACGAAAGCGGCGACATCGCCGCGGTCAAGCTCGCCTCGGGCGTGCGCATCGCGGGCGACATGTTCGTCGACTGCTCGGGTTTTCGCTCGCTGCTTCTCGGACAGACGCTCGGCGTCGGTCTCGAGGACTGGTCGCACTGGCTGCCCTGCGACAGCGCGCAGGCGGTGCCGTCGGTCCGCTCGGCCGACTTCACGCCCTACACCCGCTCGACGCGGCGCAAGGCGGGCTGGCAATGGCGCATCCCGCTCCAGCACCGCACCGGCAACGGCTACGTTTATTCGAGCGCGGATATCTCGGACGACGAGGCCGCGACCACCCTGCTCGCCAATCTCGACGGCGAGGCGCTCGCCGACCCGCGCTTGCTGCGCTTCAGTGCGGGCAAACGCGAACGGGCATGGGCGAGGAATTGCATTGGCATGGGGCTCGCGGGCGGCTTCCTCGAACCGCTCGAATCGACCAGCATCTACCTCGTTCAGATGGCGATCATGCACACGCTGACGCTGATGCCCGCGGGGCGCGCGATCGATCCTGCCTTACCCGCCGAATTCAACCGCGTGATGGAGGTCGAATATGACCGCATCCGGGATTTCCTGATCCTCCATTATGTCGGGAACGAACCCGACGCCCCTCTGTGGCAGCGCGTGACGGCGATCGACATGCCCGATACGCTCGCGGGCAAGATCGAACGTTTCCGCCATCGCGGCTATATCGAGGCTTATCGCGACGGGCTGTTCGGTCCACCGAGCTGGCAGGCGGTGTTCATCGGGCAGGGGATCGAACCGCGCGCCGCCGATCGGCTCGCCGATGTGCTGCCCGCGGCGACCGTGGACGAGCGGCTGTCGAGCTTTGCCGCGGCCATTGCCGACGCCGCGGCGATGGTGCCCTCGCACGCCGATTTCATCGCATGCTATTGCCCGGCGCCCGCGCCATGAGCAATTCGGTGCAGCGCGTCGTCGTCTATGGCGGCGGAATTGCAGCGGCGATGGCTGCGCTCGCGGTTTGCCGCGCCTATTCGCGGCTGGGTACCGATATCGTCTGGGTCGACACCGGCGAGGTGCCCGTACCGCACGCCGCGCTGATCGCGCCGCCCGACCTTGCGACCTTTCACCGTCTGCTCGGCATCGAAGGAACCGAGCTGGTCCGCCATGCCGCCGCGACAATCGCCATGGGCCAACAGTTCGCCGGCTGGTCAGGCGGCGACGACGCCTTTCTCCATGCTTATGGCGACGCGGGCAGCGCCTTCGCCGACCTGCCCTTCGTTCAGCACTGGACACGTGCGCGACAAGCGGGGCTGCGCGTCGGGCTTGAGGATTTCTGCCTCGCTGCCGTCGCCGCCAAGCAGGGCCGCACCGGCGTGCCGCACGAGACCGCGACGCGGCAGGCGGTCAAGGCGGGCTGGCACCTCGACGCAGCCGGCTATACCGGGCTGCTGCGCGCGGCGTGCGAGCAGGCCGATGTCCGCATCCTTGCCGGGGCGGAAGCTATTCCCCATGTCGGCGGATCGGGCCTCGATCGGATCGAACTCGCCTACGGTGAAGTGCTGGATGCCGACTTGTTCGTCGATGTCCACGGCGCGCTGATCGCCCGCGTCGATCCTGACGACCGCGCCGTGCGCGCCGGCTTTTGCGACCGCATCATCCGCGCCTCGACGTCTGCCTTCGATCCGCTGCCGCTCTACAGCCGCGTTGCCGCGCACCCCGCCGGCTGGCTGACGATGATCCCGCTCGCGAACCGGACCGCAATCGAATTCGCCTATGACGGCCGGTTGTTGCCCGACGCTGACGCCCCCGTCGCATTGGCCGCCGCCCTTGGACGCCCTGTCGACGCCGCACCGCCAGCGTCGCTCGCCGCCACCGCGCGCGCGCGCGCGTGGGTCGGCAATGTCGTCGCTCTGGGCCCGGCATCGGGTACCGCGCCACCGCTCGATGGTGCCGAGCTGCTGCTGCTCCAGCTTGGCATAGCGCAGCTCGTCCTCTTGTGGCCGATCGATCGCGCTGCGATGCCGGAGGCTGATATCTACAGTGAGGAAATGGCGGGCACCCGGGCGCGCGTGATCGACTTTACCGCGCAGCATTTCCGCCTCAATACCCGCACCGAGCCCTTCTGGGATGCCGCGCGCGCCGCGCCGGTCTCGACCGAGCTCACTGCCAAGATAGACCTTTTTGCCGCGCGCGGCATGTTCGCGCATTTCAATCACGAGGCGCACGTCGAGGATAGTTGGGCGCTCGTGATGGCGGGGCATGGCGTGATCCCGCGCAGCTTCGACCCGCAGGCGCTGCTGGTCGAGGATCGGGTGCTGATGACCGAATTCCAGCGCCAGCTCCGCGCCATCGCGGGCGATGTCCACGCGATGGAGACGCACGCCGAAGCGCTCGGGCGGATGCGCGGATGAGCGCACGCGCGCGCGCCGTCCGGCGCATCGTCATCGTCGGCGGCGGCAGCGCGGGCTGGATGACCGCTGCGGCGCTTGGACGCGCGCTTGCGGGGCAACCGCACCGCATCACTCTCGTCGAATCCGAGGCGATCGAAACCGTCGGCGTCGGCGAGGCGACGGTGCCCCCGATCCACGAATTCAACCGCTATCTCCGCCTCGATCAGGCCGAGTTCCTGCGGGCGACGCACGGGACGATCAAGCTCGGTATCGAGTTCGCGGGCTGGGGCGGGGCGGGGCACCGCTATTTCCACCCGTTCGGCTATCTCGGCATCGAAATGTCGGGCATCCATTTTCACCATCATTGGCTCCGCCATCTGGCCACGGGCGGCGACGCCGATCACGGCCCCTATAATCTCGAAACGATGGCCGCGCGGGCCGGCCGGTTTGCCCCCGCGACGCGCCACGGCCCCGTGCATCACGCGGTCCATTTCGATGCTGCCGCCTACGCTCGCTTCCTGCGCAACTATGCTGAGGACAAGGGCGTCGCGCGGATCGAGGGCAAGGTCGCCGACGTCCGTCTCGATCCTGAGGACGGCTTCATCACCGGGCTTGGGATGGATGATGGCCGCACGATGGAGGGCGATCTCTTCGTCGATTGCTCGGGCTTTCGCGGGCTGCTCATCGAAGGCGCGCTCCGGACGGGTTATAGCGAATGGAGTCACTGGCTGCCGTGCGACAGCGCGGTGGCGATGCCCTCGCATGGCGCGGCCGAACCCGCACCCTTCACCCGCTCGACCGCACGCGAGGCCGGCTGGCAATGGCGCATCCCGCTCCAGCACCGCGAGGGCAATGGCTATGTCTATTCGAGCGCGCATCTGGAGCACGACAAGGCTGAGGCGCTGCTCCGTTCACGCCTTCCCGACGCGCCGCTCGCCGATCCCAACCGGCTCCGCTTCGTCGCGGGGCATCGCAAAGCGATCTGGAATCGTAACTGTGTCGCGATCGGGCTCGCGGGCGGCTTTCTTGAACCCTTGGAATCGACCTCGATCCATCTCATCCAGACAACGATCATCCGGTTACTGGCACTGCTGCCGCGCGACACGATCGATCCCCGTATCGTTGCGCGCTTCAACCGTGATGCCCTGCACGAATATCGTACGGTCCGCGATTTCGTGATCGCACATTATGCGCTCGCGAATCGCGAGGATACGCGCTTCTGGCGCGACGTCGCCGCGGCGGGCATGCCCGATACGCTCGCCGAACGGATCGAAGCGTTCCGCGCCACCGGCAATATCCTCTTCGAACCCGGCGACCTGTTCGGGCCGACGAACTGGTATGCGGTGCTGACCGGGCAGGGGGTGTGGCCGCAGAGCTGGCATCCGATCGCCGACGGCCTGTCCGGCGCCGACCTCGCTTCGCGCTTGGCGGCGTTGCGCGGCCGGGTCGCGGAGCAGCTCGCCGAACTGCCCCCGCATGTGGAATTTCTGCGCCGGCTAGCTTAGCTGTTCAGCTCCGCCACCACGTCATAGGCGTCGCCGCGATAGAAGCTCTGCGTGAATTCGGCGGTGCGCCCGTCGGCCAGAAAGCCCCGCCGCTCGATGAAAAGGCCGGGCGTGCCCGGCTCGATCTCCAGCATCTCGGCCTGCTCGGCTGTTGCCGCGATCGCCCGAAGCCGCTGCAGGGCGCGCACGGGCAAATGCCCGGCGGCTTCCAGCGCCTCATAGAGCGACGCGCCCACGGCGTCGACCGAGGGGAGGCAATATGCGGGGATCGTGGCAATCTCGAGCGCCATCGAGGTGTCGTCGGCGTAGCGGATGCGGTGGAAACGGTAGACCAGCGAGCCCGGCGACAGGCCGAGCGACAGCGCTTCCTCCGGCGTCACGGCACCCGTGGTCCTGCTCACCCATTTGCTGTGCGGCTTGCGCCCGCGCGACACCATGTCTTCGGAAAAGGAGGTGAGTTTCGAAAAGCTCTTCTCGACCCGCGGCCGCGTGACGAAGGTTCCGGCGCCGCGACGCCGCGTGACGATCCCGTCGCCGACCAGCCCGTCGATCGCCTTGCGCACCGTGATACGCGAGACGTCGAATTCCTCGGCCAGGTCGCGCTCGGTCGGGATGGCCTCCTCGGCCTTCACGATCTGCCCTTCGATCGCGTCGCGCAGGATTTTCTGCAGCTGCAGGTAAAGCGGTGTCGGATCGTCCTTCTGGAGCGGACCCACGCGTTCGATCAGTGACAAGGATGATGCTCCACACGATTTCCCCGGCAAGGCCGGTCGATAAGACCAGCCTTAGCGCAGCATGTGTTGCATTGGTATCCTCGCGTCAACCTTGTTGCGACTTATTCGCGCGAAAGCCCCCGCCGGATTGCCTTGGTCAGCGCGTGATCGGGACTGTCCTGCGACAATTCCCATACCATCACGCCGCCTGCCTTTTCTGCGGCCAACCGCGATTTTTTCTCGATCGTCGCGGGGCTGTTGTGCGTGATGTAGCGACACCCGCCGCACAGTTCGCCGATCACATCGGCTTTGGTCGCATTTATGCCCTGTGCGCTCGCAAGGTCGCGATAGGACCAATTTTCCTTCTCGCCGCCGAATCCATATCCATAAAAGGGTACGCCGAGTATGAGTCGCTCGCGCGCGACGCCGCGTGCAAGCCACAGGTCCAGATCGCGTGCCGCCATCGCATAGCTGCTGTGCTCGGTGCCTGCCTGACCCCAACTCGGCCCGATCGCGTCATAGGACATCACGTTGACCAAGTCGAACCAGGCGATCGAGTCCACCGGGATCATCCCGCCGTCATAGGATGCGGTGGAGCAGGTCAGCAGCTTGCCGCGTGCCTTCATCGCTTCGGACAGCGCCGCGATGAACGGCGTATAGTCGCCCGCGCGGTCGATCTCGGTCAGCAACTGCCCCTCGATGTCGATATCGACCCCGTCGAGTCCGAGCGTGTCGGCCATTTCGACGAGCGCCGCGACCGTCGCCGCGCGTCGCTGGGGCGTTAGCAGCGCCCTCCAGTCGCCCGAGCAGCCTGGAATCACTCCGCCCGCGGTCGAAATCAGCACCTTCGCGCCGTTCGCCCGCAATCGCGTCACCGTCTTTCGCAGCGCCTCGACTGACAGGTTGGCGCCAGTCTCGTCACCCATGCACGTCATTCGTCCCTCGCGGGTGAAGCGCCCGTCCGCGTCGGGGTTGGCGAAGGACAGGTTGTAATGGGTGAAGGCCGAAAGGTCGGTGCGCGCGATCGACAGGTCGAGCCCCTTGAACGCGGCGAGATAGCCGACCACAACGGGACGCCGCTCGTCCGCCCGGGCGGAAAGAGACAATACTAATGTAAAACCAATCAGAATTGACGCGATGAGGCGAAAAGCGCGAATATCCGTCATTTCTCAGTTTTTCCCTCAATTCCGGCCAAGCCGAAAGGCGTTGACCTACCCGATACCACATGACAAATCAGATACAAATTGTCGAGCGGGAGAAATTTGATGCGGGCTGCGGGGTGGATCACGATGGCGATGGCGGCGCTCGCCGCGCCGCAGGCGCCGGCGGCCGAAACGGGACCGCAAGCGTCGCTCGACCGCCTCGCCGACACGCTCGGCTACCGCCTCACGATGGTCGACAACGGCCCGACCTGCCCCGCGGGGATCGACGGCTGTTTCCTCACGACGATCACGCTCACCGTGCCCGAAACGCTTCCCGCGCACGTGCCGACCAAGGGGTTCGCGCTCTATTTCAGCTTCGTGAACCGGCTACCGCTCGTCGAAAGCGACATCTTCGTGCACCGGCTGATCAATGGCGACGTCCAGCAACTGACGCTCAAGCCCGGCGCAACGCTGCGTCCCGGCGCCAGGCATGAGATCAGGCTTTGGGGCATCGGCTCGAACTTCTCGAAGGCGTTCGGCATGCCCAATGCCTATCTCGTGGCCGACGGGCTCAAACCGCGCACGATTGCCGCGACGCGCCCCGTGATCGACCCTGAAACCGGCCTCGAAATCTTGCCCTTCGTGGCGCCGATGACCGACGAGGCGAAGCTCGCGACCAAGAGCGACGCCGACAAGACGCGCTGGCTCACCGCCGAACGCGCTTTCGATGTGCAGGCCGCGCGGCTCGCGCCCGAAGCGAAGGGTGTCGTCATCCTGCCGAAGCCGGCAAAGGCGGTGCAGGGCGAGGGCAAGGCGATCGACCTGACTCGCGGCGTTGCGCTCACCCTGAATGGTGTCGAACGTAGTGCGGTCGCCCCCGCGCTTGCCGCGCTGGGTGTTCCCGAAGGCGCGCTTCCGCTGACGATCCGTATCGATCCCGTTGCTTCGGCGAAGCCCGAATCCTATATCCTCGATGCCAAGCCTTCGGGCATAGCGATTGTCGCACACGACGCTGCGGGGGCCAGCCACGCGCTGCGCTCGCTCGCGCAGCAGGCGGCCTTCGAGAAGGGCAAGCTCACCCCGCTCCGCGTCGAGGACGCCCCAGAATATGGCTTCCGCGGTCTCCACATCGACCTCGGCCGAAACTTCCACGGCCGCGACGAGATTCTGAAGCTCATCGAGGCGATGGCGAGCTACAAGCTCAACAAGCTCCATCTCCACCTCGCCGAGGATGAAGGCTGGCGTATCGAGATTCCGGCGCTCCCCGAACTCGCCGAGATCGGCTCGAAACGCTGCCATGACCCGTCCGAGCAGACCTGCATCCTGCCGCAGCTCGGCGCGGGGCCCGACGGCGTCGGCGGCGTCAACGGCTATCTCTCCACCGCCGACTATGTCGCGATCGTCCGGGCAGCGGCGGCGCGGCAGATCGAGGTGATCCCGTCGATCGACATGCCGGGCCACAGCCGCGCGGCGATCAAGGCGATGGAGCTCCGTCATGCGCGGCTGTCCGCCGCGGGCAAGAAGGCTGAGGCCGACGAATATCGGCTGATCGACCCCGCCGACACGACCGAATATCGCAGCATCCAGAATTACAGCGACAATACGCTCAACGTCTGCTTGCCCGCGACCTACCGCTTCGTCGATACCGTCGTCGACGCGCTGGCCGCGATGCACCGGCAGGCCGGGGTTCCGCTCAGAACCTTCCACCTCGGCGCCGACGAGACCGCGGGCGCGTGGGTCAAGTCGCCCGCGTGCAAGACGATGATTGCCGGGAATGGCGGCGATGCGGGCAAGCTGACCCCGCGTTTCATCGAACGCGTGACCGCCAGCCTCGCCGCCAAGGGACTGCGCGCAGGCGGCTGGAGCGACGGCATGGGTCACACCGAAACGGCCGCAATGCCGAAGGAGCCGCATATGGTGCAGACCAATATCTGGGGCGTGCTCCACACCGGGGCGATCCGCGAGGCGCACGACCAGATGAACCGCGGCTGGGACGCCGTGCTGTCGATCCCCGACCTCGGCTATTTCGACATGCCCTATGCGCCGCACCCCGACGAAGGCGGCTACGACTGGGCTTCGCGCGGCGTCGATCCGTATCAGGTCTATGGCTTCATGCCGGGCAATCTGCCCGCCAACGCGGCGACGATCCGCAACATCCACGCCGAGGGCAAGTCGATCGAGGACAAGCCCGCTCTCCAGCCCGGTCACCGCGTCGCCGGACTGCAGGCCCAGCTCTGGAGCGAGACGATCCGCACCGACGCGCAGGTCGATTATATGCTCTTCCCGCGCCTGCTCGCACTCGCCGAGCGGGCGTGGGCTCCGGCGCCATGGACTCCCGCCTATCAGGCCGGCGCGACATACGAATGGGGCGACAGCCGCGTCGACGCCGCAAAGCTCAAGACGGGCTGGCAGGATTTCGCCGGCCGCGTCGCCGCGCAATTCCCGATGCTGGAAAGGATCGGCGTCGCCTACCGCGTCGCGCCGCCGGGCGCGTGCATAGTCGGCGGCAAGCTGGAGGCGAACAGCATGTTCCCCGGCACCGCGATCGAATATCGTATCGGTGATGGCGCCTGGACGCGTTATGCCGGGCCGGTCGCGGTCGACGGCGCGGTCGATCTGCGCAGCCGCTCGGCCGACGGCAAGCGCGCCAGCCGGACGGTGCGGGTCGAACCCGCCCGCTGAGGGCAGGGGGAGACGGAGTGACGGACACGCTGGAAGAGATATCGGGCAGCGACCGTGCCGCGATCGCGCGCGCGATCGCGGCGGCCGACCGTCCCGTCATTGTCCGCGGCATCGCGGCGAACTGGCCCGCGGTCGCCGCAGCGGGTGCGGGAGACGAGGCGATCGCCGGCTATCTCGCGGCGCGCGACAACGGCAAGCCGCTTACCGTGCTGGTCGGCCCGCCCGAAACCGGCGGGCGCCATTTCTACACCGACGACATGCGCAGTGTGAATTTCCGCAGCGAAAAGATGCCGATGACAGCGCTCGTCGAGCGGCTGCTTGCGCTGCGCGGCACCGCCGATGCGCCGAGCCTCTATGCCGGATCGACCCCGACCCCCGAAAGCGTCGCGAACTTCGCCGCCGAAAATCCGCTGCCGGTCGACACCGGCGTCGATCCGCGCATCTGGGTCGGCAACGCCAGCCGCATCGCGCCGCATTACGACATGGCGGCGAACATCGCCGTCGTCGTCGCGGGGTGCCGCCGCTTCACGCTCTTTCCGCCCGGGCAGATATCGAACCTCTATGTCGGCCCCGTCGAGCGCACGATCGCGGGCCAGCCGACGAGCATGGTCGATCCCGACCATCCCGACCATGCGCGCTACCCGCTCTATGCCGAGGCCGAGCGGCACAAGATGGTCGCCGAGCTCGTACCGGGCGATGCGATCTACATGCCGCCGATGTGGTGGCACCATGTGCGCAGCGAGGGCGCGCTCAATGTCCTCGTCAACTATTGGTTCGGACAGCGGCAGGACCGCTTTCCCTTCGCCGCGCTGATGCTCGCGATGCACTCGATCCGCGAGCTTCCCGACAGCGAACGCGAGGCATGGCGCACCTGGTTCGACCATTATGTCTTCGGCGAGGGCGCGACCCATGCGGTCGACCATCTGCCGCCCCATGCGCAGGGGGTGCTCGGCCCGCCGTCGCCGCAGCGCGACCGGATGATCATCGACTATGTCGTCGGCTTTTGCCGCAGCGGCGGGAGCGGCTAGGCCGCCTTCATCCACACCACGAGCGCGAAGCGTGTCGCGCGCGCGGGCAGGGTGCGGTGCGGGGTGAAGCGATCGAGGAACAGCACCGTCCCTGCCGGACATATGGGCTGCACGCGCGGCAGGCCGGCGAGCCGCCATTCGGGGATTTCGAAACCATCGTCGCCCTCGCTCGCGAGCGGCGCGGGCTGGCGCCCCGCCGCAATCTCCAGCCCGCCGCTTTCGGGCCCGGCATCGCTCAGCGGGATCCACGCGGTCACCGCGACCTTGCCGCATCCGGTGCCGTCGTCGCGTGCGACGTCGCTGTGCCAGGCGTGGCGATGCTCGGGAAAGCAGGCGATGCTCGCGCGAACGCGCGCCATCTTTCCCGACAAGGCGCGGCCGCCGATCCGCCCGGCGGTTTCGATCAATCGTGGATCATTGACGAGCGCCTGCAGTCGCGCCCCGCGATGCGCATCGGTGCAGATCGCGACGCGCAGCAGGTTTGCGACGCTGCGTTCGTGCGCGAACACCCGGTCGATCCGCTCGGCCAGCGGCGTATCGGGGCAGCTTCGGTCGAAGGGCAGATAGAGCGCGCGCGACACGCGATCGATATGTTCGGCGATATCATCGGCTGCCGCGCGGACCTGCGCCGCATCGAACAGCGGCACCGCCACATATCCCTGTTCGGCGAACAGTGTTTCGGCGCTCATTACGCGCGACCGAACAGCGTGATTGTCGGCCACTCGCCGCCCGTCTCTACCTCTGCGTCGATGCCATAAACCGTGCGCAGCCTCTCGGCGGTCAGTACCTCGCCAGGCGTGCCGTCGGCAATGATGCGTCCACCGTTGATCAATAGGAGCCGATCGCAATAGCGCGCCGCGAGCGTCAGGTCGTGCAGCACAGCGATCACCAGCCCGCCGCCTCTCGCTTCGGCGTGGAGCAGCTCCATCACGTCGATCTGGTGCCCGGGATCGAGGCTTGCGAGTGGTTCGTCGGCGATCAGCGCCGGCGCCTCGACCGCGAGTGCGCGCGCGAACAGCACGCGTGCGCGTTCGCCGCCCGACAGTTCGGTCGCGATCCGGTTGCGCAAATCGAGCACGTCGGCGCGCGCCATCGCGCGCTCGATCGCCGCCGTGTCGGTATCGGTGATCCGCGACATCGGCGCGAGGTGCGGCAGGCGCCCAAGCCCGACGAGTCGCTCGACGGTCAGCGGCCAGTGCAAAGTCTGCCCCTGCGGGACATAGGCAATCCGCCGCGCCAGCTCGCCGCGCGGCATCGCCGTCACGTCGATGTCGTCGATCTCTGTCCTGCCGCTGGCAGGCACCAGCGCAAGCATCGCGCGCGCCAGCGTCGATTTGCCCGCGCCATTCGGGCCGACGATCCCGGTCAGCGTGCCGGGGCCGAAGGCGGCGCTGACGTCATGCACGACGGCGCGGCGGCCGAGCGTCACGCCGACATGGTTCAGGGCGATGCTCACCATAGCCGCCGCTCCCGCATCAGGTGGAGGAGGAAGACCGGAACTCCCAGAAAGGCCGTAACCACGCCGAGTTTCAGTTCGTTCGTCGTCGGAATGATCCGGACGCCCAGGTCGGCGAGCGTCAGCAGCGCGGCGCCGCCGATCGCCGAGGGAAGCAGGATCGCCGACGGGCTGCGGTCGGTGAGCGGACGGATCAGGTGCGGCACGATCAACCCGACGAAACCGATCGCCCCCGACACCGCGACCGCGCCGCCGACTCCGATCGCGGTGCCGATCAGCAGCCGGAGCCGCGTCCGCCGAAGATCCGTACCGAGCGCCTGCGCGGCATCCTCGCCGAGCGTCAGCGCATCGAGCGCGCGTCCGTTCCACAGCAGCATCGCGCCGCCGATCGCGATGCACGGCAGCGCGATCCACACATGGTCGAACGACCGGTTCTCAAGGCTGCCGAGCAGCCAGGTCATGATCTCCATCGCCGCGAACGGATTGGGCGACAGGTTGAGCGCGAGGCTCGTTCCCGCCACTGCCAACGTGCCAACCGCGATTCCGGCGAGGATCAGGGTCAGCGGGCTTTCGGCCCGGCCCGACAGGATGAACAGCAGCGCAAGCGACAGCAGCGCACCGCCCGTGGCGAGCAGCGGCAGCATCACCGGGTGCAGCTCGGCGATCCCGAAATAGAGCGCCGCGACCCCGCCCAGTGCCGCGGCGTTCGACGTGCCGAGCACCGACGGCTCGGCGAGCGGGTTGCGCAGATAGCCCTGCAGCGCCGCACCCGCGAGCCCGAGCATCGCGCCGACGCCGAGCGCCAGCATGGTGCGCGGCAGGCGCAGGTCGAAGAGGATGATCGACGCGACCCGGTCGCCGTCGCCGCTCGCGGCGGCGAGCAGCCGCGCCACCGACAGGTCAACCGCGCCGAACAGCAGCGATCCGGCGGCCGCGACCAGCGTGAGCGCCGCCAGCGCCGCGATCAGCAACCAGCGGGGAAGGGCGAAGCGGCTCATGAGCGACTCCTGTCGATCCGTGCGATCTGCGCCGCCATGCTGCGCGCCGCCTGCGTGTAGGCAGGGCTGCCGCACACGGTCCACGCCTGCGGAACGCTGATGCGCGGAATATCCCTGATCGCGGGATGATGCAGCATTTCGCTCCCCTGGTCGGTCACCAGGTCGGTTGCGCTCTCGACGATCAGGAAGTCGGGCCTCGCTGCGACCATTTCCTCGAGACTCAGTTGCGACAGCGGCGGCTTGCCGAGCTTGCCCGCGAGGTTCACCAGCCCGACGCGCCGCATCAGCTCGTCGATCAGCGTGCCCGTGCCTGTCATATAGCCGCGCCGCTGGTAATAGGCGGCGACGCGGCCCTTGCCGGGTCTGGCCAGACCCGCAAGCTCGCGCTGCATCCGCGCGATCAGCGCGGTGCCGCGCTCGGGATGGCCGACCGCGGTCGCCGTCTCGCGGATCGAGGTGTGGATATCGTCGAGTGTGTTGGCAGTGGAAAGGTCGAGCAGCGGATAATCCTGCTTCGGCAGCGCCGCGAGCGCCGCGCTACGGCTCGCCGGCATGCCGATGATCAGGTCGGGTTCGATCGCAAGGATCTGTTCGGCCGAATTGCTGAGCAGCGGAATGCCGCGCGCTTTGGCGGCTTCACCTGACATGGCGGTGTCGGCCGCGTTCTTCGTCAGCCCGGCGATCTGCTGCCGGTCGGCGAGCGCGAGCACCAGCTGGTCGGCACACAGGTTGATCGACACGATGCGCTGCGGGACTCCCGGCGCCTTCGCGTGCGGAGCGGGGGAGGCAGCCGACAAGAGGCTCGTGCCGCCGAGCAGGGCGGCCGCCGCCACAAGGCCGCGCCGCCGCATCAGAACTCGATCCCTTTCTGCGCCTTCACATTCTGCTCGCGGAACGGATGCTTCACCTGCGCCATCTCGGTGACGAGGTCGGCGGCGTCGATCAACGCCTCGGGCGCGTTGCGGCCGGTGATGATCACATGCGTCATGTGCGGCTTCGTGCCGAGCGCTTCGAGCACTTCATTCACCGGCAGATAGTCGTAACGGAGAATGATGTTGAGTTCGTCGGCGATCACCATCGCATAGCCCGGATCGGCGATCATGCGCTTGACCTCTTCCCATGCGGTGCGGGCGACGGCGATATCGCGCGTCCGGTCCTGCGTGTCCCAGGTGAAACCCTCGCCCATCGGCTTGAATTCGATGAGGTCGGGGAAGCGGTCGAACACCGCTTTTTCTCCCGTTGTCATCGCGCCCTTCACGAACTGAACGACGCCGACCTTCATGTCGTGCCCGATCGCACGCACCGCCATGCCCAGCGCGGCCGAGGTCTTGCCCTTGCCGGGACCGGTGTGGACGATGACCAGCCCCTTTTCGACCGTCTTGGCCGCGACCTTCTTCGCCTGCGCTGCCTGGATCTTCTTCATTTTCGCCGTGTGTTCGGCGTCGGTTCGCGTCTTCATTGGAAACCCCCGCACGCCGGCAACGAGGGCGGAGCCTGCCGACGCGCGGACGCAATCGACCGATGCTGGAGTCGCAAGTGGCGTAATGGCCTGCAACCCCGGCACCGAGGCGGCCCCAGCCGCCTGTTCGTCGCTCGACGGAAATCTCCGTGCCGTGGCCTTTCCCTGGGCCTTGGCATTGAGCGACCCACGCCGGCAGGTCTCCTGGCTTGCGGGTCAGGGCTCGATGCACGCCTTCCCAGGTGACCCCAGTGGCTGTCCGCGTCGAAACCCGGACGGTGCATCGCGCTCGCCGCTTACAGTTGCAGGGACAGCCTCGGTTTCGGTGCGATATATCGCCCCTTACCGCGTTCCCTATTAAACCCTTTCGGGCACCGGCGCGATCATGCGCGGGGAAACCCCGCGCGGGTCGGCCATAACGCAGGCGCGCTATTTCGCAACGACTATTGCCGCTCGACGATCATCGCCGCGCCGACGCCCATCGCGCCGGTCAGCACGACCAACCCATGCCGCCCGTCGCACGCGTCGAGTGCATCGAGCAAGGTAGAGGTCAGGATGGCGCCGCTGGCGCCCATCGGATGCCCCTTGGCGAGGTGCCCTCCCGACACGTTGACGCGCGCCGGGTCGACGCCCCGGTCGCGCCGGAATTTCGCCATTGTAACGGCAAAAGCCTCCATGAATTCGATCCGGTCCATGTCGTTCAGCGTCAGCCCGGCGCGCGTCAGCACCTTGTCCATCGCCGCAAACCCCGCGGTCAGCGACGCCGCGGGATCGCCGCCGATCTCGGCAAAAGCGACCACTCGGGCGCGGGGGGCGATGCCCAGTCCTTCGCCGCCGACCAACGCAAGCCCGGCACCGTCGCAGATCGGTGGCGCATGCGCGATGCTGTGGAGCGGTTCGAAGGTCGCGCCTTCGAGCGCGCCGGCATATTGCGCCTGCAGTTCGCCAAATGCGGCGGGCACAGCGGCGAGTGACTCCGCGCTCGTTTGCGGACGAATGCATTCCTCACCCGCGAGCGCACCGGTTGCGATGCGCGAGGCCTGCAGACACCGATCGGCTTCCGCCGCCGCCGCCTTCCGCTGCGAGGTGAGGGCAACCGCATCGAGTTCGGGGCGGGTGATGCCTTCGGCGTGTGCCAGCCGGTCGGCGCCGAGCACTGGCGGCACGAAGCGCGCGCGCGGCGGCAGTTCTTCGTTGGTATAGAAGCCCGCACGGTCGCTCAGAAAGGGCGCCGAACTCATCGATTCGACCCCGCCCGCGAGTGCGACTCCGATCTCGCCGCTAGCGACCTTCGCGACCGCTTGGCCGATCGCCGACAGCCCCGATGCGCAATAATTGTTGAGGCTGTGCGCGGCGCAGGCGTCGGGCAGGCCCGCGTGCAACTTTGCCAGCATCGCGATATGCCCGCCCTGTGTACCGCTCTGCGTAACGCAGCCGAGGATCAACGCCTCGGGCGTGAAGTCGCCGCAGCGGGCGCTGAGCGCCGCCATTTGGCCGCGTACCAGCTCCTGCGGGCCCAGGCCGGCGAGCCCGCCATCAGGCCGCGCCTTGCCGCGCGGTGTGCGCACCGCGTCATAAATATAGACTTCGGTCAAATCAGGTGCCGACGACGAAGCTGACGGCCGTGGTTGCGCTGCCGCCGACGTTGAAGGTTGCGAAGTTACGAGCGCTCTCGACCTGATAGTCGCCGGCGTTGCCGGTGACCTGCCGCCAGCTGTCGAGCAACATCCGCACGCCCGTGGCACCTACAGGGTGTCCAAGGCCGATCAGCCCGCCCGACGGATTGACCGGCAATTTCCCGCCGAGCGCAATGGTGCCGTCCTCGACGGCGCGCCAGCTTTCGCCCGGTTTGGTAATCCCGAAATGATCGATCGCCATATATTCGGTGATCGAGAAACAGTCGTGCACCTCCACCCCGTCGCAGGCATAGATGTCGGGCATTTCGGCGCGGCGCAGCGCGTCCATCATCGCCTTGCGTACGCTGGGGAAGACATAATCTCCGCCGCGGCTGTCCGCGACCTTGGTCGAATAGAGCAGGGGCGCGGTAGCATGGCCCCAGCCTTTGATACGCGGAATGCCGGCGAGCGGGATTCCGCGGCGTTTGGCATAGGCTTCGGCAACCTCGCGCGAGGCGAGGAAGATCGCGGCGGCGCCGTCGGTAACCTGCCCGCAATCGGACTTGCGCAGGCTCCCTTCGATCAGCGGATTGACTTCGTCATTCTCGCCGAGATGATCGTCGGTGACCGCCCAGCCGCGCGTTTGCGAGTTCGGGTTCCTCTTGGCATTGGCGAAATTATTGGCCGAGATGCCGCGCAGATGCGCGCGGTCGAGCCCGAAGCGTTCCTCATATTCCTCGGCGACGCGCGCGAACATGTACGGCCACAGGTAACGCGCCTCCTGCGCCTCGCGCCCCGCCCATGCAGCGGCGCCGAGATATTCGGCGGCGCGCTGGCCGGGGACGTTGCGCATCAGCTCGATGCCGAGCACGAGCGCGAGGCCATAGCGCTCGGCCTCGATCTCGGCCGCGGCGGCGAGGATCGCGATGCTGCCCGAGGCGCAGGCGGCCTCGTGCCGCGATGCGGGGATGCCGGCGAGATCGGGATGGACGTGGCCGAAGAAGCCCCCGAGCTGGCCTTGCCCCGCGAACAGTTCGCCGACGAAATTGCCGACATGCGCGGTCTCGACTTCCCTAGGTTCGATCCCCGTCGCGACGAAGGCCGCTTCGGCGACGTCGCGGAACAGTTCGAACAGGCCGCCGCCCTCGCGTTCGAGGTTGCGCGAGAAGTCGGTCTGCGCGCCGCCGAGTATGAAGACGTCTTTCGCCATGTCAGGCTTCCTTTTCGAGCTTTGCGAGCGCCATGTCGCGGACTTCGCTGCGCATCACCTTGTTGGTGACGTTGCGCGGCAAAGCGTCGAAGCGGAACAGGCGCTCGGGCAGTTTGAACACCGCGAGGTCGTGGCCGCGCAGATAGTCGGCGACTTCGCCGATCCCGACATCGTCGGCGCCGCGCGGGACATAGGCGAGGCCGATACGCTCGCCCATCGTCGGGTCGGGGAGCGAAAAGGTGCAGGCCTCGGCGAGTAGCGGATGGCCGCCCAGAAGCTGGTCGATCTCCTCGGGCGAGATATTCACCCCGCCGCGGATGATCAGATCCTTGCAACGCCCGACGAAGCGGTAGAAGTCGCCGCCCTCGGCGATCTCGAACAGGTCGCCGGTGCGGAACCAGCCGTCGTCGGTAAAGGCCTCGGCGGAGCGGTCAGGGGCGTTGTGATAGCCCTCGAACAGCGTCGGCCCCCGGATCTGCAATTCGCCCGATACGCCGTCGGCCTCGATCGGATCGCCGCCGCCGGGCGGGACGAGCCGGCTCTCGATATTGGGCGCGCGGCCTTCGCCATAGGGGCGCTGATAGGTGCCGCGGCGCGGAAACAGGCTCGCGCGCTTGTCGGGATCGGGCATGTCGCCTTCGCCGGTGATGAAGCTCATCCCCTCGTTCGACCCGAACACATTGACGATGATGATGCCGAGCTTTTCCTGAAAGCCGCGCACCATCGCGGGCGCGAGCGGGGCCGAGCCCGAGGCGATGACGCGCAGGCTCGACAGGTCGACGCTCGCCAGCAAAGCCTCGTTCTGCAGCAGCATGTTGAGCACCGCGGGCGGCGCGATCGTCAGGCTCGGCCGCTCGGTCGCGATCTGCTTGAGGTAGACGCCGGGATCGAAGGGATGGTGCAGCACCATCGTGCCGGCGCTGGTCAGCCAGCACATGGTGATGCCGCCGATGCTCGCCATGTTGATCAGCGGGAAGGGGTTGAGCAGGACATCGCCCGGCCCGACCTTCATCGCCTCGTAACCCGCGCCCGCGACCGCAATCCAGTGATTGTGGCTGCGCGGCACGCCCTTGGGAACGCCGGTGGTGCCCGAGGTCCAGCAGATGGTGAAGATATCGTCGGCATCGACCGGGTTCGCGGCGACATGCGCGGCGAGGGTTTCGGCGTCGCCGGTGGCGGTCGACAGGTCGAGCGCATCCGCCGGGGCATCGGGCCCGAAGGTCATCAACTGGATGCCATCGAGCAACGGCGCTGCGACGCCGACATGGTCGCAACCTTTGACCTGCGTCGAGCAGACGAAGGCTTTCGGCTCAGCGACGCCGATCATGCCCTTCAGCTCATGGCTGCGATATTGCACCGCCGCCGGGCTGACGATCGCGCCGATCTTCGCCGCCGCGAAATAGAGCGCGACGAACTCGCTGATGTTCGGAAGCTGGACGAGCAGCACATCGTCCTTGCCGGTCCCTGCGACTACCAGTGCTCCCGCGAGCCGATCGATCTCGGCCTCAAGCTCTGCATAGGTTAGCCGTCGCGCCGCGCCGAACGCAAAGTCCGCGCGGTTCGGTGCATCGACCAGCGCCAGCCGGTCGGGATGCGCCGCCGCGTTGGCGAAGAACAGGTCAGCGAAATTCTTGTCGCCCCACCAGCCGCTATCCCGATGCCGCCGCCTTTTTTCCTCTCCCGCAACGATCATCTCAGGCGGCCAGCACGCTGTTCGGACCCATGCCGATATCGTCGCCGCTCGCCCACACGGTGTGGGTGCCCGAGCAGATGCGTTCGGGCAGGATGATCCGGCACACCGGCCCTGCCGCGACATTTTTCGCGTCGATCAGCACGCATTCGGATGTGTCGGTTTCGAGGTCGGCGATGAAGGACACGAGATAGCCGTCATCCTCGTCCTTCGCATCGGTGCGCGGGGCGAAGGGCGCTTCGCTGCCGAAGCGGCCCGGCCCGAACTCATATTCCTCGCTCGTTCCGGCATCGAGGTCGTGCTTGACCAGCCCGCGGAACAGGAACCAGCCCGGCTCGGGGATCGCGCTATAGGCATAGCGATAGGGCTTGCCGGCATAGCGATGGTTGAACATGCCGAATTCGAGGTCGCGGTGGTCGAGCCGCTGTTCGGTCGTTTCGCCGGTCTTGAGGTTGAAGCGCCAGCGATGAAGGCGCGGCTTCAGCAATCCCTGGTCGAGATAGGCCATCATCCGTTCGAGCCCCTCGGGCGCGTTCGGATAGGATTTGGGCATCGGCTCTTCCTGATAATAGCCGTCGAGAATGATCTCGTCGCCTTCCTCCCACGCGTTGAGCCAGTGGAGCGTGTAGGTCGGCTCGGCCTCGAACCATCTGATATCCTCGGGACTCCCGTGGCGGGGGATGATCGCGAAGCGCGTCTTTTCGTCGGGATGGAACTGGACGACGTGCAGGTTCCGCTCGAGCAATTCCTCGTTCCAATAGAGCGGCATGTCGTTGAGGATCGTGTAATTCTCGGTGAACGCCATGTCGTGCGGCAGCCGCGGCCCCGCGAGCGGCACCGGGATATAGTGCTTCAGCTTGTTGTCCGCGCCGACGACGCCATAATGCATGTAAGGTGCGTGCTTCGAGTAATTGAAGAACATAAGCTCGCCGGTCGCGAGGTCGACCTTGCAATGCGCCGAAATCCCGTCGAGTGGCACCCAGCTCTCGGTACCGAACTGTTCGAGCGTGAAGGGGTCGAGCCGATAGGCTTCGCCGCACTGGTAGAAGGTCGAGATGATCTTGCCGGCATGGATCGCAACGTCGGTTGAGCTACTATCCTTCAACCACTCCTGCGCCCCCCAGCCGTGGCGCGTCGACTTGTGCGGCGGCTCCATCAGCCCCGCCCACAGCGAGCGGCCGGCTTCCTTTTCGGCTTCGAACCCCTTGGTGCGCACGAACCGGCTGCGATAGCTCGCGCGGCCGCCCTTGAATGAGATCGCGTGGATAAAGCCGTCGCCGTCGAAGGGGTGATAGCGGCCGATCGGCTCGTGAATCTGGTTCTCGCCGGTGCGGACGTAAACCCCGTCGATGTCGGTCGGGATATTGCCGATCACCTCGGCATCGCCGTTCGCGAAGATCGCGTTCCATTCATTATAGGTCGGGCGCCAGGCGTCTTTCATATAGGGATGGTCGTTCGGCTGGATCGTGGTCCGGATCGTGTCGACGAGCTGTGCGGTCATGCGAGGACTCCTTCGGCGGCGGCAAAGCGCGGCCTTGCGGCGGCGGCATCATATTCCCTGACGAGGCGGTCGACGATCTCCGCGACAGGTTCGACTGCGCGGACGGCGCCGACGCCTTGCCCGGCGGACCAGACATTCTTCCACGCCTTCGCGTCGTCCTGTGCGTCCGAGAAATTGGGACGTTTGTCTTCGGGCATATTGGCGGGGTCGTAGCCCGCGGCGATCAGGCTCGATTTCAGCCAGTTGGCGGTCACACCGGTGATACCCTTCGAAGGAACGATGTCCTCGGCGCCCGCCGCGACCACCATGTCCTTGTATGGCTGCACCGCCATGCTCTCGGCGCAGGCGATCAGCGAGGTGCCGAGATAGGCGAAATCGGCGCCGAGTATCTCCGCCGCGCGGACGGCGTGCCCGGTCGAGATTGCGCCGCCGAGGACGAGCGGCCCGTCCCAGAACTGCCGCACCTCCTCGACGAAGGCGAAACCCGCGGTCGCACCGGTGTGGCCGCCCGCGCCCGCGGCGACGAGCACGAGTCCGTCGACCCCGGCTGCGGCGGCCTTGCGGGCAAAGCCGACCGAGTTGACGTCGGCGAAGACGAGCCCGCCGTAGCTGTGGATTTCCTCGACCACCCGCGCCGGGCTACCGAGTGCGGTGATCACGAGCGGTACCTTGTGGCGCACGACGCAGGCGAGATCTTCGGGCAGGCGACTGTTCGACGGATGGACGACCAGATTGACCGCCCATGCGGCCGCTTCGGGCTCGTTCGACAACGCCGCGTCGATCCGGCTGACCCAATTCTCGAGATCGGCCGACGTACGCGCATTGGGGGCGGGAAAGCTGCCGATCACGCCGGCGCGCGATGCCGCGATCACCATCTCCGGCCCCGACACGAGGAACATCGGCGCGGCGATCGCAGGCAGCCGCAAATTGCGCGTCAGCGCTGGTGGAAGGCCGATTTTCGGCACTGTTCTGCTCTCCCGAATTATCTGACTTGCATAACGATACTTAAAGACGATAAGAGTCGCAAGGCCAGAAAAACATCGCGGGGTGAACTCGACGATGGTGGGAGGGAGAGAGATTATGAAGACCGGCTTTGCCATGCTGTTCGCCGCGACCGCGCTCACCGCGCCGGGGCTCGCATTCGCGCAGGACGCCGCCGCGCCGCAGGATCAGGGCGGGCTTGAGGAGATCATCGTCACCGCGCAAAAGCGCGCCGAGGGGCTGTCGGACGTGCCGATCTCGATCTCGGCGGTGAGCGGCAAGCAGGTCGAGGCCTATGGCCAGACCAACCTCGAGCAGATCAGCTCGTCGGTTCCGAACCTCAAGATCACCCAGACCGCCATCGCCAACCGCATCGCGATCCGCGGCATCGCGTCGGGCGACAACAAGGGTTTCGAACAGTCGGTCGCGATGTTCGTCGACGGTGTCTATTACGGCCGCGACCAGCTCTCGCGCCTGCCGCTCGTCGACATGGAGCGCGTCGAGGTGCTGCGCGGGCCGCAGCCGACTCTTTTTGGCAAGAATGCCATCGCCGGCGCGGTCAACATCACGACGCGCAGTCCCACCGACGAATTCGAAGGCTCGGTCAGCGGCCTCTATGAATTCAACCACAAGGAGTTCCAGCTCACCGGGGTTCTCTCGGGGCCGCTCTCCGAAGGCGTAGAGGCGCGCGTCGTCGGTTATCACCGCTCGATGGACGGTTATTTCTACAACCAGAAACTCGACCGCGACGAACCGAACGTCGATGAATATTATTTCCGCGGCAAATTGGAGCTCGATCGCGGCGGACCGTTCGCCGCGGAACTGAAGCTCGAATATGCCGACTTTGAAATGAAGGGGCAGCCGCGCGACGTGTTCGGTGCGGTCGGCAATTACAACACCGTCTTCCAAGGCCCCTTCTTCGTAAGCACCGATCCCGACTATGTCCGCGAGGACAATGGTTATGAGAGCAAGAACAAGGTGTTCGGTGCGACGCTTAATGCCGATCTTGAACTAGGCGAGCACACGCTGACCTCGGTTTCGTCGCTGCTCGACTACAAGACGCGCGAAATCGTCGACGTCGATTTTTCGGGAATCAGCTTCCTCGATGGCACCAACCTGCGTGAAGATTATCGCCAGTTTTCACAGGAACTGCGGCTGACTTCACCGGGCGGCGAGGCGTTCAACTATATAGCGGGCGTCTATTATCAGCACGCCAAGCTCGACGTGCAGGACTTCACCCTGTTCAACCCGACTTTCCTCGCGCTCGGTGCGCCATTCAACGCGCTCGGCGACACGCGCAACGACCGCGATTATGCGCAGAAATCGGACCTGATTTCGGGCTTTGCGCAAGGCGAGCTTTCGGTCACCGACCAGCTTCGCATCACAGCCGGCGCGCGTTTCAACCATGAGAAGAAGAGCGGGAGCCGCACGCTCGCCGTGGTGCAGGGACCGCTCAGCACCGCGCCGGCCGCGGTCGTCGCGGCGGTGTTCCGTGCGCTCAACATCGAGGCGCATAGCATTTCGGGCAAGATCAGCGAGGACAGCTTCAACCCGATGGTCAATGTCCAGTTCGACGCGACCGACGATCTGATGCTCTACGCCTCCTATGCCAAGGGCACCAAGGCGGGCGGCTTCGACATCCGTTCGAACTCGCTGCCGACATCGACCACCGTCGCGAAGCCCGGGGCGTTCGAGTTCGAGGACGAAAGCGCCGACAATTTCGAGGCGGGCCTCAAATACAAGGGCCGCAACGTCGCTTTCAACCTCTCGGTCTATCGGACCGACTATAAGGATCTTCAGGTCAACATCTTCGACGGCACGCTGAACTTCAACGTCCGCAATGCCGCAGAAGCGCGCACGCAGGGCGTCGAGGCCGATTTCCGTGCGGCAGTCGCTGACGGTCTGACGATCAGCGGTGCGGTCGCCTATCTCGACTTCAAATTCTCGAACTTTACCGACGGCCAATGCTATTATCTGCAGACGCCGGGCGCGAACGGCTTCTGCGACTATTCGGGCAAGCGCAACGCGCTCAGCCCCAAATGGTCGGGCAATCTGAACGTCGATTATACGACGCCGGTGACGAGCGACATGAAGGTCGCGTTCAACGTCAACGCCGACTTCTCTTCCTCCTATATCGCGTCGGCGAACCTCGACCCGCGCACGCATCAGGACGGTTATGTGAAGTTGGGGGCGCGGTTCGCGCTGGCGCAGGTCGACGACCGTTGGGAAGTCGCGCTGATCGGCCGCAACCTTACCAACCAGCGCATACTGCAGACTGCGAGCTCGATGCCGCTCGCGACCACGATCACCCGCAATGCCGGCAATGCCTACAACGGCATCGTCGATCGTCCGCGGACGATCGCGGTACAATTGACCGGGCGCTTCTGATGTCGCGGGGAGGACGGTTTTGGCCGTCCTCTATCGCGGAGGTGCCCAGCCTTGTCGATATATTCCCTGTGGTCTAGGGCGAGGAGAGACAAGGACGGCTGATTTGAAACACGACCGCACGATCAGGGCCTGTTCAATCTGGCGCGCGCTCGATGTCGTGGGCGACGTGCCGGTCCTGCTCATCATGGAACAGACGTTCCTCGGCATTCACAGCTTCGACGAGTTCGTTGCGCGTACGGGCCTCGCGCGCTCGGTGGTCAATGGCCGGCTCAAGAAGCTCGTCGATGAGGATTGCCTCGCCAAGGTACCCAAGAAGGGCGGACGCGGCTTTCACTACGTCCTGACCCCAAAAGGCCGCGACCAGTTCCCCAACGGCCTTATGATGCTTCGCTGGCAGCATAGATGGGAAGCAGGCAGCCGCGATTTCCAGGTCCGCCTGCACCATGCGGCCTGTGGCCACGCGACCGAGCCGGTCCCGGCGTGCGCGCATTGCCGTGCCGAAATCGATCCGCGCGACGTTGACTGGCGCGAAGGACCGGGGCTGGCGCAGGTCGTCCCGCACTATGAGCGCCGCCGCTTCAACGGCGAGGTCGGGGCGCGGCGCCCCGGCGGCCGTCCGCTCGTCGACACGATGATCGAGCTTTTCGGCGACCGTTGGGCGACGCTCGTCATCCGCGCGATGTTCACCAGTATCAACCGCTTCGACGACATTCAGCGCGATACGCTGATGGCGACCAATATCCTGACCGGCCGTCTCGAGCGGCTGGTTCGACAAGGCATATTGAAAACCGTGCCCTATTCGACGCACGCCGACCGCGTCGAATATCGCCTGACCGCGAAGGGACGCGATCTCTACCCCGTGCTGCTCGCGCTGCTGCAATGGGGCGACAAATGGTTCGCTGACGAGCGTGGTCCGCCGCTGCTTCTGACCCACCGTCCGTGCGGCCATGACCTTCAAATGGTAGCGGCATGCAATCATTGCAGTGCCGAATTGCAGCTTTCCAATAGCCGCTTCACCATTGAAACGGCGGAAGATGACCACAGCATCGCGTGACTTTGTCGGCATGCCGCCCTATAGGCCCGGCATGCGGACGCTCATGCGCTTCCTGACCGGCTTGCTCATTTCCCTGTCCATCGGGCTGGGAAGCGTCGTGCATGCCGCCGAGGCGCCGGTACCGGTCGCGGCCGAATCCTGCGCCGAAGACGCCGGGCATACGCAGGGCGAACCCGCGAACGATCCCGACAAGATGGGACTCCACAATCACGGCGGCTGCCACGGGCATCATCAGGTCGGCAGTGTCGCCGACGACCATATGGCGGCACGCCTGCCGCTTCACGGCGTCAATTTCGCCGCAGGCCATGATTTCGTACCCCAGCTGATTCCGCATGCGGATCTGAGGCCGCCGATCGCCTGAACCAGCCCGCGCCGCCGGTCCGCCCGGCGGCTGATTTTGGCTTGTTCAGGATAATCCCCAATGAAAGCATATCTTGCGGCCGTTCTGGCCGTTCCGCTCTGTGCCGTTTCGGCGCAGGCGCAAACTTCGCCCCCGCCTGCGGACGGCGAGGTGCTGACGCTCGATCAAGCGCTCGCCGACGCCGGCGAGACCACCCCGCTGACGCAGGCGGCCGAAGCCGGCGTCTCGGCCGCGCAGGCCGGGCGCGGGGTCGCCCGGCTCCGCCCCAATCCGTCGGTCAGCGTCGACACCGAAAATGCGCTCGGCACCGGACCCTATCGCGGACTCGACGAATCGGACACCACAGTCGCGTTCGCCATGCCCGTCGAACTCGGCGGGAAGCGATCGGCACGCATTGCGGTCGCCGACGCGAGGATCCGGCGTGCCCATGTCGACCTTGCGGTCGCCGAAGCCGACCGGCGCTTGGCGGTGACCGAGGCCTATGTCGCGACGATCGCGTCGGAACGCCGCGCCGCCATCGCCGAGGCGCAGGTTGCGATCACGACCGAAAACCTGCGCATCGCGCGCGACCGGGTGATGGTCGGGGCCAATTCGCCGATCGACGAACAGCGCGCGGCGCTCGAACAGGTCCGTGCGACCACCGACGCCGCGACCGCGCTGCGGACCGCGATCGCGGCGCGCGTCGCGCTGACGCAATATGTCGGCGAGGGTGCCCGCTCGGCGCTCGATCAGCGCTGGTTCGACGTTGCTGCGGCGACGGGGCAGGGACCGGCTACGCCGGTCGACGTCCGCGGAACGCTCGCGCTCGCCGCCGCGTCCGCCGATGCCGCGACGGCCGAGGCGGAGCTGCGGCTGGCGCGCAGCCAGCGCGCACCCGATCTCACGCTGACCGCGGGCACGCGGCGGCTCGAGGCGAGCAATGATCAGGCGATGGTGTTCGGAGTCTCGCTGCCGCTGCCGCTGTTCAACGGCGGCAAGGCGGCGGTGACGCAGGCTGCGCGCGAGCGCGACCGCGCCGACGCGCAAGGCCGTATCGCGCTGTTCGAAGCCGAGCGGGCGATCACCGCCGCCGAGGCGGAGCGCGACCGCGCGGCGACGGCGGTGCGGGCGTCGGAACCGGCGCTGGCCGCCGCGGCCGAGGCCGCGCGCATCGCGCGTATCGGCTATGCCGAGGGCAAGTTCGACCAGCTCATCCTGCTCGACGCCGAACGTACGCTGCTCGACACGCGCCGCGCCGGCATCGACGCGCGCGCCGCCTATCACGATGCCGTCGCTCGCCTCGAGCGGCTGACGGTCAGATTGCCCGCCGAAGGGGAAATCCAATGACGATATCGAAATATCGGGCGGCGCTGCCGCTCGCACTTGCATTCCTGTTCGCCGGCTGCGGCCAGCAGGCTGAGGCACCCGCCGAAAAGGCCGAAGAGCGGAAAGCCGAAGGGGAAATCCATCTGACCGCCAAACAGATCGCGGCGGCGGGAATATCGCTCGTTCGCCCGTCGACCGGTGGCACGGGGGTGCTCAGCCTGCCGGCGACGATCGAAAGCGATCCGCAGGCAACGCAGGTTGTCTCGGCCGCGATCGGCGGCCGCGTGGTCGCACTCAACCGCAATCTGGGTGAGGGCGTCCGGCGTGGCGAGGTCGTTGCGGTGATCGAGAGCCGCGACGCCGCCGGATTGCGCGCCGAAGTCGAGGCTGCGCAGGCGCGCGCCAATCTCGCGCGCTCGAACCTTGCGCGCGAGGAAAGGCTGTTTGCGCTCAAGGTCTCGCCCGAACGCGACCTGATCGCCGCGCGCACTGCGATGACCGAGGCGAATATCGCACTTCGCCTTGCCGGACAGCAAGTGTCGGCAGCGGGCGTCGGCGGCGGCGCGCTCAACCGCATCGGCGTCGTTGCGCCGATCGGCGGGCAGGTGACGGCGCGCAGCGTCGTGCTGGGCCAGACCGTGGCGCCTGACGCCGAATTGTTCCGGGTCGCCAATCTCGGCCGCGTCGCGATCAACCTGTCGCTGACCCCCGCCGATGCGGGGCGCATCCGCGTCGGCACCCCGGTCGAGGTCCGGTCGGGTGCGCGTACGGCCACCGCGCGTATCCATTTCGTGTCGCCGGTCCTCGACGCCGCGACGCGCCTCGTGCCTGCGGTCGCCTTGCTCGACAACGGCGGCGGCGTCTGGCGGCCCGGCGAGCCGGTCACCGCGCTGCTGCAGACCGGCGCATCGGGCGATGCGGTGAGCGTGCCAGACGGCGCGATCCAGACCGTCGAGGGTCGGACGAGCGTTTTTGTCCGGACGAAGGAGGGGTTCCGCGCCGTCCCCGTGACCGTGAGCTCGCGCGTCGGCGGCGTGGCCACCGTCACCGGCCTGTCGGGCCGCGAGAGCCTCGCCGGCGAGGGCAGTTTCACCCTGAAGGCGGAACTCGCCAAGGGCGAAGCCGAGCACGGGGGGCACTGACATGATCGCCTCCATCGTCAATTTCGCCGTCGCACGGCGCTGGTTCATCCTGCTTCTCACCGCGATCGCGACGCTGATCGGCGCCTGGGCGCTGAGCCGCCTGCCGATCGATGCCGTTCCCGACATCACCAACAACCAGGTGCAGATCAGCGCGCGCGCGCCCGCGCTCTCGCCCGAACAGGTCGAACGGCAGGTCGCCTTTCCGATCGAAACCGCGCTCGCCGGCATCCCGGGGCTCGAAAATACGCGCTCGCTGAGCCGCAACGGCTTTGCACAGGTCACCGCGGTGTTCACCGACGCGACCGACATCTATTTCGCACGCGCCCAGGTCGCCGAGCGGCTGCGCGCCGCCGAGCAGGCGTTGCCCGAGGGCGTCGATCCCGAAATGGGGCCGATCGCGACCGGGCTCGGTGAGGTCTTCATGTGGACGGTCCATATGGAGCATCGCAAGGACGACAGGCACAAGCTGGGCGAACCGGGGATGCAGCCCGACGGCAGCTATATCACGCCTGAGGGCGACCGCTTGGTCACCGATGCCGAAAAGGCGACCTATCTGCGTACCGCGCAGGACTGGATCGTCACGCCGCTGCTCAAGCCGATCCCGGGCCTCGCGGGCGTCGACACGATCGGCGGCTATGTGAAGCAATATCAGGTCGTGCCCGATACGCAGCGGCTCGCGGCGCTCGGCCTTAGTCTCGGCGATCTCGCCACCGCGCTCGAGGCGAACAACCGCGCGATCGGTGCGGGTGTGGTCGACCGTAATGGTGAAGGACTCGCGGTGCGTTCGGATGCGCGTATCAGCGGAGCCGAACAATTGGCGCAGACGGTAATCGCGACGCGCGGCGGGGTTCCGATCCGCCTCGATCAGGTCGCGAGCGTGCGCACGGGGCAGGCGATCCGCATGGGCTCGGCGTCCGAAAACGGCCGCGAGGTCGTTGTCGGTACCGCGATCATGCGCATCGGCGAGAACAGCCGCGACGTCGCGAGCCGCGTGGCCGGGCGGCTGGACGAAATCAACGCGTCGCTGCCGACCGATATCGTCATCCAGCCGGTGCTCGACCGCACCGGGCTCGTCGAGGCGACGGTCAGGACGGTCGCGAAGAACCTGACCGAAGGTGCATTGCTCGTCATCGTCATCCTCTTCCTGCTGCTCGGCAATTTCCGCGCGGCGCTGATCGCGGCGCTCGTCATCCCGATCACGATGCTGCTGACGAGCTTCGGCATGCTCAAGGGAGGGGTGTCGGCGAATTTGATGAGCCTCGGCGCGCTCGACTTCGGGCTGATCGTCGATGGCGCTGTCATCATCGTCGAGAATGCGCTGCGGCGTATCGGCGAGCGGCAGCATCAACTCGGACGCACCCTCGATCGCGACGAGCGGCTGGGTGTGGTCGCCGCGGCGGCGCGCGAGATGATTCGTCCGTCGGTCTATGGGCAGGCGATCATCATCCTCGTCTATGTGCCGTTGCTGACGCTGACCGGGGTCGAAGGAAAGACCTTCACGCCGATGGCGATGACCGTCATCGTCGCGCTCGCCGCTGCTTTTGTCCTTTCGCTGACCTTCGTTCCCGCAATGCTCGCGATCTGGCTGTCGAAGCCGGTCGAGGAAAAGGAGGGGCGGATCATGCGCTGGCTCGGCGCGCGCTACGAACCCGGGCTCGACCGTGCGATGGGGCAGCCGCGAAAGACGATGCTCGCGGCGGTTGCTGCGCTCGTCGTCGGGGCGGGGGCCTATGTCACGCTGGGGCAGGAGTTCCTGCCGCAACTCGACGAAGGCGACCTCACTGCGCAGTTGCTGCGCGTTCCGGGGACGTCGGTCGACCAGAGCCAGTCGATGCAGCTCCGCGCCGAACGCGCGCTTGCGGCGCTGCCCGAGGTGAAGTTCGTCTTTTCGAAGACCGGCACCGCCGAACTCGCATCGGATCCGATGCCGCCGAACATCTCCGACACCTTCATCATCATGAAGAACCGCAAGGACTGGCCCGACCCGCGCCTGTCGAAGGCCGACCTGACCGCCAAGGTCGAAAAGACGCTCGCCGGGCTTCCCGGCAATGCTTTCGAGATCAGCCAGCCGATCCAGATGCGCTTCAACGAACTGATCGCCGGGGTCCGCGGCGATGTTGCGGTCAAGGTCTTCGGCGACGACAGCAATGCGATGGTGGCGACCGCGAACCGGATCGCGGCGGTGTTGCGGAAGACGGAGGGCGCCACCGACGTTCGTGTCGAACAGACGGAGGGCCTTCCGATGCTCGATATCCGGCCAAAGCACGATGCGATGGCCGGGCTTGGCATCACCGCCGCAGCGCTGCAGGAAACGGTCGCGGCGGCGGTCGGCGGGCGCGATGCCGGGGTGATCTTCGAGGGTGACCGGCGTTTTGCGGTCACCATCCGCCTGCCCGACGCCGCGCGCGCCGATTTCGCGGCGCTGGGACAGGTGCCGGTGCCGACCCCGGGGGGCAGTTTCGTGCCGCTCGAAAGCGTCGCCGAACTGGCTGTCGTCGACGGTCCGAACCAGATCAGCCGCGAGAATGGCAAAAGGCGGATCGTCGTTCAGGCGAATGTTCGCGGCCGCGATGTTGCGAGCGTCGTCGAAGACGCGCAGGGCGCGATCCGCGAACAGGTGCGCCTGCCTGCGGGGCAATATGTCGAATGGGGCGGACAGTTCGAAAATCTCGCTTCGGCGCGCGATCGCCTGGCGCTCGTCGTTCCGGCGTGCTTCGCGCTGATCCTGTTGCTCCTTTACGGCGCGCTCGGCAGCGTACGCGATGCGGCGATCGTCTTCACCGGCGTCCCGCTCGCGCTCGTCGGCGGGATGCTCGCGCTGGCGCTGCGCGGGATGCCCTTCTCGATCTCGGCGGCGGTGGGCTTCATCGCGCTCTCGGGAATCGCGGTGCTCAACGGGCTGGTGATGGTGACGTCGGTCCAGCAACTGATCGCCGAAGGCAGAGCGCGCGCTGAAGCGGCAAAAGCCGGCGCGCTCGCGAGACTCCGTCCCGTCGTGATGACCGCGCTGGTCGCGTCGCTTGGCTTCGTGCCGATGGCGCTCGCGACAGGGGCGGGGGCGGAGGTGCAGAAACCGCTGGCCACGGTCGTCATCGGCGGGCTGATCTCGGCGACACTGTTGACGCTGTTCGTGCTGCCGGCACTCTATGCACGCTACGGAAGACCGCGCGCCTAAGGCAGCAATCTGCCTTCGTCGCGCCGCGGCATCGGCGCGACGAAGCGCAGTGCGAGGGCCGAGAGCAGTAGCCAGCCTGCCGAGCCGAGGATCGCAGCGGGCAGCGAGCCGAGGTCGGCGATCAACCCCAGTACATAGGCGCCCAGAGCCATCGCGCCAAAGGTTACCGCCTGATAGATCGACAGGCAGCGCCCGAGGATTTCCTCGGGCGAGCGAAGCTGCATCGCGACGTTGAGCGTCGTCAGCGTCGACACCCACGCCCCACCTGCGACGAAGGCGGCCAACAGCGTCGCGGGCAGGCTGGCGGTGAGGGCGACGGGAAGCATCGCGGCGGCGAAGACGAGCGAGGCGGCGGTCACCACCCGATCGCTGCCCCAGCGCCGCCGCGCCGCGCTTACCCACAGCGCGCCGAAGATCGACCCCGCACCGAAGGCGGCGAGGCATAGCCCATAGATGACTTCGGTTCCGTGCAACCGGTCGCGGACGAGCGACGGCAGCAGCGCCTGGAAACCCGTCGCGCCAAAGCCGAAGGCGAAACCGCGGATCAGCACGCGGCGTACCGGGTCCGAATGCGCACAGAAGCGGATGCCTGCGGCGATCGCGGTCAACATTGAGGTCCGGCGCGGCGGCACGGTTTCAGGGTGCCAGCGCAGCAGCACGGCGATCAACACTATATAGCTGATCGCGTTGAGGCCGAAGGCCGCTGCCGTTCCGACAATCGAAATCAGCAATCCACCAAGCGCCGGACCGACGCTGCGTGCAAGATTATAGGCGATTGTATTGAGCGCGATCGCTTGCGGCAGATCCCTTGGTCCGACCTGCAGTCGCACCGACGCTTGCCACGCCGGGCCGTTGAGCGCGGTACCGCATCCGACCGCGAGCGTGAAGAACAGCAGGCTCAGCGGCGTGATCGCATCGAGATACGTGGTCAGTGTCAGTGCCGCCGAAACGATCAGCATTCCCGTTTGCGCCGCAAGCATGACACGCCGCCGGTCGAAATTGTCCGCGATCGCGCCCGCGAAGATGCCGAGCAACAGGATCGGAATGGTCGCACCAGCCTGCACGAGTGCGATCAGAAGATGCGAATTCGTGAGTTCGGTCATCAGCCACGCCGCGGCGACCGACTGGATCATCGATCCCATGTTCGACGCGAGGTTCGCAATCCAGATCGCGCGGAAGGCCGGGTAGCGAAAGGGCGCGAGCGCGGAGGGCGGGGCAGGGGCGTCGGGATTCACTTGCTTTCGGGTAGACCCGCCCGCCGGTCGCGGCAAGACCGGCGGCGCGAGTTTGTTCCCGATGCTATTCGGTCAGCTCGAACGACGCTTCCGATCCTTCCGCCGACGACGGCCCGACCCACAGCCTGAACCCGCCGGGTTCGCTGCCCCAACTCATGTCCTGCCGCGTGAAGGCAAGGTCGGCGTCGCTCAGCGTGAAGCGGATCGTCCGTTTCTCGCCCTTCTTGAGGCTGATCTTCTCGAAACCCTTCAGCTCCTTCACCGGTCGCGTCACCGACCCGACGAGATCGCGGACATAGAGCTGCACGACCTCCTCGCCATCCCGCGCGCCGCTGTTGGTCACCGTCACGCTAGCGGTCAGTTTCTCTCCCGGCCGGATTTTCGCCTTGTCGAGCGTCACCGGCGAATAGGTGAAGCTCGTGTAGCTGAGGCCGTATCCGAAGGGATAGAGTGGGGTGTTCGGCGTATCGAGGTAGCGCGAGACATATTTGGCATTGGGGTCCGCCGGATTGATCGGTCGCCCGGTGTTCTTCATGTCGTAATGGATCGGCACCTGTCCGACGTTGCGGGGGAAGGTAACCGGCAATTTGCCCGACGGATTGTAATCGCCGTAGAGTATGTCGGCGATCGCATGGCCGCCCATCGTGCCCGGATACCAGGCCTCGAGGATCGCATCGACATTGGCGTCGGCCCACCCGATGCTGTTCGGCCGTCCGCTCATCAGCACGAGGATGATCGGTTTGCCGGTCTTCTTCAGTTCTTCGAGTAACGCCTGCTGGTTGCCGGGCAGGTCGAGTGAGGTGCGGCTTGCCGCCTCGCCCGTCATGTTCCAATTTTCGCCCATCGCCGCGATGATGACATCCGATTTCTGCGCCAGCGCGATCGCCTCGGCGAATCCGTCGCTCTTGCCGGCGTCGGCGAACTGATAGCTTGCGCCTTGGGCATAGCCGACTGACGTGCTTTTCGGCGCGCGCGCCTGCATCCCCTCGAGCAGGGTGACCGGCCGGGTCTTGCGATCGCCCGCGGCGGACCAGCTGCCGATCATGTCTTCCTTGCTGTTGCCGAGCGGGCCGATCACCGCGATCGACTTTGCGCTCGCCGCGAGGGGCAGGGCATTGTCCTTGTTTTTGAGCAACACGATCGACTTGCGCGCGACGTCGCGTGCGGCTTCGAGGAAGTCGGGGCGATAGATGGTCGCCTTTTCGCGCGCCTCGTCCGAATAACGATAGGGATCTTCGAACAGGCCGAGGCGGTACTTCATCTCGAGGATCGCCTTCACCGCAGCGTCGACGCGCTTTACGTCGACCTTGCCCTCGGCGACCGACCTGGCAAGGTGGTCCATGAACACCGCACCCTGCAAATCCATGTCGACCCCTGCGTTGATCGCCTGCTCGCCCGCCTGTTTCAGATCCTTCGAATAGCCGTGCGGAACCATTTCGTTGATCGACGTGTAATCGGTTACGACGAAGCCCTTGAAACCCCATTTTTCGCGGAGCACTTCGGTCAGCAGATAATGGCTGCCCGATGCCGGCACGCCGTCATATTCATTGAATGAGGTCATGAAGGTCGCGGCGCCCGCGTCGGCCGCTGCCTTGAACGGCGGCAGATAGACATCGCGCAGCGTCCGTTCGGAAATGTCGACCGTATGATAGTCGCGGCCCGCCTGTGCGGCACCATAAGCCGCGAAATGCTTGGCGGTCGCGAGTACGGTGTCGACGCGTTTCAGGTCGTCGCCCTGAAAGCCGCGCACGCGCGCCACAGCGATCTTGCTGCCGAGGTAGACATCTTCGCCCGCGCCTTCGGACATGCGCCCCCAGCGCGGGTCGCGGGCGACGTCGACCATCGGCGCGAAGGTCCAGTGAATGCCCTCGGCCGAGGCCTCGGTTGCCGATATTCGTGCAGCCTTTTCAATGGCCTTCAAATCCCAGCTCGCCGATTCTCCCAACGAGATCGGGAATATCGTACGATGCCCGTGGACGACGTCATAGCCGAAGAGCAGCGGGATTTTCAGGCGCGTTTCCTCGACTGCGAGCCGCTGCAACTCGCGGGTATATTTGGCGGTGAAGGCGTTGAAGATCGACCCGATCCGTCCCTTGCGGATATCGTCCTGATAGCCTTGGCGGATCGTCGGACCGGTCGAATCCCAGTCGCTCGTCAGTAGCGACAATTGCCCGATCTTCTCGTCGAGCGTCATCCTGGCCATCAGGTCAGCGATAAATCGGTCCATCTTCGGATCGGGGCGTGTCCAGCCCGCGGAATCCGCCGGCGCCTTTTCCGCCGCGCTCGCCGCGGGCTTCGCGAACAGCGGGGCGGGGGCAAGCTGTCCCGCCATCATCAGGGTGGCCAGCGTCAGGCATGTGAGGTTGCGCGTCATCGGCGGCATGATTCGTCCTTCCCGGTCGGGTTTGCTTATACATTGTCACGCGGATTGGCTGAATTTCGGCCAAAAACGGGCTGGCCCCCGATTGCATCCGTCTGTGTCGCTTCCCCCTATACAGTCATCGTGAAACCGGTTACAAATCAAAAAAACAACGACGCGGTTTCCCGCGACTCGTCGCTGCACCGGAGGCAAGGCCGGTCGGAGAATGAGGCGAGCGCGGTGAAGGTCGGGGTTCGCAATCAGGGAGGATGCCGTGAAGTTTTTACACGATTTTCAGACCGTTTCCGTACGCCAGTCGCGTGTCCGCCGGCTTGCCGCTGCGCTGGCATGGAGCAGTGCCGGTGCGCTTGCGGTTTCGGTCGCTGCGCCCGCCTATGCCCAGGTCGCCGGTGCGTCGCTGCGCGGCACGGTCAAGGCCGAGGGCGGGGTTTCCGAAGTGACCGCGGTCAACGTAAATACCGGCCTGACACGCACCTCGACGGTCACCGCAAGCGGCGGGTACAGCTTCTCCTCCCTGCCGGTCGGCACCTACCGTCTCGAACTGACGACGCCGCAGGGCAAGCGCCAGACCGACGAATTCTCGCTCAACGTCGCGCAAAATGCGGTGCTCGATTTCGACTTCTCACAGCCCGACATTGCCGAGGGTGGTGACGATGCGATCATCGTGACGGGCAGCCGCATCCGTTCGATGGAAGGCGGGGAGGTCGGCACCAACATCTCGCAGCGGCTGATTGAGCAGTTGCCACAGAACAACCGCAACTTTCTCGCCTTCGCCGATCTGGCGCCGGGTGTGCAGTTCATCACCAATGCGAGCGGTCAGTCGCGCTTGCAGGGTGGCGCGCAGGGCAGCAATTCGGTCAATATCTTCATCGATGGCGTCGGGCAGAAGGACTATGTGCTGAAGAACGGGATCACCGGGCAGGATTCCACGCAGGGCAACCCGTTCCCGCAGCTTGCCATCGGCGAATATCGCGTGATCGGTTCCAACTATAAAGCCGAATATGATCAGGTCAGTTCGGTGGCGATCACCGCGGTGACCAAATCGGGGACCAATGAATTCCACGGTGAGGGCTTCATCGACTTCACCAACCAGAGCTTGCGTGATCGGACGCCGGCCGAGAATTTCCCTTCCTATATTCCCAAGATCAAGACCCGCGATATTCAGTTCGGCGGCGCGCTCGGTGGTCCGATCGTCAAGGATATGCTGCACTTCTTCGTAACCTATGAAGGCAAGCGCCGCACCGAACCCCGCACGATCAGACCGGGTCTCAACCTCTCGCCCGATTTCTTCCCGAGCGAATATCAATCCTATTTCGGCTCGACCAGCGAGACGTTTGACGAGAATCTCTATTTCGGAAAAATCAATTTCACTCCGACCGCGAACGACCTGTTCGAATTTTCGGCAAAATATCGTGACGAAACGGGCGTTCAGATCAACAACGGGATCGAGGCATTCGACACGCGAACGCTCGCGAAGGTCAAGGAATGGCGCGGCCTCGCCCGCTGGGAGCATACAGCGGACACTTGGGTCAACGACTTCAAGGTCGCCTATGAGGACGTAACCTGGGGCCCCCGGCCGGCCGTGTTCGGCAACGTCACCCTGTTCAACGCCACGGTTCCCGGCGCGGAGCCGGGAACGACGCAGCGCGGCGATATCCTGCGCATCGGCGCGGGGCGCAATTTCCAGGACAAGGGCCAGACCGGCTGGCAGGTCTCGAACGACTTCACCTACACGGGCCTCGAAAGCCATACGTTCAAGTTCGGCGTGAAGGTGAAGTGGGTCAAGCTGAACACCAATGAGCAGGGTGGCGTCAATCCGCTCTTCATCTACAATGCGCTCTATCCTGCGGGCGGCGCGTTCAACGACAGCATCCCCTATCGGATGGAATTCAGCGCGCCGGTAACCGACGGCGATCCCAATATCCGCTCGAACAATTTCCAACTCGGCCTTTATGCGCAGGACGACTGGGAAGTCACCGACCGGCTTACAGTCAATGTCGGACTTCGCTGGGATTATGAGCGGACGCCGGCCTTCCTCGACTATGTGCACGATCCGGCGATCGCGGCGTTCGTGAGCGGGCAGGCGCCCTATACCGCACCCAACGGGACGGTGACGCCGCCTTATGCCAACTTGCTCAACGCCGATTACGATATCAACGACTATATCTCGACCGGCTCCGAACGGAAGGCGTTCAAGGGCGCGTGGCAACCGCGCATCGGCTTCACCTACGAACTCGATGACGAAGGCCGTTTCGCGATCTTTGGCGGATATGGTCGCTCCTACGACCGGACCCAGTTCGATTTCATCCAGCAGGAGCTTCGGCAGGGGCTGTTCGCTAACCGTATTTTCAATTTCAACAATCCGGGCGATACGACCAATGTCTGCGATCCCAGCCCGACCTGTATCGCATGGGATCCCGTCTATCTGACGCCCGAGGGGCGTGCCGACCTGATCGCGGGCCTGCCGCCGGGGGCCGGGCGCGAACTGCGCTTTATCAAGAACGACCTGAAGATGCCCTATTCGGACCAGTTCAGCCTGGGCGTGCGCGGACGCTTCAATCTGCTCGAAGCCGAAGTCGGCTACAGCTATGTCACCAGCAAAGACGGCTTCGTCTACCTGCTCGGCAACCGGCGGTCCGACGGCAGTTTCTTCCCGCCGACGGGCAGCCCCGATTCACCCTTTGGCTCGCCGCCGGCGCCGTTCGGATCGATCATTCTCGGCGACAATGGGCTGAAGACGAAGGCACATACGGCCTATCTCAAGCTGACGAAGCGCTACACTCAGGCGTCGCCGTGGAGCCTCGATGCGACCTACACCTACACTGATGCGAAGGAAAACCGCCAATTCGGTGAGGTGTTCAGCCTCGATTTCCCGAATATGGACGATTATGGCTACATCACCGCGACGGGCGTGCGGAAACATCGCCTCGTCATGGCCGGGACGGTCGATATTCCGTGGGGGCTGACCCTGTCGGGAAAATTCCAGATCGCCTCGCCCAAATATCTCGGCGCGATCGTCAATACCGTCGGAACGGGCGGTACGCCGCCGTCGCGTGGCGCGATTTCGACGGAGGCCGAGGGCAACGGCGATCGCTGGGGCTATCGTCAGATGGACCTTTCGATCACCAAATATGTGCCGATCGGTTTCATCAACGACGAAGCGCGCTTGCGTTTCCGTCTCGACATCATCAACCTGTTCAATGATCGCAACTTCGGCGGGTTCGACGCACTCACCGGATTGCGCAACCAGAACGACCTGGCTCTTGACGGGCCGCCGCGGACCATCAAGCTATCGGCCGGCTTCCAATTCTGACCGGCTGACAAGGCGCCCGGCCCGCAACCCCCTCCCCGCAGGCCGGGCGCCTCAATTTTTGGAGTATCGAATGTCGCTTCGTATCGGGGCATCGCTCCTGCCCCTGCTCGCGCTGACTGCGGCGTGCACGGGCGTTCCGGCGCCGTCGACCGCAGCCCCGGCTGCGAAATTGCCACCGCTGACCGAAGCGGCCTTTTCCGAAGAGCTGACCGAGCGGACCTTCCGCTATTTCTGGGATACCACCGACACGCAGCGATGCCTCGCGCCCGATCGCTGGCCGAGCAATCCCTTCTCGTCGATCGCCGCGACCGGCTTTGCATTGACCGCATACGGTATCGGCGCCGAGCGCGGTTATGTGACCCGCGCCGAAGCCGCGCTCCGCACGCGCGACTGTCTCCGTTTCTACTGGAATGCACCGCAGGGGCCGGGAGCGGCGGGCGCCACCGGCTACAAGGGCTTCTTTTATCATTTCCTGCGGAACGACGACGGCACGCGCTACAAGGCGAACGAACTGTCGACCGTCGACACCAGCCTGTTCCTCGGCGGCGCGTTGTTCGCGCAAAGCTATTATGACCGCGACGATCCGGTCGAGGACGAGATCCGCGATCTGGCCGAGAAAATCTACACCCGCGTCGACTGGACCTTCGTCCAGCGTACCAATACAGGCACCGACGCCGTCAATCATCCGGGCTCGCACGGCATCACCATGGGCTGGAAACCCGAGAAGGGTTTCGAGACGCACGACTGGGTCGGCTATAATGAGGGCATGCTCGTCTATATTCTCGCGCTCGGCTCGCCGACGCACCCCGTCGGCAAGGACGCGTGGGACAAGGGCTGGGCCGCCGATCTCGAAAAGGATTGGGGCAGTTTCTACGGGCAACAGCATCTGCAGTTCGAGCCGATGTTCGGGCACCAGTACAGCCATGTGTGGGTCGATTTCCGCGGGATCCGCGACGAATATATGCGCGGAAAGGGCATCGACTATTTCGAGAACAGCCGCCGCGCGACGTTGGCGCAGCGTGCCTATGGTGCCGACAATCCGAACAAATGGGTCGGCTATAGCGCCGACGTCTGGGGCTGGACCGCGTCCGACGGGCCGGCCTATTCCGAAGGCGAGCTGATCGTGAACGGCTTTCCGCGGAACTTCAACACATATATGGCGCGCGGCGTCAGCGCGATCCGAGTCGTGGATGACGGAACGGTTGCCCCGACCGCGGCGGGCGGCTCGGTCGCCTTTGCGCCCGAAGTGACGATCCCGTCCCTGATGGCCATGCGCAACAAATATGGTGCACGCCTTTACACGCATTACGGCTTCAAGGACGCGTTCAACCCCAGCTTCACCTTCACCGCCGCTGGGTCGCGGTCGGGTGAGGTCGATCCGGTCCACGGCTGGGTTGCGAACGACTATCTAGGCATTGACCAGGGGCCGATCCTCGCGATGATGGAAAATCATCGCAGCGGGTTCGTGTGGAAAGTGATGCGCAAGAATCCGCATATCGTGCGCGGGCTCAAGCGCATCGGTTTCACTGGCGGCTGGCTCGATGGAGCAAAGTCCGAATAGGCCTCAGCAGCCCTTCCCGATACAGAGGTCCGCCACCACTGGATAATGATCCGATGGCAGCTTGCCGCCATTCTGGTCGGTCAGCGTCGCGTGGCGCAGTACCGCCACGTCGTCGCTGACGAAAATATGGTCGATCGGGCTTGCGTCCATCCGCGCGATGTCGAAGCCGGTGAAGGTGCCGGGCGGGCCATAATGTGGCGTACGGCTGATCGTGGCGCTGTCGCGGAGCGCCCCTTTGCCGGGCTCGACGATCGCCGCATAGGGATTGCTCGTTGCCGGACTGTTGAAATCGCCCATCAGTACGACACTTTCGCCCGACCTCCGCTGGCCGTCGATCCAGTGGCGGATCAGGCGCGCGCTTTCCTGCCGCGCGACCTCGCCGATATGATCGAAATGGGTGTTGACGACGAGCAGCGTGCGTTTCGCCGTGCGGTCCTGCAGCCGCGCCCAGGTTGCGATCCGCGGCAGCGCGGCGTCCCAGCCCTTGCTCGGAACAGGCGGGGTGGGCGATAGCCAGAAAGTGCCCGACCCGGTCAAGGTGAAGCGGTCGCGGCTGAAACCCAGCATCGAATATTCGCCCTTTTCCTTGCCGTCGTCGCGCGCGACGCCGACAAACTGATAGGCGGGCAAGTCGGTTTCGACGGCCTGCTTTTGATGCAGCAAGACCTCCTGCATGCCGACGAAGTCGGGCGCCTGATAGGCAACGAGCGCGGTCAGGGCACTTCGCCGGTGCGGCCACGCGTTGCCACCGTCCGATGCGACGTCGAGCCGGATATTATAGGTCATCACTTCATAACGATCGGCGCGTTCTTTCGCCGCAGCGGGGAGCGCGAGCAGTGCCGCGACGAGAAACAGGGCTTTGCGGGTCATCCGAGATTCCCTCCGTTGGCGGCGATCACGCTGCTGTAGAAGCGCGCGCTGCGTTTCGGCGTGCGCACTTGCGTTTCATAATCGACATGGACGATGCCGAACCGCTTCGAAAAGCCCAATGACCATTCGAGATTGTCGAGCAGCGACCAGGCCATATAGCCGCGCACGTCAACGCCCTGCCGGATCGCATCGCCGATCGCCGAAATATGCGTGCGCAGATAATCGCAGCGCAGCGGATCGTCGATTCCGTCGGGTCCGGCCTTGGGCGGGTCGTAAAAGGCGGCGCCATTCTCGGTGATGTAGACCGGAATATCGCCATAGGTGCCGCGGAACCACACGAGCATGTCGGTCAGCGCGGGCGGATAGACTTCCCAGTCGGTCGTCGTGTGCGTCGCATTCTGCCGCACGGGCGACGCTCCGACCGGCCATTGGTGCGGGTCGGCCTTCACCACGTTGCGCGTGTAATAGTTGATGCCGATGAAATCGACCGGCTGGCAGATGTCCGCCATATCCTCGACGGGCCACCGTGGCCAGGCTTCGCCGAACACTTCGGCAAGTTCGTCAGGGTAGCTGCCCTTCAGCGCCGGGTCGAGATATTGGCGGTTCATATAAGCGTGCGCACGCGCGGTCGCGGCGATGTCCTCGGCGCTGTCGCTCGCCGGATATTTGGGCTCGATATTGACGACGAGGCCGATCTCGTGCGCGCCCTCGACGCGATAGGCCTGTACCGCGCGGCCGTGCGCGCGCATCAGATTATGGCTTGCGATCGGTGTCTCGAACAGGTTGCGGTGGCCGGGGGCGAGCGCGCCGTGGAGATAGCCGCCGTCGGTGATCACCCATGGTTCGTTGAGCGTCACCCACTTCTTCACGCGCCCGTCGAGGCGGCGGTACATCACCGATCCATATTCGGCGAACCAGTCGGCGCTGTCGCGGTTCAGCCAGCCACCCTTGTCGTCGAGCGCCACGGGCAAATCCCAATGGTGGAGCGTCAGCAGCGGCTCGATGTCGTGCTTGAGCAGTTCGTCAACGAGGCGCTCGTAGAAGTCGAGGCCCGGTTCGTTCACGCGCCCGATCCCTTCGGGCAGCACGCGGCCCCAGTTGACGCTGAAACGATAGGCCTTGAGCCCCAGTTCCTTCATCAGCGCGACATCGGCGGGCATGCGATTATAATGGTCGCACGCGACGTCGCCGGTGTCACCCTTCGCCGCCATCAGTCTGGGGTCGTGGCTGAAGCGCTGCCAGATGCTTGCACCCGCGCCGTCGGCGAGCGGCGATCCCTCGATCTGATAGGCGGCCGTCGCGGCCCCCCACAGGAAATCGTCGGGGAAAACAGTCTGCGTCATTTCTCGTCCTTGTCGGTGTTCGTCGGGGAGGAAAGTTTCTGTTCGAGCAACCAGGCATAGAGCGCCGGATCGTCATAGGCGGGATCCCATGCGTTATGGCCGAGGTCGGGATAGATGGTCAGGCGGACCTTGCGCCCGCCGCAGGCACGAATTGCTCGCGCCATATTGAAGCTGCCTTCGGGCATGACCACGTCGTCGCGGTCGCCGTGGAAGGCCCAGACGGGCAGGTCCATCAACCGGCACGCCTCGCCGGGATTGCCGCGTCCGGCGACGGCCGCAACCGCGGCGAAGCGCTTGGGCTCGGAGATCGCCCAGCGCCAGCTTGCGTGGCCGCCGCGGCTGAGGCCGGTGAGGTAGATGCGCGCGGGATCGACGCGCCAGGTCTTCGCGACATGGTCGACGAGGGCATCGAGCTTGCCGATATCCCAGTCCTGATCGGTGCCGAGCAGGGGTGAGACGGTCAGGAAGGGGAAGGCGGGGTCGCGGTCGGCGATCTTCGGCGGGCCGTGCATCTTGACTTTCGCGACATCGCCGCCGCGCTCGCCCGAGCCATGGAGGAAGATGAGCAGCGGATATTGCTTCGCCGTGTCGGTCAGATATCCCCGCGGGATGAACAGCTGATAGGGGTAATTTCCGGGCGCGACCGGTTGCTGTGGCGTCTGGCCTTCGACCACCGGCGGCGTTTTTGTTCTTGCGGCGGCGGGAGAGGCGGCGAGGGCGAGGCCCAGCAGCGCCGCGGTCCAGTATCTCATTCGGGATTCCTTGATTGAACGGCTCATCCCTTCACGCTCCCGGCGAGGAGCCCGTCCAGATAATAGCGCTGGAGCGCGAGGAAGAGGATGAGGACGGGAAGGGTGGTGACAACCGCGCCGGCCATCATGATCTCGTAATCCTGCACATTCTGCCGACTGCTCGCGGCGAGCGCGACGGGCAGCGTGTAAAGCCCCTGGTCGGCGAGGACGATCAGCGGCCACATGAAATCGTTCCAGCTCGACAGGAACACATAGAGCGCCAGCGTGACAATGATCGGGGTCAGGATCGGCAGGACGATGCAGCGGAGGATCTGTCCCTCGCTCGCCCCGTCGATGCGCGCCGCCTCGAGCATCTCGTCGGGGATCGACAGGCAATATTGGCGGACGAGGAAGATGCCGAAAATCCCCGCGAGCCATGGCACGAGCGCGCCGGCATAGCTGTTGACCAGCCCCATCGCCTTGAGTTCGAGGAACAGCGGCAGCATTCCGATCTGCCCCGGCACGACGAGCGCCGCGACGAGCATGCGGAAAATCGCGTCGCGCCCCTTGAAGCGCAGCTTGGCGAAGGCGTAGCCCGCCGGGATGGTGAAGAGCAGCGCGAGGCCGGTCGCGAGCGTCGAGACGAGGATACTGTTGAACAGGAAATGGCCGACCCCGAAGGTGCCGAAGAGCAGGTGGTAATTTTCGAGCGTCGGGCTCGCGGGCCACAGCGGCGGCGGGAATTGCGCGGCCTCGCCGCGCGCCATGAAGCTGACCGAGACCATCCAGATGAGCGGGGCGATCGTGACCAGCGCGACAAGCGCGGCGAGCAGGGTGACGGACCAGCGGCGCAGGCTCATATCGCGCCGCTCCGCTTCGCGAACCTGAGCTGCACCAGCGTCACCGCCATGATGCAGAGGAAGAGCAGGAATGCGACCGCCGCGCCCGATCCTAGGTTCCACCATTTGAACCCCTCCTCATACATGAAATAGAGGATGGTGACGGTCGACTGGGCGGGGCCGCCCTGCGTCATCACATAGGGTTCGGCGAACAGCTGGAACATGGCTGCCACCGTGAGCACGGACACGAGCAGCAGCGTGGGGCCGATCGCGGGCAGGGTGACGTGGCGTAGCCGGGTTAACCAGTTCGCGCCGTCGATGCGCGCCGCCTCGTCAAGTTCGCGCGGCACCGTCTGCAACGCGGCGAGGAAGATGATCATGTTGTAGCCGAAGGTCTTCCACCCGACGAACAGGAGGATCGCGGGTAGCGACGCGGTCGGACTGCCGAGCCAGTCGATGGGCGGCACGCCGAAAAAGGAGAGCAGATAGTTGAGCAGCCCGTAGCGCGTGTGGAGCAGATAGCGCCACACGACCGCGGTGGCGACCAGCGTCGTCACATAGGGCGCGAACAGCGCAACGCGCCACACCGGCCGCCATTTCAGCCAGCGCGAATTGACGAGCATCGCTGCGAACAAGGATAGTGTAACGATGAAGGGCGTGCCGAAGGCGACGAGCAGCAACGTGTTCGTCATCGCCTTCCAGAACAGCGGGTTTTCGAGCAGGCGTTGGTAGTTCGCCAGTCCGACGAGGCGCAGGTTTTCGATATCGGCGAGCGCATAGATGTCGAAATCGGTAAAGCTCAGGAACAGCGAGGCGATCGCCGGCAGGACGAAGAAGAGCAGGATTGCCGCGAGCGCGGGTGACGACATCGCCCAGCCCGCGCGCGTCTTGTTTGCCCGGCCGACCGCACTCGCGCTTTTGCCGGTTCGCGGCTGCGCGTTCACAATGCTCGTCCCTTGTCGAGCATCCAGCGCCGCTTTTCGAGCAGCCGGTCGGCACGTGCGTCCATCTCCTTCGCAGCTTCGTCGACACTGAACTGGCCACGAACCATGCGTTCGGCGACGATCTGCATCTCGGTGACGATGCGCTCCCATTCGGGCACCTTCGGCAGCGCGGTCGCGCGCTCGAGCTGGATGCGGAAAGGCGCGACCGCCGGATCGTTCGCGAGCCCGGCTTCGGCCCAGACCGAGCGGCGTGCGGGAAGGTCGCCCGTCGCCTCGTGGAGCGCGAGCTGTGCGCCGGGCGCCATCAGTCGCGCGACCAGATCCCACGCCGCCTCGCCATGCGGGCTTCCCGCAAAGACAACGAGGCTCGACCCGCCCGGGGCAGCCGATCCGGTGCCGCCGGGGCCGGGATTCGCGGCGGTACCCCAATTTCCTTCAAGCGCTGGTGCGAGGCGGCTCCTCATGTCGCCTATCGTCCACGGGCCCGACAGGAACAGGCTGAAATAGCCGCGCGCGAACTCGGTCCACACGTTCGAAATCTGCGCCATCGACACGCGCGGCGCGAGCCCCTCATCGAACAGCGATTTGTAGAAGGCGAGCGCTGCCTTGAACTCGGCGTCCGAAAAGGCGCCGCGTCCGCCGTCGTCGCGCAGCATCCGTGCCCCCGCCGACAGCGCGAGGGTCGTCAGCTGCTCATATTCGTTGAGCGGATAGAGAAGGGCGAAATTGCCGTCGCCTGCGACTTTCTTGACCTTGTGGAGCGCGGCTTTCCATCCGGTCCAGTCGGGCGGTGGCTCCACATATCCGGCCCGTTCGAAGAGATCCTTGCGGTAATATTGCAGCCGCGTATCGACGTACCACGGGATACCCCAGCTCTTGCCTCCGATCCGGTTAGTATCGATCACCGCACCGAACTGATCGTCGAGCAGGCGCCTCGCGTACGCGGGTACCGGCGCGATTGCGCCGATCGCGGCCAGTTCGGCGATCCAGCTGTTGCCGATCTGTCCGACGCTGGGCAGCGACCCGCCGGCAAAGCCGGTGAGCAATTTCTCGTGCGCGGCGGCCCACGGCAGCGGCTGGACCGAGACCGGCGGCGCGCTCGCGGGCCAGTCGATTCCCTGCAGCAGCGCTGGCAGGCTAGCCGCTTCATTGCCCATCGCCCAGACGGTCAGGACGTCACTGTCGCGCGCGCCGCATGCACCGAGCGTCGGAAGCAGGGGCAGGGCAGCGAGCGCGCCCGTCAACTGGCGCCGCGTCAGCTGCATCGGGCGCCAGTGGAAGTCATGCCGGGGTGCCAGCTATTGCCATCGCATCCGTCGTACCCCGTGCGATGAGCGCGGGGGTCAGGATCGTCGCGCTTGCCGCGCCGAGCGTCTCGCCGCGCAGGATGCGCAGCAACATCATCATCGCGGTCGATCCCAGCCGGTCGATATGGACCTGCATCGTCGAGAGTGAGGGATTGAGGTGCCGCGCGAGCGGGATATCGTCGAAGCCCGCGACCATCATATTGCCCGGCACCGCCTTGCCCGCCTCCGCGAGCCCGGCGATCAGTCCGACCGCCATCTGGTCGTTCGCGGCGAACACGGCGTCGGCCGGCAGTTGCCCTTCCAGGAGCAGGCGCGCGGCTTTCAGGCCGCTTTCTTCGGAGAAATCGCCCGGCAGGATCGCCGGATTCCGCACGCCGCCGACCTTGGTCATCGCATCGACGAAGCCGCGCTGGCGGTCGCGCGCGTCGCGGTTGTGCTTCGGGCCGGCGATATGGACGACCTGTCGCGCGCCGCGCGCGAGCAGCGCCTCGGTCATCGCATAGGCGCCGCGATAATTGTCGACCGCCACGAAAGGAAGGTCGAGCGAGCCCGCATCATAGTTGAGCAGTACCGTCGGCAGTGCCGGGTCGAGATAATCGGCGAGCAGTTCGGGCTTCAGGTCGGGCGGCATGACGAGCAATCCGTCGACGCGTCCGCGCATCGATGCGATGGCCGCCGCGGTCTCGTGCGTACTGCCGTGCATGTTGCCTAGCAGCAAGTGCATGCCCGCCTCATGTGCAACCAGATCGATACCGCGGATGATTTCGGAGAAGAATTCGCCGAACAGGTCGGGCAGGATGACGCCGACGGTGTCGGTCTTGCGCCGTGTCAGGCTGCGCGCGCCGCTGTGGGGTACGAAATTCAGCTTTTTCACCGCAGCCATCACGGCCGCCCTTGTCGGTGCGGTGACATTACCCAGCCCGTTGATCGCGCGTGATGCCGTTGCCACCGAAACCCCGGCTTCGCGGGCGACGTCCCTCAATGTTGCCATGCCGCTGACCCCCTTTCCCTCATATGACGCCGGGCCACGGTTGCGACTCCGTTCCTCTGCGTTCGGCGGGCGCGGAAACATCCGCAGAGTAACCGGTTACACGGGCGAAATGCAAGGTCATTCCCTTGCCTTTCCCAATGCTTGGCCGTCGGCGTCGAACAGGTGCAGACGGTTAGCGGGAAAGGAAGCGGCGACCGCATCGCCTTCGTCGAAACTGCCGTCGTCGCGTAGCTGGCAGGTGACGAGATCATCGCCATTGCCCCCGTCAAGGTGAAGCGTCGCGAGCCCGCCGAGCCGCTCGATAAAACGGATCGTGAAGGGCAGGTCCACCGCCGCGTCGCCGATCGCGATGTCCTCGGGCCGGATGCCGATCGATAGCGGCGTTCCGTCCGCAAGCGGAACCGTGAGCGCGGGCAGGACGATGTTCCGTCCGTCCGGCAGAATGGCCTTGCCCGCGCCGTCCGCCGTCGCGGCGGCGATGTTCATTCGCGGCGTGCCGAGAAACTGGGCGACGAAGATATTAGCTGGCCGTTCATACAGCTCGCGAGGCGTTCCGACCTGCTCGATCCGCCCGTCACGCAGTACGACGATCCGGTCGGCGAGCGTCATCGCCTCTACCTGGTCGTGCGTGACATAGAGCGTCGTCGTACCGAGCTTGCGGTGGAGTTCGGCAAATTCGTAGCGCATCCGCACGCGCAAATCGGCATCGAGGTTCGACAGCGGTTCGTCGAACAGAAAAATCTGCGGCTGGCGAACGATCGCGCGGCCGATTGCGACGCGCTGCCGCTGCCCGCCCGACAATGCCCCAGGCTTGCGGTCGAGCAGCGTCTCTATACTCAGGGTCGTCGCCGCGCGCCGTACTGCCTCGTCGACCGCTGCTTTGTCGGCCTTCGCGATCTTGAGCCCGAATGCCATATTCTCGTAGACGGTGAGGTGGGGATAGAGTGCGTAGGACTGGAAAACCATCGCGATCCCGCGCTCGGATGGTGCAAGGTCGGTCACATCGCGGCCGCCGATGACGACGCGGCCGCTCGTCAGTTCCTCCAGTCCCGCCACGGCACGTAGCAGCGTCGATTTTCCGCACCCCGACGGGCCCACGATCACCGTGAACTCGCCATCGGCGATGTCGATCGACACGCCCTTCAGAACCTCGGTCGCTCCGAAGCTCTTGCGCGCATTCTCAATCGACAAGCCGGCCATCGTCTCCCCTCGGTCTCGAGCCTTAGTGAACCGTCACGCCTTCGCTCACCTGCCGCGCCGGCGCGCGACCCGCGGCAATGGCAAAGACGCACAGCGCGATATAGCAGGCGGCGGGCAGGATCAGCGCCACCGCATAGCCGACCGCACCCGACAGCAAGCCGATGAAATATGGGATCACTGCGCCGCCGACGATCGCGGTACAGAGCAGCCCCGATGTCGCTTCGGCGCGTGCGGTCGAGCGTTCGAGCGTCAGCGTGAAGATCACGGGGAACATGATCGAATTGAAGAGGCCGATCGATAGCGCGACGAAGCCCGCGTTCACGCCGCCGACGAACACGACATAGAGGCAGAGCAGCGCCGCGATCGCAGTGAACAGCGCGAGAAGCTTCGATGCGGAGAAGCGTGCAAGTAACACCGATCCAATCGCGCGCCCGATCATCGCGCCGCCCCAATAGAGCGCAACCGCCTTGCCGGCTTCCTGCAGCGACACGCCGGGATCGCCGTCGTTCCCCATGATCCAGCCGAAAATGCCGAAGGGCGCGTCTGACTGGCCCCAGATCGCATCGCTGTTGAGGAACAACGCCATTTGCGTTCCGATCGCGACCTCGGCCCCGACATAGAGAAAGATGGCGAGGCCGCCGAGCAGCGCCCAGCGCGATGAAAAGGCCTCGCGAATGAGTTCGCCCATTCCGGTGCGGTGGCCGATCGGGGCGGGGGGGACGGCGTCATTGACGATTCGCCGGCTGAACCAGAAGAAGAAGAGCAGGGCGATGATCAGCCCGCAAATCCAGAAATAGGCCGCGTCGATGCCGCCGAGTGCCTGCGCACGCACCGCTTCGGTGACCACCGTGCCTTCCTTGACCTCGACACCCTCGAGGAACAGGTGCGCGCCGATCAGCGGTCCGAGGAAGGTGCCGAAGCTGTTGAAGGTCTGGCTGAATGTCAGGCGGAAATGGCTGCGCTTCGGATCGCCGAGCGCCGCTGCGAGCGGGTTCGCAGCGACCTGCAGGATGGTGATACCGCTTGCGAGAGTGAACAGGCCCGCGAGTACCAGCGGGTAAACCGCGAGATTTGCCGCAGCGAGCATCACGAGGCAACCGGCGACCATCGTCGTCAGCGCGGTCAGGATCGACGGCACCGAATGAAAACGCGCGATCAGCGCCGCGGCGGGAAAGGACATCAGGCCATAGGCGATGAAGAAGGCCGACGCCGACAACTGCGCTTCGGCGTCGCTCAGCGTGAAGATGCCCTTCACCGCGGCGACCAGCGGATCGATCAGCGACGTGATGAAACCCCAAGCGAAGAACAGCACGGTGACCGCGGCAAAGGCCGCCATGGCATTCGATCGACTACCGCTGTGGGTTGCCGCCTGGCTGGACACGTTCATCCGGAATATCCTCTTCGCCGAAACTATGTTATGCGCAGCGGTCTAACGAGCGGCCAGAGGCAATGCAATCGGTTACATTTTCGGGCTATCTTCCTCGTTTTTCTGTGCCTTCGCAATTGATCCCGCGCCACGCGAAATAATCGTTCGTCACCCACTGGCGCGCCCGCGCGCGACTGGTTACATGGGCCGCCACCAAACGAATCGCGTGTGCCGTCCGGAAAACCGGGACAGGCGCCGCCCGCACCAGAAAGTGGCACCCATGGAAATCATCACCGGTCTGACCTTCGACGATGTGCTGCTGGTGCCCGGCGCGTCGGATATCCTGCCGTCGGATGCCAATCTGTCGACCCAGCTGACGAGCGAGATCAGCCTCAACATCCCGGTCCTGTCGTCGGCGATGGACACGGTGACCGAGGCCGACATGGCGATCCTGATGGC
>NZ_JAEMQX010000184.1 GCF_016463645.1 Sphingopyxis sp. | reverse complement strand
TCGACGAACAATATGACGTCATCACATCGCATTATCGCGCGATGATCGACCATTATGGGGAGATGACGGGCGTCAATATGGCACGCAAGCATCTCGGCTGGTACGTCAAGGGGCTGCACGGCTCGGCCGAGTTCCGCAACAAGGTCAACCAGATCCCCGACAGCAAGGGGGTGCTCGACGCGCTCGAGGCCTTTTACGGCCCGCACCTGACCAGGGTCGCTGCGTGACGACGCTCACGTCGAGCATCCCGAGCTTCGACCATGACGAGCTGATCCAGTCGCACCCCGTTCCGACCCTGCTGATCGATGCGGGCGGGGTGGTTCTGTTCGTCAATGCGGCGGCGGAGCAGCTCTGCAACGTCGGCCGCTCGGCGATGGTCGGGCGCGTCATTTATGACGTCATCCAGATGGACCGCAGCTATCGCCAGCGGATGAACGACGCCGCGACCTCGGCGCTGTTCGCGCATCGCGCCGAAATCTCGGTCGGCGGTCGCAAGGCGATCTTCGCCGACATGCAGATGGTCCCCTATGGCCAGAGCGGGCATCGCATCCTCGCCCTCGTGCCATCGCAGAGCGATGCCGAACTGATGGGCGGGGCGATCGGCCGTTCGGGACGCGCCGCCGGCGCAGCGGCCTCGATGCTGGCGCACGAGATCAAGAATCCGCTGGCGGGGATCAAGGGCGCGGCGCAATTGCTCGCGCGCAAGACCGACGCGGGAGGCGAACGCTTCACGACGCTGATCTGCGCCGAGGTCGACCGGATCGCGACGCTGATCGACCAGATGGAGCATTTTTCGCGCGGGCAACCGATCGTCTGCGCGCCGATCAACCTGTATCAACCGATCCATCAGGCAATGGAGACAGCACGTGCGCGCCAGTTTCCGGGTGTCCGCTTCGCGGAGGATTTCGACCCCTCGCTGCCGCTTGTGCACGGAAACCATGACGCCATGGTGCAGATATTGCTCAATCTCCTGACCAACGGGTGCGAGGCGCTCGGGGGAAGCGAGGACGGCGTCGTCCGGCTGACGACGGCGTACCGGCATGGCCTTTCGATCGACAATGGCGACGGGCGCGGGCGGATCGCGTTGCCGATCGAGGTCAGCGTCAGCGATAATGGTCCGGGGGTTCCGGCCGATATCCGCGGCGACCTGTTCGATCCCTTCGTGACGACGAAGCGCGATGGGCGGGGCCTTGGCCTCGCGCTCGTGGCGAAGCTCGCACGCGACATGGGCGGCACGGTCCAGCACATCCGCGACGGTGACTGGACGCGGTTCCGCGTGCACCTGCCCGTCGCCCAAAAAGGACGATCCGCGTGAGCCGGGGCAAGACGATCCTGCTGGTCGAGGATGATCCCGCGATCGCGATGATCATCCGCGAGACGCTCGTTGGCGAATGCGGCCATTTCGCGTCGGTCGGCAGCCTTGCCGAACGCAACGCGTGGCTCGCCGACCATCGCCCGGACCTCATCATCACCGACGTCGTCCTGCCCGACGGCGATGGTATAGATTCGCTGGCGGGTTCCGCCGTCGATTCGGCGACGCCGGTGATCGTACTCTCGGCGCAGAATACGCTCGACACGGCCGTGCGCGCGACGGGAATCGGCAGCTATGACTACCTGCCCAAACCCTTCGATCTCGACGAACTGACCGCGAGCGTCCGCGCCGCGCTGGAACGCCGCGTCGAACCCGCCGCACGCGACGCCGGGCCGGCCGACAGCCATGGCCTTGTCGGCCGGGCGCCGGCGATGCAGGCGGTTTACCGGACCATCGCGCGCCTGGCGTCGAACGACCTCGCGGTTCTGATTCTCGGCGAGTCGGGCACCGGCAAGGAGGTTGTCGCGCGCGCGATCCATGCGACCGGCCTGCGCCGGAACGGGCCTTTCGTCGCGATCAACATGGCGGCGATTCCGCGCGAGTTGATCGAGGCCGAACTGTTCGGCCACGAAAAAGGCGCCTTTACGGGAGCGCACAGCCGCAACGCCGGCCGTTTCGAGCAAGCGGCGGGCGGCACGCTGTTCCTCGACGAGATCGGCGACATGCCGCTGGAGGCGCAAACGCGGCTGCTCCGCGTGCTGCAGAGCAACGAATATTCGACCGTGGGCGGCAGTCAGGCGCTGCGCGCCGACGTCCGTGTCATTGCCGCGACGCACCGCGACATGCGCACGCTGGTCGCCGATGGGCGGTTCCGCGAGGACCTCTTCTACCGGCTCAACGTCATTCCCGTCACGCTGCCGCCGCTGCGCGACCGGCGAAGCGACATCGCTGCGCTCGTCGGCCATTTCGTCGAGGCCGGCCGCAGCTCGGGGCTTCCCGATCGCCAGTTCGCCCCCGCGGCGATGCAATGGCTCGAACGTTATGACTGGCCGGGCAATGTGCGCGAACTCGGCAATGTCGTGCAGCGGCTTGCCGTCCTGTCGCGCGACACCGTCGTGACCGTGCGCGACGTCGAGACGGTCCTGCACGAAAACGGTGGGGGCGGCGGCGCGGTCGAGCCCGCCGTGCTGATTGCGCGCGCCGTCGACGACTGGGCGCGCGAACAGATGGCGGGCGCAACGAACGACGGCGCGATTCACGGGCAACTCGAGGCGATCGTCGAAGCCGCATTGTTCCGCCGTATTCTCCGCGAAGTGCGGGGCAACCAGCTGGAGGCGGCGCGCCGGCTGGGGATCAACCGCAACACGTTGAGAAAGCGCCTCGGGCAACTCGATATCGACCCCGCGCATCCCTGACATGCGAAGATAATCGTAAAATCGGTGCAATTGGGCGACGCTCAAGCCGATTGTGTGTTTTCCATGCAACAGGATTGTCGTAACGGGGCAACAATGGCGCACCCGTCTTCCCTGACCGTTGAAGTGGATTCGGACGATCAGGCGCGCTCGGGTTTCTGGCGTTTTGGCGCTCCCGAATATTATACCCTCGCGGTGATCGTCAGCGTTGCCGTCGCGACCTATATCTTCGTGACGGGCGACGCGCAGAGCGAGCGGCTGCTGACCCCCGCGCTCATCGCCGCGATCATGGTCGTCAACCTCGTGCCGGCGATGGCGCTGATCGTGCTGATCGGCAGCCGCATCGCGCGCGCGCGCGCCGTACGATCGATGGCGGGCGGCAACGGGCGCCTCCACGTCCGGCTCGTCGCGCTGTTTTCGCTGATCGCGGCGGCGCCGACGCTGCTGGTGGTGATCTTCGCCTCGCTGCTGTTCCAGTTCGGCGTGAATTTCTGGTATTCCGAACGCTCCCGCGGGATGTTCGAGAATGCGGCGAGCATGGCGCAGGCCTTTTACGAGGACAGCCAGAAATCGGTGAGTGCGAACACCACGACGATGGCAAAGGATCTCAGCGACTATCTGACGCGCTATCCGATCGACAGCGAAACCTTCCAGAACGCCTATGGGCAGCAGGTGGTGCTCCGCGAGCTCAACGAGTCGGCGATCATCGAGATCGGTGCCGACGGCATCGCGCGCACTCCCGTGATGGTCGATCCCGACAATCGTGCCGCCGAGGCGCGTATCTCGCCCGAGACCGTCGCACGGCTCAACCGCGGCGAACAGGTCGTGGTTCTGCAGAAATCGGATCGCATCGAGGCGGCGACCCGCCTTCCGGGGCGAGCCAACGCCTATGTTTACGCGTCGCGCGATGCGAACATATTGGGGCTGGAGCAGTTCGATCGGGCGCGCAGTATCCTCGCGGACTATAACGCGCTGTTCGGACGGTCGCAGCAGCTCCAGCTTCAGTTCAACGGCGCGCTCTATCTGGGCTCGCTGCTGTTGCTCGCGCTCGCCGTCATCGCGGCGATCGTCGTCGCCGACCGTATCGTGCGTCCGCTCGGGACGTTGATCGGGGCGACGCGCACCGCTGCGGGAGGCGATCTTTCGGTGCGTGTGACGCCGCCGGCGCGCGACGACGAAATTTCGGTGCTGACCCGCGCATTCAACCGCATGACCGAGCAGCTCGAGGGGCAGACCGGCGCACTCGTGAGCGTGAACGAGCAGCTCGAGGCGCGGCGCAGCTTCATCGAAGCGGTACTGAGCGGCGTTTCGTCGGCCGTCGTCTCCGTCGACGCCGATCGCCGCATCCTGCTGGCCAATGCCGCCGCCGAGCGACTGATCTGCCAGTCCGCCGAATGTCTGACGGGGCAACCGCTCGACGATGTCGCGCCCGAACTGGCGCGGCTGTTGACGGGCGAAGAGCGCGAAGGGATCGTGCAGCTTTCGCGAAAGGACGCCGAGCCCGCGACGCTCGCGGCAAAGGCCGTGGCGCAGGGCGACGGTTTCGTCCTCAGTTTCGAGGATATCACGCAGCAACTGCTCGATCAGCGGCGCGCCGCCTGGTCCGACGTCGCGCGGCGCATCGCGCATGAAATCAAGAATCCGCTGACGCCGATCCAGCTCGCCGCCGAGCGCCTGCAGCGCCGGTTCGGCGACAAGGTCGAGGGTGACGCCGCGACCTTCCGCAAGCTGACCGATACGGTCATCAGGCAGGTTCACGACATGCGGCGCATGGTCGACGAATTTTCGAGCTTCGCACGGATGCCCAAGCCGACCTTCGGGGTCGAGGATGTCCGCGACATCCTGCGCCAGGCCGTTTTCCTGTTCGAGGTCGCCAAACCCGACATCGTCTTTTCGGTCAAGACGCCCGCCGATATCGAGCCGCTGGTCTGCGACCGTCGCCTGCTGTCGCAGGCCGTAACCAATATCGTGAAGAATGCGGTGGAAGCGATTGAAGAAAAATATAAAAACTCCGAATCTCCGGCAACGGGACATGTCGGGGCGACGCTCGAAACCGGTCGCGAGGGCGAGCTGGTCATTCGCGTGACCGACGACGGCATCGGGCTTCCCGAAGCGCGCGAGGCGATCGCCGAACCCTATATGACGACGCGGCAGGGCGGCACGGGCCTGGGGCTCGCGATCGTCAAGAAGATCGTCGAGCAACATTATGGCGAACTGGAGTTTTCGGACAATCCGGCGGGGGACGGGACCTGCGTCACACTGACGCTCCATCCCGATCGGCTGAGGGCGCTCGCCGGCAGGGGCGGCGAGGCAGGCATCGGACAGGGTGAATCGGTTCCGGGACGCATCCGGAACCGGCAGGACAGAGAAGATCATGGCGCTTGATATTCTGATCGTCGACGACGAACGCGACATCTGCGACCTCGTCGCGGGAGTCATGGAGGACGAAGGTTATGAGGCGCGGACCGCTTTCGACAGCGATTCGGCGCTTGAGGCGATCCGCCAGCGACGGCCGTCGCTGGCGCTGATCGACGTCTGGCTGCAGGGGTCGCGGCTCGACGGGCTCGGACTGGTCGAGGCGATCAAGGCCTTCGATCCGACGCTGCCGATCATCGTCATTTCGGGCCATGGCGGGCTCGACACCGCGGTCGCCGCGATCCGCCGCGGCGCGTTCGATTTCATCGAAAAACCGTTCGAGGCGTCGCGCCTGCTTCACCTTGTCGAGCGCGCGACCGAAACCGAACGGCTGAAGTTCGAATATGAGCAACTCCGTGAAAAGGCGGGGCCGTCGGACGAACTCACCGGAACGAGCGCGGCGATCAACAATG
>NZ_JAEMQX010000064.1 GCF_016463645.1 Sphingopyxis sp. | reverse complement strand
TGCCCTGCATCTCGACCGCGTGGAGCGGGCGGCAGTCGGCGTCGACGATCAGCAGGTCGACGCGCTTCGAATTGACCGCAAGGAACGCCGTCTCGTCGGGGCTCGCCAATATTTCGCCCAAGGAAACCTGACCCATCGCACGCCAGCCGGGGCTTTCCTCGGCCAGCGCCTTGTCGAGCACCGACAGCAGGCGCCGCTCGCCCTGGTTCAGCAGCGGCCGCGCCGTGAAACTGGCCTCCATCACCGCGCGCAGTTGCCCGGCGGCCGTCGCGACCGGGTCGAGCGCCTTCGGCGGCGGCGCGATCGGCACGACCCTCGCCCTGCCGCCCGTCCACCGGCTCTTTCCGCCGCGCTTCCGCCACCGTTCGCGCCGCTCCGCCCGCTTCCACCGCTCGACGATCCGCTCGGTCGCGACGCCGATGGCGGCGCCGACCGCCAGCACCAGCGCCAGCAGCAGCGGCTTGTCGATCAGGGCGGCGATCTCGGTCGGCATCGCACGCCGTATGGCACGGCGTGGTTACCATCGCGTAATTCCGCCGGGCGGAACTCCGTCCCCCTCTCGCGGGTCTATCCTTCATGGAGGGGCCACGCGATGCCCCGCCGCACCGGTCCGGCATCCCGACGGAGTGATGCCGATGAACAGAATGATGATCCTCCCCCTCGCCGCCGCGACCGCGCTGGCGAGCGGCTGCGCCGGCACGGGCGACCGCTATGCCTATGACGACGGCGGCTATGGCTATTACGACCGCGCCTACTACGACCGCTACGGCCGCTACGACTGGGATCGCCCCGATCCCGAATATGGCGGCTATCATGCCGACCGCTATTATCGCGACGACCGCCGGTACAGGGAACGCCGCCTGTCGGACAATGACCGCATCTATCGCGGGCGCGACAATAAATATTATTGCCGCCGCAACGACGGGTCGACCGGGCTGATCGTCGGCGGGATCGCGGGCGGCGTGCTCGGCAACGTCATCGCCGACGGCCGGTCGGAAACGCTGGGCACCGTGCTCGGCGCGATCGGCGGCGCGGCGGCCGGCGCCGCGATCGACCGCGGCAATGTGCGCTGCCGCTGACAGGTTCGGCCCCGTTTCGATTTCGGAAAACCCGCCATGTCGCATCCGTCGAACATCGTCCACTGCACCGGCCCGCTCGATCCGCGTCCCCTGCCCCAAGTGCGACGGGCGCGGCTGGATCGAGACCGGGGCCGACATGGTTCCGTCGCACGACATCGCGCTCTCGCCCGACGGCCGCCCGATGTGGGTCGTGCGGCTCGACCCGTCCGACGACATCGAATAGCAGACGCGGTTGACGATCCCGCTGCCTGACTGTTATAGTACAGTAAATCACTATCTTTCGGGCAGCGGCGGAAAGGGGCCAGGATGGACAGGGCAAGGACTTCGGCGATCGGGAAAGCCGGCCTGAAATCGCTCGGCCTTGCGGGCGCGGTCCTGCTCGGCGGCCTTTCGGGCGCCGCCGCCGCGAAGGACGGGACGACCGACGACGCGATCATCGTCGAGGGGATCAAGGACAAGGCGCAGGTCATCGATCATTATGTCCGCGCGCTGACCGTCGTCCGCGCGGGCGAGCCGCTGCCGCGCTACGAGGAAGGAAGCTATTGCCCCGCGGTCGTCGGCCTCAGCGCCGAACGCAACGCCGACCTCGAGGCACGCATGCACAAGGTCGCGGCGGCGGCGGGTGTGAAGCCCGCTGCGATGCCGTGCCGCACCAGCGCGCTCGTCCTGTTCGTCGACGACAAGGACGATTTCCTCAAGGCCTTTCGCAAGGCCCATCCGGTCTATTTTTCCGATCCTTCGACCAGGCACTGGTCGCCGCCGCGCGAGGACGGTCCCGCGACTGCGTGGCATCTGACGCAGCAGCTCGACAACAAGGGCATGCCCGCGCGCATGGTCGGCGGCGTGAAGCTTTTCGAATCCGCCGCAGGCGGATCGCACCTCATGAAGATGACCAAACCGGTGATCGTGATGTCGGTCGTGATCGTCGAGCGCCGCGCGCTCGTCGGCCTGACCCCTGTCCAGATCGCCGATTATGCGCTGATGCGCACGCTGACCGACCGGGTGCCGAAGAATATGGGCGAGACCGCCGCGAGCACGATCCTGACCGCGATCGACAGCGCGCCGGAAAGCGAGGTCGCCGCGTCGCTGACCGAGTGGGATCTCGCCTATGTTCGCGGCCGTTACACGGGCGAAGCGTTCCGCAACGGCTATAGCCAGGGGGCCGCGATCAGCGCGGCGATCAAGCGCGAGGTCACGCCGAAGGAGGCGGAAGACGCGGCGGAGTGAAGTCGAAAGCCCGACGCTCCGCACGCCCGCTTGCGCCGGTGCACCGGTGTCATTAGGCTCGGCCCGAATATCGGGAGAGGCCAATGATCGTCGCCGTCCAGCTCGTCGCCGCGCTGCTGCTCGCCTTGCAGGCGTCGCCCGCCGAGCCCGATCCGCGGCGCCCGGCGCCGACCTTCGACAGCGCTCCCCCGGCGCTTCCCGCGCTCGCCCGGCCCGCAGTGCTGATCGTCAGCAAGACCAACGGCTATCGCCACGACAGCATTGCACAGGCGGTGCCCGCGATCGAGGCTGTGGTGAAAGCACGCGGCTGGAGCAGCTTCGCGACCGAGAACGCCGCGGTCTTCAACCCCCGGCAACTCGCCCGGTTCGACGTCGTCGTCTTTGCGAGCGCCAGCGGGGATATCTACACCGGGGCGCAGCGCGAGGCGTTTCAGGCGTGGATCGCCCGGGGCGGAGGTTTTGTCGGCCTCCACAGCGCCGGTGACGGCAGCCACCCCGACTGGTTCGTCAGGATGCGCGGAAACGGCAGGTTCATCGGCCACCCGGGCGGCGCCGACAAGTTCCAGGCGGCGAAGCTGATCCCCACCGATCGCAGCCATCCGGCGACGCGCCACCTGTCCGCGATCTGGCCGTGGACCGACGAATATTACAGCTGGGACGCCCCGCCCGCCGCCGACGCGCACATTCTCCTCAGCCTCGACGAGACCGGGATGCGCCTCGAACCGAAGCTGCGGATGGGCGACCACGCGCTCGTCTGGTGGCGCTGCGAAGGCCGCGCGCGCATCTTCTATTCCGCGCTCGGCCACAAGGCCGAGGCATGGTCCGACCCGGTCCACATGCGCATGGTCGACGGCGCGATCGCATGGGCAGCGCGCAAGGACGGGATGGGCTGCGACTGATCGGCGATCTGCGCGCTGGAATATGTTCTCTTTATGTTCTATGGATATGATCGATTCGCCATCAGGAGGAACCGATCATGCCGCGCAGGATTTTCGCACGACGCCCCCTCTATCTGATGGTCAAGCCGCCGGCCGATATTGCGGCGCGCATTCACGCGCTGCCGCGGAGCGACCGGCGCCGCGGGGCCCACCTGCTGCATATGACGCTCGCAGCTTTTGGCGATCTGGCCGAAGCTCCCGCCGGTTTCCTCGAACTCGTGATCCGCGGGCTGGACGAATTCGGCGCCGGTGCTTTTCCCGTCCGGTTCGACCGGATCGAATGCCGCAAGGCGACGACGCTGCGAAGTTCGGCGCCGCTTGCCGCGGCGTGGGAATTCCAGCGGCAGCTTGCCGAATATTTCGAGCAGCATGGTTTCAGGGACTTCAACCTGCCGCCCGAACTTCACGTCACGATCGACTATCGCGGCGACGGGCTCGGTGCCGAGGCGATCGAACCGGTCGCATGGACCGCCGACGAGATGCTGCTTATCGAAAGCGTGACGGGCCAGACCCGCCATGTCGTGCACGGCCGCTGGCCCTTGCCCGGCGGCGAGCCCGGATATTGCAGGGCAGCCTAGCCCGCCGCTTTTGCGCTATTTTTTTGCTTTCGCCGGCTTTTCGAGATTCGCCTCGACCGCCGCGCGGATCAGCGCCCTGAACGCCGCCTCGTCGACGCTGTCGCCCTCGAACAGGTCGATCGCGCGCCGCGTGTTGCCGTCGAGGCTCGAATTGAACAGCTTTTTCGGGTCGGCGAGCGCCGCGCCCCTGGCGAAGGTCGGCTTGACCTTGTCCTTGTAGGTTTCGCCGGTGCAGAGGATGCCGGCATGTTCCCACACGGGAACGCCCGCCGGGTTCGACGGCTTCTGCCACTTCACCGTTTCCCCGACATCCGGATCGGCGTCGTGGATCAGCGCGCGCAGCTTCGCGAGCATCGCTCCGCGCCAGTCGCCGAGCCCCGCGATCTTCGCGTCGATCGGATCCGCCGCCATGTCGTCCCTCACATCTTCTCGCCGGGCAGCGCCGCGGCCTGTTTCACCCAGTCGGCGAAGGCCGCCTCGTCGACGGCGTCCTCCTCATGGATATGGAAATAGCGCGTGTCGCCGCTCTTCGATGCGACCGGCGGCACCGGTTTCAGCGACTGCCCGCGAAAGAAGGCGACCTTGATGTAACGGTCGAAGCAATGGATGCTCAGGAACCAGTGCGTCGGCTCCTCGCCCTGCCCAGGCGGTCCATAGAATGGCGAATTCCATTTGACCGCCTTCGCGACGCCGGGAATGGTCTTTTCGATCAGCCCGTCGAGCCGCTTCCAGACGCCCGACTTCCACCCCGGCATCGCCGCGATATAGGCCTGCACCGGCGCGTCGCCATAACCCTTCGGGATTTGCGGATTGCCGCCCGACAGCAGCACCGGTTTCGGCTCGGCCATCCCGCCCTCAGCGCTCGTCGCGATAGAAGGGCCGGTCGCCCGCGATCGTCACCCGTTCCATCCGCCGCACTGCGGGAAAATAGTCCGACGCCGCATAATGCTGCCCGGCGCGATTGTCCCAGAAGGCGATCGAGCCCGCGCGCCAGCGAAAGCGGCACTGGATTTCGGGCACCGCCGCCTGCGCATGAAGATGCGCGAGCAGCCACTCGCTCTCCTTGGCCGACACACCTTCGATATGGCTGGTGAAGGCGGTGTTGACGTACAGCGCCTGCTCGCCCGTTTCGGGATGGGTGCGAACGACCGGATGAAGCTGCGGGGGATATTGTTCGTGCAGTTCCTCGACGCTCTTGCCGAGCCGTTTCGCAAAGACGCGCGCGATGTCGTGCACCGCGCTCAGCGAGCGGCACCAGTCCTGCATCGCGGGCGACAGGGCGCGGAACGCCGCTGCCATGTCGGCGAACAGCGTGTCGCCGCCGACCTCGGGCACCTCGATCGCGCGCAGGATCGACCCCAGCGACGGTTCGGCGCGCCACGTGACGTCCGAATGCCATTCATTCTCGCGCCCGCGCGAATCGGGTCCGTGCGCGATATGCAGCACCTCGGGGTTCGGCTGGCCCTTGGGCGTCGCGGGGTGGATTTCGAGCGGCCCGAAACGCCGCGCAAAGGCGATATGCTGTTCGGGCGTGATGAACTGGTCGCGAAAGAAGATCACCTTGTGCGCGAGCAGCGCGGCGCGAACTTCGGCGATCGTCGCGTCATCCTGCTCCTGCGCCAGATCGACCCCCGAAATCTCGGCGCCGATCGATGGCGTCAGGGGGGCGACCTTCAGGCGCTCGAAAACCCGCTGCGATGCGACGAGGCCCATGGCTTTCCGCTCCTGCTATTGTCTTGTCGGAGCATGAAAAGACCATCGCCGCGGCGAGTCAAGTCGCGGTGCGGCTAACCGACGATCTCGGCGGTCGCGGCGCGCTCGATCGCGGGCCGCCAGTGCGGCCGCACGGGCAGCAGGAAAATCTCCGCCAACGCGCGCTCGATCTCGTCGGCACTCAGGTAGCGCCGGTCGATGCGCCCGTCGGTCAGCCGCGTCGTCAGCCGGTTGTCGCGCAGGCCGTAGCGCGCCTCGGCGGTCGTGCGCGCCGCGATCAGCTGGTGGCGGAAATGCGAGTCCGGATGCGCCGAAGTGTACCAGTTGCCGAGTTCGTAATCGATCGTGGGCGGCGAGACATTCTCGAGCCGATAGAGCGTGCGCCATTCGCCCTCGATCGACGCCGCGACCTGCCATTCGGCGCCGTGCCGCACGATACGATAGCTTTCGTGGCGCGTTGCCTGCGGGTCCTCGCTGTCCATCGCGAGCGGCTGCGGCGGCACCGCCGCGCCGAAACCGGCGTCGGCGAGCCATGGCCGGCCGTCGAGTTTCACGCGCACAACCATATGCGTGCGCGGCGTCGGCGGCGCATCGTCGGGGAGCAGCCAGCGCACGCGGCCGAGCAGCCCCTCTGCATCGAAGCCGATCGCCTGCAGCGCGCGAAGGAACAGCGCATTCTGCTCGAAGCAATAGCCGCCGCGCCGTTGCCCGATCAGCTTGGCGTCGATGGCGTCGGCGCCGATGTCGATTCCGGCGCCGGTCAGCGCGTCGATCGCCTCGAACGGAATCGCCGCGATATGCGCCGCCTGCAACGCCGCCAGCACATCGAGCGTCGGCGCGACCGGTCCCTTGTGGCCGATGCGCGCCAGATAGCGCGTCAGAAAGGATGCCGCAGGCGCTTCGCCATCGCTATCGTCGAGGCCCGGGGGAGAGGCGGCGGGGTAGTGCAGCATGGACAAGGCTCCGTTCGCGAATCAAATGCCCTCGCCTTATGAAAGCTCAAGCCCGGTTGAGGTCAAGCACGGATCGGCGGGACACACGCCGTCCCGCAAAGCGCCATTATCCCGGTAACTTAGCCATTGCGGCGGACCGCCGGCTGCGGCAGACCGGCGGGACAAGATAAGGTCGCAGACCATATAACAGTCCAGGAGCCCCCATGCGCATCACACCCCGTTTCCGCCTTGCTGTCGCGCTCGCGCCGGCCGCCCTGCTTTTTGCCGCCGGCACCGCCAACGCCGCGACCTGCGAGGAAGCTTTCGTCAAGAAGGGCAACCCGATCACCGGGCTGCGCTTCACCGCCGCGGTAACCGTCGCCGACCTCCCGCCGGCGGTCGCGATCGGGCAGATGCGCGGACTCGTCGCAGCCAAGGGCTACGACATCATGGCGGACGAGGCCGAATATGGCTCGATGCTGATCGAACAGCCGATGACCGGCACCGTGCGCGCTTTTCCGATCCAGATCACCGCGACGCAGACCGGTGGAATCGGCACCGTCGTCATGGAGGCCAGGCTGCGCGCCGGACAGGCAACCAAGGCCGACGCCGCGATGGCTGAAATGTGCGGCATGCTGAACCAGATCAAGGGCGGCAAGGCGGGCGCGGCCGCGGCGAAGAAGGGCGCAACCGCGACAACCGTGGCCGCCGCGCCGGTGAAGATGAATTCGCTGAGCTTTTCGCAGCAAGTGTCGAAAGATACCGAACGCAACGCCGCGGGCATCCTCACCCGCTACAAGGGGAAACAGTTCACGATCGACGGCCTCGTCGACTATGTGACCAAGGACGGCAGGGATTTCCGCGTCGGCTACAAGATTCCCCAGCCGTATGAGCAAGCGATCCGTCTGCCGAACCAGGCGCCGTTCAAGACCGACATCGTGTGTTATATGGCACCGGGCCAGGCCGCCTATTCGCTCCAGCTCAAGCCGAACAAGAGCATCAAATTGACCGGCACCGTCGAGGATTTCGACGAGTATAAGCATATCATCTGGCTGAAGGACTGCCGTCCGGCACAATAAGGGGCGGCACAGCGACGGAGGGAGGCGCCATGCGAGGAACGATTATGATTGCGCTGGCTTTCGGCATGACGGCTCCCGCACTTGCTGCCGATGCACCCGCAGACGACGTGGCGAGCCTCCGCGCCTTTGCCGACGCGTTCGACGCGGCGCAGATCGCGCAGGATCGCGCGGCGCTCGAACGCATGGTCGCCGACGATCTCGTCTTCATCGACGGCAGCGGCAAGCGCTATGGCAAGGCTTTCTTCATCGACGGCTGGACCGGGCCCGACGACGATTATGACCCGGTGACGCTAACCGATCGCGTCATCCTGCCGCTCGGCAAGGACGCCGGCCTCGCGAGCGCCGAGACGGTCCTGTCGGGCCGCTCGGCGGGCAAGCCCTTCCGCGCCCGCATCCGATTCACCGACATCTTCCGGCGGAACGGCGACAGCTGGCAGGCGACCTATATCCACGTCACGCGCATGGCGCCGGAAGACAAGTAGCGGAAGGATTCGACTCTCGGGAACGATGAGAACATAATGGGAACATTGATCCGATTCGGAGGAATGGACGATGGACCCGATGTTCCGATATTTCCTGGGTTTTCAGGTCGCCGCCGACCGCGCCGGCTGGCTCGCCCGCCAGTTGCCGCCCGTCGCGGGCGACCTGTTCGCGGGGCTGAAACCGCAAAATTATCACCTCACGCTCTGCACGATCGCCGAAACGGCCGAGCCGCAGCCTTTTCTGCGCCAGCGTGTCGCGGCAGCATTCGCATCCGGCCTCCCCGCTGCGAGCCACATTCCCTTTGGACGCATCATGAGCCGGGAAATGGGTGCGGAACTCACCACCGTCGGAAGCATCGGCGGCATCCGCCATCTCTATGAGGGCATCGTCGCGCTGCTGGAAACGCAAGGCATCGAACCGATGCATCGAAAGTCGGGGCTGCGGCCCCACATCACGCTAGGATACGGTGCCTGCGACTTCGACCCGGCTCCGATGGCCTGGCGGTGGACTCCGCGCGAACTCGTGCTGATCGAAAGCCATATCGGCCATCGCCGCCATCGCGTGCTGCAAAGCTGGTCGCTGCTTCCGCCGGCGCAGGGCGCCTTCGCCTTCATGGAAGACGAGCTGCCCCCGCCGCTGCGCTACGCCGCCTAGGCCTCGAGGCTGTGTTCGAACGTGATCTCGCAATTGAGCAGCTTCGACACCGGGCAATTCTTCTCGGCTTCCCCGGCGATCTTCGCGAATTCGTCGGCACCGATCCCCGGCACCTTGCCGGTCAGCGTCAGCGCGGACCTGGTGATCGTGAAGCCGCCGTCCTGCTGCTCCAGCGTCACCGCGGCGCTCGTCTCCAGCGTGTCGCCATTATAGCCCGCGCGCGCGAGCCCGAACGACAGCGCCATCGTGAAGCAGGCCGCGTGCGCCGCAGCGATCAGTTCCTCGGGGTTCGTCCCCGGCTGGCCCTCGAAGCGCGTCCCGAAACCATAGGGCTGCTTGTCGAGCACCCCCGACTTTGTCGTGATCGACCCCTTGCCCTCCTTGCCGAAGCCTTCGTAGCGGGCGGATGCGCGATTGACGGTCATGCTCTATCTCCTTCGAGGGGGCGAAACGGAAAGGCGCCGGGACTCGGATTCCTCAGGCGGCGAGCAGCTTACGCCGGGCGCCGATGCGCTTCCACGCCTTTTCATGGAAGAAGAATGCGACGGCATTGATGCAGGGCTCGATGATCGCGATCCCGCCCGCGAGCGCGACCGACCCGGTCAGCACATAGGCGACGCTGAAGCCGATCGTCAGATGGATCGAAAGATAGGTGAAGGTCTTGATCAGGTCGTGGGACATGGCGCATCTCCGGCAGGACGAAGCGCCAAGTTAAGAATGAATCGCAACAAGCGCCAGAGGGCGCTTCCGCTCAGTCTGATCGATTTTCCCGCACGACGCCGGCCCGGTCGAGTTCGGGCCCCAGCCGTCCGGTGAGCCACATCGCCCACATCCGGAAATCGGCCGCGAGGCTCCACAGCGGATAGGTGAAGGTCGCCGGCCGGTTCTTCTCGACCCCGAAATGCGCGACCCACGCAAAGAAATAGCCCGCGACGGGCAGCGCGACCAGCCATGCCCAGCGCCCGCTCAGCACCGCCGCGACGGCGATCAGCACGACGAGGCTCGTCCCGACATAGTGCAGCGCGCGCGTCGACGCCTTGCTGTGTTCGCGCAGGTAAAAGGGCCAGAATTCGGCAAAGCTCGTGTAAAGCCGCGGCATGGCGCCAGAATGTCGCGCGCCGCCACCGCGGTCAAGCCGTGCGATTTCGCGATGGGCAGCCCGCGATATCGTGATACGGTCGCGGCACCAAAAGAAAATGGGGGAGGAATATCGATGAAGAAATCGACGCGTGCACTGCTCGGGCTGGTCCTGCTCGACCTGATCGTCGTCGCCGGCGCCTGGTGGATGATCGACCGCACGCAGAGCGGCGCGTGGAACTCGAACGATCCGGCGGGCTCGGTCACGATGGTCACGACGACCGCGGGCATGCTCGTCGGCGTGATCACGGCAGCGCTGCTGCTCGCCTTCGTGATGCACCGCCGCGCGGGCAACTGATCACCCGCATCGCCTGAAATAGTCAGCCCTCCCGCCCGGGTCGCGGGGGCGGGAGGGCCGTGGTTCCGCCCCGGCGCGGTGGGCCGGAGCGGAGACGAAATCGCGAAATCAGCGCGCCGCGGCTTCGCGGACCTTCTGCACCGCGGGGAGCAGCAGGCCGATCAGGATCTGCACGGGGTTCGAGGTCACCGTCATGCCGCCCTGCGCGGGCTGCGCCGACTGCGCCATCGCGGGAGTTGCCGACAGGGCGATGGTCAGGGCGAGCACGGGGGTGAGGATCATCTTCTTGGTCATTGTCTCTTCCTTTTCACATTCGTTGATCTGTTTCGAATTGGGCTCGGGGCGTTCCCGATGGCCTGCTTATGCCGCGCGTCCGCACGCCCGGCCGTGATCGCCATCACTCGCCGGGAAAAATTTCACAAAGCACTGAAAAGACAGCGAAGAAAAATGCTAACCGCGCTTCAGCCGCACCAGCGCCGCGTCGAGCGCCTGCAGGAATTGCGAGCGATCGGCCTTCGAGAAGGGCGGCGGCCCGCCCATGCCGTCGCCCATTCCCGCGCGCAGGTCGGCCATGATCGCGCGCGTCGCGATCGCGGGGCCGATCGAGGCCAGGGTGAAGGGCTTGCCGTTCGGGCCCAGCACGCTTGCGCCGGCCTTCAACGCCCGGTCGGCGAGCAGGATATCGGCGGTGACGACGATGCTCCGGGCATGCGCCGCCCCGGCGATCCAGTCGTCGGCCGCGTCGAACCCGTCCGACACCACGACGCGCTCGATCAGCGGATGCTCGGGCACGCGCAGCCGGCTGTTGCTGACGACCTTCACCGCCACCTCGTGCCGCCACGCGACGCGATAGATTTCGTCCTTCACCGGACAGGCGTCGGCGTCGACCAGTATCTGGATGGCATCGGTCATGGACAAGGGGTCAGCCGACCTCGACGCCTTTCCAGAAGGCGACCCGGTCGCGGATCGCCTCGGCGGCTTCCCTAGGGTCGGGATAATACCAGGCCGCATCGGCGTTCACCTGCCCGCCGACGGTGACATGGTGATAGTGCGCAAGCCCCTTCCACGGGCAGATGCTCGTCGTCGCGCTGTCCGACAGCACGGCCGGATCGACCGCGCCCCGCGGGAAATAATGATTGCCTTCGACGACGACCGTGTCGTCGCTGTCGGCGATCACCGCGCCGTTCCACCGCGCCTGTACCATCGCTTCGCCTCCTGCCTTCAAGCCGCGAGCCCGTCCCACACCAGCTTGGCGCCGAGCAGGACCATCAGCAGATAGATGATAACATAGAAGCGCGCGCCATCGATCCGTTTCAGCCAGCGCACGGTGAGCAGGGTCGATCCGATCGCGAGCGGCATCAGCAGCGCGGCGGCGACCAGCACCTCGTGCGGAAAGGCGCCGAGCGCGATATAGGCGGGCACCTTCATCCAGTTGATCGCCGCGAACAGGATCGAACTCGTCCCGACGAAGACGAGGTGCGGCAGGCGGCGCGGCGTCACCCACATCTGGAACGGCGGCCCGCCCGCGTGCGCGATCTGGCTGGTGAAGCCCGTCGCCACGCCGAACAGGCTGCCGACCCAGCCCGGCGAGGTCGACGCCGCGACGACGCGGCCGCCGCGTTCGACCCACAGCCGATAAAGCCCGAACGCCAGCGTGATCGCGCCGAGCGCCGCCATCAGCTTCGCCTCGTCGACGCGCTCGGCATAGAGATATCCCGCCGCGATCCCGGCGGCCGCGCCGGGCAGCATCCACGCGATCACCCAGCCGTCCCACGTCTTGCGGAACGACCACACGCTGACGACGTCCTGCACGATCAGGATCGGCAGCAGCAGCGCGGCGGCGATCGTCGGCGGCAGCACCAATGCGACGAGCGGCGTCGCGAGCGCGCCGACCCCCGACAGCCCGCCCTTGGCGAGCCCGAGCAGAATCACCGCGGCCACCACCGCGAGCAGGGTAAGCGGATCGGAAAGCAGGCTCATGCCGCGGCGATGTCGGGCGTTTCGGGCAGCCGCCAGTCGATCGCGCCGCGTCCCTGCGCCTCGAGGAAGGCGTTGGCCTGGCTGAACGGCCGCGACCCGAAAAAACCGTTGTGCGCCGACAAGGGCGAAGGATGCGGCGCGCGCAGGATCAGGTGCGGGCTTCCCGCGCCGAGCCCCGCGACATTCGCCGCCTTCCTCTGCGCATGGCTGCCCCACAGGATGAAGACCTTGGGCGCCGGATCGGCCGCAACCGCCGCGACGACCGCGTCGGTGAACTTCTCCCACCCCTTGCCCTGATGCGATGCGGCCATGCCGCTTTCGACCGTCAGGCAATTGTTGAGCAGCAGCACGCCTTGGCTTGCCCAATGCTTCAGATAGCCGTGCGATGCGGGCGCGATGCCAAGGTCGCTGCGCATTTCCTTGTAGATATTGACGAGGCTCGGCGGCGTGCGCACCCCCGGCTGCACCGAGAAACAGAGGCCATGCGCCTGCCCGGGCCCGTGATAGGGGTCCTGCCCCAATATCACGACGCGCACATCCTGCGGCGGCGTCGCGTCCAATGCCGCGAACCAGTCGCGCGGCCGCGGAAAGATCGCCTTGCCCTTCGCGCGCTCGCCCGCCAGAAATTGCTTCAGCGCCGCCATATAGGGCTGCTCGAATTCGCCGCCGACGCGTGCGAGCCAGTCGGGATGCAGTTTGACCTCGGCCATGCCCCGCGCTTCACCAGAGCGGCGCGGGCTTGTCCAGCCCCGTCGCCCTGCGAAGGGCGGCTAGCGACCGATTGCGGACGCAAGGACGCCGTGCCATCCTCGACAGATGTCGCCTGGCAAAGGAGGGGGGTATTCGTGATTGCACGCCGTGAATTGCTGGGTATTGGCGCGGCCGGCGCGACACTGTTGGCATCGTCCGCAACGCAAGCCTGCACAATCATTCCCCCGGCGAAGGCGAAACCTTTCCGGCGTGCGGAGTGCGAACAACAAATTCATGACCTGGTTGCGTTTATGAACAAGGCGCCGGGCTTGCCTCCCGACGCCGTTTCGGATTGGGTCGACGCACGGGCCATCGAAGTCGAGTTCGAATATCCGGTCTCGGAAAATGTGGGGGGCGTACTCTACAATTATCTTTTCTTTCGAGAGTATGGAATGTCCGGAGGAAAACTCGACCCGGATCCGATCAGGATCAAGGAAATCAGCCTGATCAGAAGTGTCGGGAATCAGGCCTCATTCCAGTTCACATTGACCAGGAATCAGTTTTTCCCCGCTGACGAAGAAGGGTGCAACGGCCTCTTCACCCATGGCGAATATTTTCAGAAGACCGACACGGCATTCATTGCTCGCTTCTTCAACAACAGGCTGAAAAGTTTTCGCGATTTTCCGGAGTGGTTTGCCTGACCGCCGGCCGCCCGGGTTGCCCCGACGTCCATGCGACGTCCGCCTCCCCCGAAACCACCGTTCGCGATTGTCGCCCCGCGCGCCAAGCTGCTTTAGCCTTGTAACACGCCGCCCCCTGCCCCACATCGCTCCCATGGCGAAGCGGAGCCTCTATCAGCGGATGCGGTCGAACGCGCAGGTTCGCACTGCGCTGTTCGCGCTCGGCATATTGCTGATGATCACCGGCATCGCGATCGGACCGCTGCCCGGTCCGGGTTTCCTGATTGTCTTTCCGGTCGGGCTGATGCTGTGCCTGCAGAACAGCGCCTGGGCCAAACGGGCCTATGTCCGCTTCAAGCGGCGGCACCCCAGATACGGCAACTGGGCCGACCGCATCATGCGCCGCGTCAGCGCCGCGCGGCGCCGGGCGCGCGCCGCGCTGGAAAAGCCAGATGGCGATTGACTTTCCACCGACTCTTGCTTATCCGCGCCTCCAACAGTGGCCGCCCACGCTTGGCGGCCCTTTTCTGTTGCAGCATTTGACGAGATCTAGGGAAAACCGCGATGAAGCGCACTTATCAACCGAGCCGCCTCGTGCGCAAGCGCCGTCACGGCTTCCGCGCCCGCAAGGCAACCGTCGGCGGCCGCAAGGTTCTGGCCGCCCGCCGCGCTCGTGGCCGCGCGAAGCTGTCGGCCTGATCGCCGACGCTTCGTCGCCAGCTCCGCTGGTGCGAACGCTTTCAAAACGTAGCGATTTTCTGGCCGCGAACCGCGGCCTTCGCTTTCCCATGCCCGGCTTCGTGCTGCTGGTCCGCCATCGCGGCGACGGCGACGATATGCGGGGCATCGGCTATACGGTCAGCAAGAAAGTCGGCAACGCGGTGACGCGCAACCGGATGAAACGGCGCTTTCGCGAACTCGCGCGCGCCGCGCTGCCCGAATCGGGGATCGCCGGCGCCGACCATGTGCTGATCGGCCGCCCCGGCGCCAACGAAATGGAATTCGCCGAGCTGGGCGAACATCTCGATTCGGCGCTGAAGCGCGCAGCGAAGAAACTGGCGGCAAAGGCGCCATGATCGCCCGCCTGCTGATCCTCATCGCGCGCGGGTGGCAGCTTGGCCCGTCCCGTATCCTGCCCCCCACCTGCCGTTATGCGCCGTCGTGCAGCGAATATGCGATCGTCGCACTCCGCCGCCATGGTGCGATCAAGGGTGGCTGGCTGGCGACAAAGCGGCTATTGCGCTGCCATCCATGGGGAGGGCACGGGTACGACCCCGTTCCATAATCATTCCCGACATCCTGTTTAGACGAAGAGAGACCGAAGAGCGTGGACGACAAGCGTAACATGATCGCGGCGATTTTGCTGTCGGTGGCCATCCTGATCGGCTGGAACTTCGTTTCGGAGAAATTCTTTCCGACGCCCGACAAGCCCGATGTGACGAAGACTGTTGCGGGCGCTCCCGGCGCGGCACCGGCCACGGCGCAGGGCCAGCCCGGTGCGCTGCCGACACCCGGTGCCCCCACCGCACCCGCGGCACAAGCGATCCGGCCCGTTGACGTCGTGCTTGCCGAAGGCCAGCGTGTCCCGATCGACACCCCCGCGATCAAGGGGTCGATCAACCTCGTCGGCGCGCGCGTCGACGACATCACGCTCAACAAATATCGCCAGACGATCAAGAAGGGTTCGCCCGCAGTGCGACTGTTCGCGCCCGGCGGCACGCCGGCGGCCTATTTCGCGAGCCTCGGCTGGGCGGCGCAGGGCATCCAGGTCCCGAACGCGAACACCGTCTGGACAGCGACGGGTAACAAGCTGACTCCGACAACGCCGGTGACGCTGCGCTGGGCGAACACGACCGGCCAGACGTTCCGTATCGAGTACAGCATCGATGCCGATTATCTGATCACCGCAAAGCAGACGATCGCCAATACGGGCACCGCCCCGGTTTCGCTGAGCAGCTACGCGCTGCTTGATCGATTGGGCACCCCCACCGATCCGCACGAGCAGGATAGCGTCACGATACACGTCGGTCCGACCGGCTATCTCGACGGCAAGACGGTCATCGATACCGATTATGACGATGTCGAAGAGGCCCCTAACCGCAGCGTGCGTTATGGCTCAGGTGCTTGGCTCGGATTCAGCGACAAATATTGGCTCGGCGCTATCGTGCCCGCCAAAGGCGAACGCATCACCGCATCGATCAGTTCGCCCGCCGCGAACAATTACCAGACGCTATTCGCGCGCGACTTCACACAGGTCGCGCCGGGCAAGCAGGTGACGACGACCAGCCGCATCTTCGCGGGCGCCAAGGAAGTCTACACACTTCAGCGCTATGAAAATGATCAGGGCATCACGCGCCTGTCGAACGCGATCGACTGGGGCTGGTTCGAATTTTTCGAGGTGCCGATCTTCAAGCTGCTCGACTGGCTGTTCAAGCAGGTCGGCAATTTCGGCGTCGCGATCATGGTGCTGACGCTGATCATTCGTGCGCTCATGTTCCCGATCGCGCAGCGCCAGTTCGGATCGATGGCGCAGATGCGCCTCGTCCAGCCCAAGATGAAGGTGCTGCAGGAGCGGTACAAGGACGACAAGCCGAAGATGCAGCAGGAGCTGATGAAGCTCTACAAGGACGAGAAGATCAATCCGCTCGCCGGCTGCCTGCCGATCCTGATCCAGATCCCGATCTTCTATGCGCTCTACAAGGTGCTGATGCTGACGATCGAAATGCGGCACCAGCCGTTCATCCTGTGGATCAAGGATCTGTCGGCACCCGATCCGCTGCACATCCTGAACCTGTTCGGCCTCTTGCCCTTCACCCCCCCGTCGATCCTGTCGATCGGCATTCTCGCGGTGATCCTCGGCATCACGATGTTCCTGCAGTTCCGTCTCAATCCGCAGGCGACCGACCCCGTGCAGCAGCAGGTGTTCAAGATCATGCCGTGGCTGTTCATGTTCATCATGGCACCGTTTGCGGCGGGCCTGCTGCTCTACTGGATCACCAACAATATCCTGTCGATCGGGCAGCAGCAGTGGATGTACCGCAAGTTCCCGCAGCTGAAGGCGGCCCCGGCGAAGTGAGCGAGATCGGTCCGGGCGCGGAGGACAGGGCGGAACGGGCGCGCAAGCTGTTCGCGGGCCCGATCGCCTTCCTGAAATCGGCGCCCGCCCTCCAGCATCTGCCGGGCCCGAGCGTTCCCGAGATCGCCTTTGCCGGGCGGTCGAACGTCGGCAAGTCGTCGCTGCTCAACGCGCTGACGAACCGGAACGGGCTCGCACGCACGTCGGTGACGCCGGGGCGGACGCAGGAGCTCAACTATTTCGATGTGGGGTCGCCGCTGGTGTTCCGGCTCGTCGACATGCCGGGATACGGCTTCGCGAAGGCGCCGAAGGACGTCGTCAAAAAGTGGCGCTTCCTCGTCAATGATTACCTCCGCGGGCGGCAGGTCCTGAAACGCACATTGGTGCTGATCGACAGCCGTCACGGGATCAAGGACGTCGATCGCGAGGTGCTGGAGATGCTCGACGTCGCCGCGGTGAGCTATCGCATCGTGCTGACCAAGGCCGACAAGATCAAGGCGACCGAACTCGAAGCGGTGCACGCCGCGACCGAGACCGAGGCGCGCAGGCACCCTGCCGCCCACCCCGGGGTGATCGCGACGAGCAGCGAAAAGGGCATGGGCATCGCCGAACTGCGCACCGCGGTGCTGGAGGCGGTCGAGAGTTGACCTTTGCGTCCCGCCCCCTGAGGGAGGGGACAAGGAGATCCAATGAAACTGTTCATCGGCAACAAGGCATACTCCAGCTGGAGCCTGCGCGGCTGGCTTGCGGTCAAGCATAGCGGGCTGCCGTTCGAGGAAGTCACCGTCCCGCTTTACGACGAGGAGTGGAGCCAGCGGCGCGAGGGCGACGAGTTCGCGCCGTCGGGGGGCAAGGTGCCGATCCTGTGGGACGGCGACGATATCGTCGTGTGGGACAGCCTCGCGATCATCGACTATCTCAACGAAAAGACCGGCGGCACGAAGGGATTCTGGCCCGGGGACATGGCGGCGCGCGCAATGGCGCGGTCGATGGCGGCCGAAATGCATTCGAGCTTCGCCGCGCTCCGCCGCAATCACAGCATGAACATCCGGCGCGCCTATCCGCCCGCCGAGCTGCTGCCCGAAGTGCAGGCCGACGTCGTGCGCATCTTCCAGATCTGGGCCGAGGCGCGCGCGCGTTTCGGCGGCGAGGGCGACTTCCTCTTCGGCGATTGGTCGGCGGCCGACATCATGTTCGCGCCGGTGGTGACGCGCTTCGTCACTTACTCGATCCCGCTGCCGCGCTTCGCCGCCGCCTATTGCCAGGCGGTGATCAGCCATCCGTGCATGCAGGAATGGATCGGCGGCGCGCAGGCCGAGGACTGGGTGATCGAGAAGTTCGAGGGGCCGGTGGCCGATTGACGGCACGCGGGTCGTTCAGGACGCGATAAGGTTGTCGGGCTAGTCTGGCGTCATGCGCAGGCCCCTTATCCTGTCGGCCATCGTCCTGAGCCTCGTCGCGGGCGCCGCGGCGGCGGCCGCCTTTACCGCACCCGGCGCCGCGCAATGGGTGATCGGCCCGGTCATCCGCGGCAAGAATTATTCGCAAGGCATGCCGCTGCAGCCGCGGCCTGCACGGAACGGGTGGTATTTCGACTTTCCCGTCGGCAGCCGCGAGGCGGGGCATGTCCATTATGTGACGTTCCGCTCGCGCCCGATTCCGGCGGCGTCGACCATCACCCTGCGCTACCGCGTCGACGCGCGACCGGGGACGCGGTTCGTGCCGCAGGAAAGCGAGGATGCGCCCGCCACCGTTTCGCTCTATTTCCAGCGGCGCGGCGACAACTGGTCGGCGAAGGGCCGCTACGAACATTATCGCTGGTACGCACCCGCCGCGACCGTGCAGGAGATCGCGCCGGGCGAACATGAGATGCGCGTCAGGCTCGACGATCCGGACTGGATTTCGGTGATGGGGCGGACCGCCGGGGCGAACCCCGGCGCGATCGGGGCGGCGCTCGCCGATATCGACCGGATCGGCCTCGTCTTCGGATCGGCCTCGGCACGCGGCCACGGCGTCTTCGCGACCGCGCCGGCGCGCTTCACCCTGCTCGGTTTCGAGGTCCGCTAGGGAATTCGCGCCGCCGGATAGGGCGTGCCGTCCTTGTGGAAATAGCCGTCGGGCGTGAAGAGCATGTCGATGTCCGAATAGCCCCCGCCGGTGTCATGTTTCTTGCCGCCGCCCAATGCGACGAAGACGCAGTCGGCATCCGATTCGTTGATCAGATGATGGCCGTTCGTGCTGCCCTTCGGCCATACCGCGATGTCGCCCGCCCGCATCGACCAGCGGCCGTCGTCCTCGACCAGCACCGCCTCGCCCGAAATCATCACGAGCATCTCGTCCTCGCCGTCGTGCCAGTGGCGCTGCGACGACCAGGCTCCGGGTCTGAGCACGACATGGCTCGCGGCAAAGTCGCTGAGGCCCGTTGGCGGCGCGAGGCGGCGGTACCAGCGGCCCTGCACGGGTTTGTCATGGGGCGCGGGATAGCCCGTCGTGTTGGTTTGCGGGATGGCGTCGAGATCGAGCTTGGGCATGACAGTCCTCATGGAGTTTGTTCCTCCTTTGTTTCGCATAAAGGATGCGCGGTGCAAAGCCTCGACTTCGCGCCGTGCGAAGGCGTAAAGGGCGGGCATGACCCATCATGTCGATCCCCTGGAACTCGCCAAGGCGCTGATCGCCGCGCCGAGCGTCACCCCCGCCACGGGCGCCGTCTTCGATGCGCTCGAGGCGGCGCTGACGCCGCTGGGCTTCACCGTCGAGCGCTTCATCGACGGGATCGAACCCGACGGGCCGGTCGAGAATCTGCTCGCGGTGCGGACCGGAAGGGGCACGAAACATTTCGGCTTCGCCGGACACCTCGATGTCGTGCCGCCGGGGGTGGGCTGGACGGGCGAGGCCTTTGATCCGCAAGTGCGCGGCGATCTGCTCTATGGCCGCGGCGCGGTCGACATGAAGGGATCGATCGCGGCCTTCGTCGCAGCGGCCGCCGCGACGCCGGTCGACGCGGGGACGATCAGCCTGATCATCACCGGCGACGAGGAGGGGCCCGCGATCTTCGGCACCCGCGCGCTGATGGAGCATATGGACGCGCGCGGGGTGAAGCCCGACATGATCGTCGTCGGCGAGCCGACGTCGGTGAACAGGCTCGGCGACATGGTGAAGATCGGGCGCCGCGGGTCGGTCAATATCTGGATCGACGTGCCGGGTACGCAGGGGCATGTCGCCTATCCGCACCTCGCCGACAATCCGATTCCCAAGCTGGTGAGGATATTGGCGGCGATCGAGTCGGTGAGCCTCGACGCCGGGACCGACTGGTTCCAGCCGTCGAACATCGAATTCACCGATATCGAGGTGGGTAATGGCGCGACCAACGTCATCCCCGCCTCGGCACGCGCGCGGCTGTCGATCCGCTTCAACGACCGGCATCGCGGCGCCGATCTCGTCGCGATGATCGAGCGGATCGCACACGACGTCGAGCCGGGCGCGAAGGTGCTGGGCAAGATTTCGGGCGAGGCCTTCCTGACCCCGCCGGGCGAGCTGTCCGGGCTGGTCGCCGAGGCGATCCATGCCGAGACCGATCTGCAGCCCGAAATGTCGACGACGGGCGGCACATCGGACGCGCGCTTTCTTCATGCGCTGTGCCCGGTGGTCGAATTCGGGCTGACCAACGCGACGATGCACAAGCTCGACGAGGCGGTCGCGGTCGACGATCTCCACAAGCTGACCGCCATCTATCGCGGCATATTGATGCGCGTTTTCCTCTAATCCTCGCGGCTGCGGCGAAGGATCACATAGACCGCGCCAGCCCCGCCGTGGCTGATATGCGCCGGGCGGAGCGCGACGATCCCATCGGCATGCGGCGAAAAGGCGAGCCAGTCGGGCAGCGAGGCGCGGATCGCGCCGCGCGGGCGGGGATCGCCGTGCATCTGCGGCAGGCGGTCGGCACCCGGGCGGAGCCGCCCCGCGACGACGAGCAGCACGCGCGCGCCGCGCAACAGCGCGCGGCCGATGGCGTCGTCGAGCAGAGCCTGCGCGGAGGCGAGCGTGTGGCCGTGGAGGTCGATGCTCATATCGGGGCGGACGAGCCCCTTGCGCAGGCGGCGGTCCCAATGGCCATCGAGTGTCGCGGTTTGATGCGTGCGGCGCGGCGGCGGCAGTTTCGCCGGCGCCGGGCGCGATGGCGCGGCGGGGACGGCGCCGCTTCGCGGCGTCGGCTTCGGCGGCGCCGCGGGCGCGAGCGGTGCCGGGGCTTTGGGCAGCGGCGTCACCGTCGCCGCGACCTTTTTCCACAGCGCGCTTTCCTCGGGGGCGAGGCGCCGCGGCATGTCAGCGATCCGGCACCGGCGCCGGGATCAGCCGTGCGATGCTGGCGCGCGGGAGCAGGAGCAGCGCCGCGCCGCGCGCGGCCATGCCACCGGCGATCGCGCGCCCCTCGTCGCCCGCGCCCCAGAAGCTGTCGAAACGATTGGCGCCCTTGATCGCGCCGCCGGTGTCCTGCGCGACCCAGAGACCATTGGGTTCGGCGCGGTCGAGCGAAAGGAAGACGGGCGCACCGAGTGGCACATATCGGGGATCGGCGGCAACGCTCGCGCGGCCGGTCACCGGAACGCCGAGCGCGCCGAGCGGGCCGGGGCCGGTGAGTTCGCGGAAGAACACCCAGCTCGGGTTCTCGTTCATCACCGCGGCGCCGCGCACGGGGTCGGCGCGCAGATAATCGAGGATGCCCTGCATCGACGCCTGTCCGCGCTGGAGCTCGCCGCGGTCGAGCAGCAGCTTGCCGATGCCGACATAGCCGCGGCCGTTCTGCGTGTCGTAACCGATCCACATGACACCGCCGTCGGGGAGGCGCAGACGCCCCGAGCCCTGCACCTGCAGGAAGAAGAATTCGGCGGCGTCGGCGGCGTAAGCGATTTCGAGCCCGCGCCCGTCGAGCGCGCCGCTTTCGATCGCGGTGCGGTCGTAATAGCGGGTAAAATCGCTCCCCTCAACGCGGCCGCGGATCTTGCGGCCCTTCAAATCGTCGGCGAACTGGCCGAGGTCGACTTCGACGAGGTCGGCGGGTCGGCGATAGATGGGAACGTCATAGCCGGGCTGCTTCGTACGCGAACCGGCGATTTCGGGTTCATAATAGCCGGTGACGAAGGCGGTGCCGGCGCCGACCTGCAGCGTGCCGAAATAGCGCGTGAAAAAGGCGAGCGCGTCGCCGTCCTTCCAGTCTTTCGCCGCATTGCAGCTTTCGGCCCAGTCGGCGCCCTGCGTCAGGCCGCTCGTATCGGTACGGCGCTGGACCGAGGGGCAGCTGATGCGGAAGGCGGCGAGCGCGGTGGCCGCCTGTCCGGTGGTGACGCCGAGCGTGGCAAAATCAGGCCCGGCGACCACGCCGCTGGCGGCGGCGGTCGTCGCATCGGCCGGGACCGCCGCGACGGGAAGCGGCGCGCGCGGGGTGGCCGGAATCGGCTGCGCGGCGGCACCCGCGGTTTCCGACGGACGCGGCACATAGGGGCGCGGCGTTCCGGCCGGGCGCGGAGGGACGGGGCGGTGGTCGCGGGGCGGCTGTCCCC
>NZ_JAEMQX010000063.1 GCF_016463645.1 Sphingopyxis sp. | reverse complement strand
GTCCCCAGCCTGCATGGTGAAGCCTCTGTATGCAACCGCTTTTCGGTCGCTCTCCTATTGTGGCGACAGCGATGCCTCAGGCGATGATCGCGCGCGAGCGCGCGTAAAGGAAATAGACGCCCAGCCCGCCGACATTCCAGACCAGGAACCAGAGCTGGGTCTGCAGCGGCAGGCTGAAGAAGAGATAGATGCAGCCGAATACCGCGATGCCGCCGACCGCCCACGGCAATGGCGTGCGGAACGTGCGCGGCGCATCGGGTGCGCGGCGACGCATGATCAGCATGCAGACCGACACTGCGGTAAAGGCGGCAAGCGTGCCGGCGTTGGCGAGCGCGGCAAGTTCGCCGAGCGGGATGAAGCCCGCGAGGACCGCAACGACCAGCGCGGTGAAGATGGTGATGCGCACCGGCGTGCCGCGCGCCGACAGCTTGGCGAGGCCCGCGGGCAGCAGGCCGTCGCGCGCCATCGTGAAGAAAATGCGGCTCTGTCCATAGAAAAAGGCGAGAATGACCGTCGGCAGCGCGATGATGGCCGAGACCGCAAGATATTGCGCCGCGAGCGGGCTGCCGAGTTCGCGCAGGATCAGCGCCAGCGGTTCGGGGCTGTTGGCGAAACGCGTGTAGACGATCGCGCCGACCGCGGCGACGGCGACGGCGACATAGATGAGTACGCAGGCGAACATCGACCCCACGATCCCGATCTTGAGGTCGCGATCGGGGTTCTTCGCTTCCTCGGCCGCGGTCGCGATCGCGTCGAAGCCATAGAAGGCGAAAAAGATGATCGCCGCCGCGGCCATCACGCCGCGCTCGACGCCGTCGGGGCCAACATGCTTGGCAAAGCCGTAGGGGCTGAAAGGTTCGAGATTGGCGGCGTTGAAAGCGGGCAGCGCCACCGCCACAAAGACAACAAGCGCGACAATCTTCACCAGCACGAGGATCGCGTTGAGCGTCGCGCTCTCACGCGTACCGACGAGCAACAGCCCTGCCACGACCGCGATGATCGCGATCGCCGGCAGATTGACGATACCCCCGAGTTCGGGGCCCTGCATCAGCGCCATCGGGAACCCCGCCCAAGCTTCGAGCAGCGGCGCGGCATAGCCCGACCAGCCGACCGCGACCGCGCTGACGACGAGCGAATATTCGAGAATCAGGCTCCATCCGACGATCCACGCGAGCAGTTCGCCGATCACGACATAACTATAGGTATAGGCACTCCCCGACGCGGGGATCATCGTCGCCATTTCGGCATAGGCGAGCGCAGCGCACGCGCAGATCAGGCCCGCGATCGCGAAGGAAAGGATCACCGCGGGTCCCGCCTTGTCGGCACCGACGCCGATCAGCGTCAAAATCCCCGTGCCGACGATCGCGCCGACGCCAAGCGCGATCAGGTGCGGCCAGCCGAGCGTTCGCGCGAGCGCCTGTCCCCCTTCCTGCGGCTCCGGGACGATCGGCTTGCGGCGGAACAGGCTGTCGGTCATTCGTAGGTTCCCCTCGGGCGTCATGCTTTGCCTTGCGCCGCTTGTAAGGCCACCGGCGGCCGGCGCAAGCCACGGATCGGGAAAGGCGAAGCGGCGGTTCGGCCATGCTGCGATGATCGCAAATCTTGCCGGCAAGCCCGATCCGGCTCGCTCCCGACATCGGCCTGTTCCGACCCGAAGGCGCCGAATTTCCGCTGCAGTAAAATTACACAGGGGCAAAAAATAAAGCTTTTGCGTCACGGCCTTATCGGCTTGCCGTGCACTTCGGCCGACGAACGGCGCAACTTTCGGCGTCGCCATGAGTATTCATGTGCCAGAACGGGTCACGCGAACGCGCGGGCCCTGACCTGCGGGGGCGGGTGTCTCATTGAAGGAGTAGTGTATGGGTGCCGTTTCCAAGAGTTCGGGGATGTTGTTGATGCTGGCCATGCTTGCCGCGCCGGCGGTAGCAGCGCAGCAGGAAGACACATCCGGTGGCGATGTCATGGCGACCGTGGTCGGCACGCTGCCTTCGCCCGAACAGATGACCAAGGGTCCCAAGGTCGAAGGCATCATCTCGGCGCGCACCGACGGCCGGATGCAGGTAACGACCGCCGATGGCAGCAACACGACCATCGCGATCGCCGACTATACGAAGATCAAGAGCAGCGGCGGCTTCCTCGGCCTCAGCCGCGACAAGCTCGCGTCCAATCAACTGCTCAATGGCCTGCCCGTGACCGTCGACACGCTGCAGTGGGACGGTGGACTGGTCGCGAACCAGATCGCGCTCAAGAGCAAGGATCTCCGCACCGCGTCGATGATCCGTACCGGCACCGACCAGCGCTTTGCCGAACAGACGGCGGCGACCGAAGCGCTGCGCGGCCGCGTCGGCGATATCGACCAGTATAACATCAAGGGCACGACCAACGTGAACTTCGACGTCGGCAAGGCCGTGCTCTCCGAGCAGGGCAAGGCCGACCTCTGCGCCGCGGCGACGCAGGCGGACGGGATGGACAACGCACTGTTGCTGGTCGTCGGCTACACCGATTCAACGGGTAGCCAGGAGTTCAACCAGGAACTCAGCGAAAAGCGTGCCAGCCGCGTCGTGAATTACCTCCAGCAAGCGTGCGGCTGGAAGCCCTATCGCATGCTGACCCCGACCGGCATGGCCGAGGCCGATCCGGCCGCGGACAACAACACGCCCGAAGGCAAGGCCCAGAATCGCCGCGTTGCGGTGAATATCATGGTCAGCAAGGGCCTCGACGGCCTTTAAGAGACCGTCTCCGGGAAGCGCGGGGCGGGTTTCGGCCCACCCCCGCCTTTCCTGACAAGACCTACAGGGTTGAGACCGGATTGGCGCCCCACCTCAGGCAGGCGGGGCGCTTTTTTCCGATCCATGCCCTTTCGGCTCGTGCCCGCGCCGCTCCCGGGCGCCGTTGCCTCTTGCACTCCCCCGGCAAATCGGTCACAACTTTACGTGAACGTAAAGGTAAAGCTGCCGCGAGAGGATTCTTCCCCATGACCGACCTTCCGACCTTCGACACGATCAGGCTCGAAATCGCCGACAATGTCGCGACGATCACGCTCAACCGTCCCGAGCGGCTGAATTCGATGCCGCCCGCGATGGCGGACGACATTCGCGAGGCGCTCGACCATTTGCCGGGTCTCGGCGCGCGCGCGCTGCTGATCACCGGCGAGGGCCGCGGTTTCTGTTCGGGGGCCGACCTGGCGGGTGACCGCTCGGCCGGCGGTGCGGTCAGCGGCGGCGCGCGGAGCCGCAATGCGCTGCGCGGCCACTATAATCCGATGCTGCTCGCGCTCGCCAATCTCGACATCCCCGTCGTCGTCGCGGTCAACGGCCCGGCGGCGGGCGTCGGGTGCAGCTTCGCGCTGTCGGGCGACTTCACCATCGCGGGCAAGAGCGCCTATTTCCTCCAGGCCTTCGTCAACATCGGCCTCGTCCCCGACGGCGGTTCGTCGTGGCTGCTGCCGCGCCTGATCGGCGTGCCGCGCGCTCTGCAGATGATGATGCTCGGCGAAAAGATCGGCGCCGAACAGGCGGCCGACTGGGGCATGATCTATAAATGCGTCGAGGACGCCGATTTGATGAGCGAGGCGAAGGCGCTCGCGGCGCGCCTCGCCAACGGCCCGACGGTGGCGCTCGGCACGATGCGCAAGGTGCTGCGCGACGGGCTGACACAGGATTTCGCGACGACGCTCGACGCCGAGGCCAAAGGCCAGTTCATCGCGGGCGGCACCGCCGATGCGATGGAAGGCATCATGGCGTTCCAGCAGAAGCGCAAGACCGAATTCAAGGGGAAGTAAACGCTCCCAGCCATGCGTCATCCCGGCGCAGGCCGGGATCTCACCGTCGAGACCCCGGCCTGCGCCGGGGTGACGAGCAAGAGTGGGTAACTACTCCGCCGATTCCTCGACCATCACCTTCTTGTAGATGCTGGTGCGCGGATAGGAGCAGAGGCGCATCACCATCGGCTCGAAAAATTCGAGCGGCTCGCTGTCGTAATCGGGGTCGAACGCCGGCGCGTCATATTTCTCGCAGAATTCGGCGCACGCTGCATAATGGGGATGATCGCGGAACTGATCGCGCATGTCGCGGTCGAGCCCGAGATAGTGAAAGAAATAATGCCCCTGAAAAATGCCGTGATGCTGGACGATCCACAGATTTTCCTCTGACAGGAAGGGCTTGAGGATCGCCGCCGCGACATCGGGATGATTGAACGCGCCAAGCGTGTCGCCGATGTCGTGGAGCAGCGCCATCACGACATATTCCTCGTCGCGCCCGTCCCTGTGCGCCCGCGTCGCGGTCTGCAGGCAATGTTCGAGACGGTCGACCGGAAAGCCGCCATAATCGCCGCCGAGCAGCTTCAGATGTTCGAGAATGCGCTTGCCATTGTTCGGCGCGAACTCCTTTTGCTCGCGCGCGATGATGTCCCAGTCTTCCTGTGTCCCGTCGATCATCGAGCGGAATGTCGCATGCTCGTGCGTCATGTCGTTCATGGCAGCCTCTCCTTGTCGAGGCGAGCCTATCCGATTCGTTGTCATTTGCAACGATTGCTCTTGCGGGCCGGAGCCTTGAAGCGCCTCCGATGCGACAGGATAGAAGTCCTAATCGAAAGTCGCGTTCACGACCCCGTATTTGAGAGCCTCTTCCGTGGTAAGGCAGCGACGGGTCGACTTGTCGGGGCCGCTGCCCTTCACCGCCTTCTGCTTGTACATGATATCGGTGAGAAGCTCGCGCGAGAGGAACATGCGGATCATGAAGTCGTTGTCTTCGCTTGCGAGTTGCGCCGCGTCCTGCTCGATCTCGCCGATCAGTTCGGTGGTCGCGTCGGTTCCCATGGCGACGCTGTAGTCGATCGTGCTGCGATCGCCGGTTCGCGTGAACATATGGACGATGAACTGTCCGCCGGGATCGATCGTGCGCGACCTGCCGCCCATGAACATGAAGTTGCACGCGCTGTAGCAGGCCCAGCCCGAAGGGATTCGCGTGATCACGTCCAGCGTGTCGCGGATCAGACGTCCCGCTTCGTTGCCCGCCCGCGCATCGCCGCCCGGTGAGCTCAGCCAAATCTCATCGAGACCCGGATGCTTGGCAAGCACCGCCTTGAGCCGCGGCACGACGTCCTTGTCGATGCGCCCTTCGCCCTTGATGATTTTCCACCCGTTCTGCTCGAAGTAGGTGAATTGCATCTGCGGATTGGTCGACCAGCCCGGATTGAGCGGACAGGTCGGGTTGACCGGGTCCATCGCCGGCTTGGCGCCGAGCGCGAGGAGCGCGGCGGCGCCCAGCGCAAGGCGCGCGAGCCGTTTCATGCCGCGACCACATAGCGCGTTTGCCCCGGCTCCTTGCACATTCGCTTGGTTACGCGCGTTTCCTCGCCCTCGACGATGATGAAGTCGGTAACGCTCATGCAGCGCCGCCCGCCGGCCTCGTCGTTGCGCGCGACCACCGTCGACGATCCGCTGACATTCTCGCGCGTCTCGCTGGTCCAGTTCGCGGTCGCGCCGATCTCTTCGCCGCGTGTCACCTCCTCGGTCGCCGCCGCCGCCTGGACCTGTTCGGCCGGGTCGAGGCGGCAGGCGATCGCGTCGGTCAATGTCCCGCTGACCTCCGAAATCGGTACATAGGAGTAGACGCCGGCCTTGCTCGCCGCGTCGCCGACCGCGTCGTTGATCACATTGCCCAATATATTGCGGCCGATGCTGTTGCCCTTCTTCCCTTTGGGGCACCCGCCGCTGCTGTCCTCGCTCGGCTTCGGCGCCGGCGTCGTCACCTTGCGCAGCAGACCGCCGAACTGCGCCTGCGCCGGAGCTACCGCCAGCAGGCAGGCCGCAAGCACGGCCGGGGTCGCCAATATTTTCCGCATCATCAAATCCACCCTTGATGCGCCCGCAACCGGGCTGTCCCGCGACCCTTTTATCGGTGGTTCATGCCACTCGCTGTGATTTTCATCAACCTCGCAACTTATGTCATCCAGACAGGTTGAATTAAGCCTGAATATGTCACAGTAACGCCGCCATGCTCTCGCAAAAGACCCGCTATACGATCCGCGCATTTCAGCACCTCGCAGACCATTGGGGCAAGGGGCAGGTCCAGCTTGCGGATATTGCGGACGCGCAGAATATCCCGCCCAAATTCCTGACCGTGATCCTGTCGGAAATGGCGCGCGAGGGCCTGCTGATTTCGCAGCGCGGACGCGACGGCGGCTATCAGCTCGCGCTCCCGCCGATCGACATCAGCTACGGCGACCTCGTCCGGCTGACGCGCGGGTCGCTCGCGCTCGTTCCCTGCGCGGCGCGCAACGCGCATGAACATTGCAAGAATTGCCTGCCCGAATCCGAATGCCGGCTACGCAGCCTGATGCTCCGGGTCCGCGACGACACCGCGGCGATCCTCGACCGCATCACGCTGGCCGATCCCATCGAATTGGCGCCGCTGTTCGACAAGGACGAAGCCGCCGAATAGCTCCTGCCGTCGGCGCAACAAAAAAGGCCCGCTTTCGCGGGCCTTTTTGAATGGTGGAGCCTAGCGGGATCGAACCGCTGACCTCCTGCATGCCATGCAGGCGCTCTCCCAGCTGAGCTAAGGCCCCGTGCCATTTCATCGTGTCGCGCCGGCCAGTCTTCCTGGCTGCTGCGACCGGGACGCCGCCTTTAGCAGCGCCATCGGGTGATGCAAGGGGCCAAATCATCTTTCGATGTCTTTTTTGGCCCCGCATCGAAATTATCAGCTTTCGTCGTCCTCGTCGTCGCCCGTGGCCACGCCCAGATCGTCGTCGCCGCCGAGGTCAACGTCGTTGTCCGGCGAATCGCTGTCCTCGTCGACATCGACGTCCAGATCCAGATCCTCGTCGGCCGCAACATCCTCCTTCGCGACCTTGCCCGGCTTTTCGACTTCCTCGAACGGCATCGGCTGCTTCGATTTCAGCACCGATTCCGGAATCCAGTTATAGCCGCAGTTGATGCAGCTTACCGGATCGTCCTTGGTCAAATCATAGAATCGGGTGGCGCATTTCGGGCAGCTGCGCTTCGTGCCCCATTCAGCCTTGATCATAAATGCCTCGTAACCTTCTGGAAACAGGATAGAAATATCGGAAGAACGACGGTATCTGAATAGCTATCCGTCAAATCGGCGTGCGCCTTGCCAGATTGCAAGCCCGCTGTCAAAAGCCGCACGCCATGACCGATCAAACCGCCACGCCGCGCGCCTTTTCCGCTTCCGTTCCGCTGCAAGGTAGGATCGCGATCCCGGGTGACAAGAGCATCTCGCACCGCTCGCTGATGCTCTCGGCGCTCGCAGTCGGTGAAAGCCGCGTCACCGGACTGCTCGAAGGGCATGACGTGCTCGCGACCGCCGCCGCGATGCGCGCGATGGGCGCGGCGATCGAGCGTCGCGACGACGGCGAATGGGTGGTCGACGGCGTCGGGGTCGGCGGACTGCTCCAACCGCAGGGGGCGCTCGACATGGGCAACAGCGGCACCTCGACGCGCTTGCTCATGGGTCTCGTCGCCAGCCACCCGATCACCGCGACCTTCATCGGCGACGCCAGCCTGTCGGGCCGGCCGATGGGCCGTGTGATCGATCCGCTCAGCCAGATGGGCGCCGATATCGGCGCCTCCCCCGGAGGCCGCCTGCCGCTGATGGTGCGCGGCCTCGCCCCCGCCATCCCCCTCTCCTACCGCCTGCCCGTCGCATCCGCGCAAGTGAAGAGCGCCGTCCTGCTCGCGGGCCTGAACACGCCGGGCATCACCGAAGTGATCGAACCCGTGCCGACACGCGACCACAGCGAACGCATGCTCAAGGGCTTCGGCGCCGACCTCACCGTCGAAACCGGCGCCGACGGCACGCGTCACATCCGCATCCACGGCGAGGCCGAGCTGAAACCGCAGACGATCGTCGTTCCCGGCGATCCTTCGTCGGCCGCCTTCTTCATCGTCGCGGCGCTGCTCGTTCCGGGATCGGACGTCGTCATCGCCAACGTCGGCCTCAACCCGACGCGCGCGGGCCTCGTCGAGGTACTGAAACAGATGGGCGGCGACATCGAACTCCTCGATGCGCGTGAAGTCGGCGGCGAGCCCGTCGCCGACCTTCACGTCCGCCACAGCATGCTCAAGGGTATCGACATCGATCCCGCGGTCGCGCCGAGCATGATCGACGAATTCCCGATCCTGTTCGTCGCCGCCGCGCTCGCCGGGGGCCGCACGGTGACGACCGGCCTCGACGAACTGCGCGTCAAGGAAAGCGACCGCCTTTCGGTCATGGCGACCGGCCTCAAAGCCATCGGTGCACGTGTCGAGGAACGCGAGGACGGTCTCGTCATCGACGGCACCGGCGGCGACCCGCTTCCCGGCGGCGCCACCATCGCCGGTCACCTCGATCACCGCATCTGCATGAGCTTCGCGGTCGCCGGCCTCGTCAGCACGGCGCCGGTTACGATCGACGACATCGCCCCTGTCGCGACGAGCTTCCCCAACTTCGAAGCCCTCCTAGCGGGCTTGCAGCGGTGATCATCGCGGTCGACGGCCCCACCGCGTCGGGCAAGGGCACGCTCGCACGCCAGCTCGCCGCCCATTTCGGCCTGCCCGTGCTCGACACCGGTCTCCTCTATCGCGCCGTCGGTTACCAGACGCAGCTCAATCACGGCGACCCCGACAACGCCGCCGACGCGCTCGCCGCCTGCGACTTTCCGGACAGCCTGCTCGACGATCCGGCCTTGCGCTTCGAAAGCACGGGCAGCCTCGCCAGCCGCGCCTCGGTCCATCCCGCGGTGCGCGCCGCGCTGTTCCAGCGCCAGGTCGACTTCGCGAACCAGCCCGGCGGCGCCGTTCTCGACGGGCGCGACATCGGCACCGTCATCGCGCCGCATGCCGACGCGAAACTGTTCGTGACCGCCAGCCCCGAGGAGCGCGCCCGGCGGCGCCATGCCGAGATGCGCGCGCGCGGCGTCGACATCAGCTTCGACGCGGTGCTCGCCGACGTGCACGCGCGCGACGCGCGCGACACCGGCCGCGCCGACGCGCCGCTGATGCGCGCGTCCGACGCGATGCTGCTCGACAACACCGACATGGACCGCGACGCCGCGCTCGCCGCCGCGCTCGCCTTCGTCGAGGAGCGCCGCAAGGCGCGCCCCTGAAACCGGCTTTCCGCCTTGCTTTTGCGGGGGGCTCGCACTATATGCGCGCCGTCCGACGGGCATTCTGCCGGTCGAGGCACGGACAAGCCGCCGCTCGAATCTGAGCGTCGGGCGCGCAGGGGTTCACCCTTCGCGCCCATTTTGCTTTGCCCACGCCTCGTTCCGCAGAAGGTCTGAAGGATGTCTTGCTCCGCATCCGGCGGGCAGGACGGATCGGCCACAAGACCAGCGGAACCAACCGCTTGGCCGGAACAAATGAAGTAAGGAAGACACTCTATGGCCTCTACGGCTTTTCCGTCGCGCGACGATTTCGCCGCGATGCTCGACGAATCGCTGGGTGGTGCTGATGGCGGCTTTGAAGGCCGCGTCGTCAAGGGCACCGTGACCGCGATCGAAAACGACCTGGCAGTAATCGACATCGGCCTGAAGAGCGAAGGCCGCGTGCCGCTTCGCGAATTCGCGATGCCGGGCCAGAAGGCCGACATCAACGTCGGCGACGAAGTCGAAGTCTATGTCGACCGCGTCGAAAACGCCAATGGCGAAACCATGCTGTCGCGCGACCGTGCTCGCCGCGAAGCCGCGTGGGACCGCCTCGAAGAAGAATTCAACAAGGAAGCCCGCGTCGAAGGCGTCATCTTCGGCCGCGTCAAGGGCGGCTTCACCGTCGATCTCGGCGGCGCCGTGGCGTTCCTTCCGGGTTCGCAGGTCGACATCCGCCCCGTGCGCGACGTCGGCCCGCTCATGGACCTGCCGCAGCCCTTCCAGATCCTCAAGATGGATCGTCGCCGCGGCAATATCGTCGTGTCGCGCCGCGCCATCCTTGAGGAAACGCGCGCCGAACAGCGTTCGGGCCTGATCCAGAACCTCGAAGAAGGTCAGATCATCGAAGGCGCGGTCAAGAACATCACCGATTATGGTGCGTTCGTCGACCTCGGCGGTATCGACGGCCTGCTCCATGTCACCGACATGAGCTACAAGCGCGTCAACCACCCGAGCGAAGTCATCAACATCGGTGACACCGTCCGCGTCCAGATCATCCGCATCAACCGCGACACGCAGCGCATCAGCCTCGGCATGAAGCAGCTCGAAAGCGATCCATGGGAAGGCGTCGCCGCCAAGTACCCCGTCGGTGCGAAGCTGTCGGGCACCGTCACCAACATCACCGACTACGGTGCGTTCGTCGAACTCGAAGCCGGCATCGAAGGCCTGGTCCACGTCAGCGAAATGTCGTGGGTCAAGAAGAACGTCCACCCCGGCAAGATCGTCTCGACGAGCCAGGAAGTCGACGTCATCGTCCTCGAAGTCGACAGCGACAAGCGCCGCATCTCGCTCGGCCTCAAGCAGGCCCAGTCGAACCCCTGGGGCGCCTTTGCAGAGGCTCACCCGGTCGGCTCGGTCGTCGAGGGCGAAGTCAAGAACGCGACCGAATTCGGCCTGTTCGTCGGCCTGCCGGGCGACGTCGACGGCATGGTTCACATGTCGGACATCGCGTGGGGCATCTCGGGCGAGGAAGCGCTGCACCTCCACCGCAAGGGCGAGGCCGTGCAGGTCGTCGTTCTCGACGTCGACGTCGAGAAGGAACGCATCAGCCTCGGCATCAAGCAGCTTGAAAAGGGTGCTCCGGCCGTCGGCGGCGGCGTTGCCGCAGCCGGTTCGCTGAAGAAGAACGACATCGTCACCGTCTCGGTCCTCGAAGTCCGCGACAACGGCCTCGAAGTCCAGGCCGGCGAAGATGGTGCCACCGGCTTCATCAAGCGCGCCGACCTCGGCCGCGACCGCGACGAACAGCGCGCCGAGCGTTATCAGGTCGGCCAGAAGTTCGATGCGATGGTCATTGGCTTCGACCGTTCGAAAAAGCCGAACTTCTCGGTCAAGGCGATGCAGATCGCCGAAGAGAAGGAAGCCGTCGCGCAGTACGGTTCGTCGGACTCGGGTGCATCGCTCGGCGACATCCTCGGCGAAGCGCTGAAGGCCGGCAAGAAGGACTGATAATTTCGTCCTCCTGCCGCAAGGCAACAGAAAAGGCCCGCAGAGTGTCCCTCTGCGGGCCTTTTTCTTTGCGGTGATATATTTTGACCGGACAGTGATTCGTGATACCTTCCTTCGCGCGTTGGGAGGGGTCTCACGCACAAGGACCGGCAACGACCGGATGCCCGCTCCGGCGGGAGAAGCGTGACTGTATACAATAGGGGAAGCACATGATCCGGTCAGAACTGGTTCAAAAGATCGCGAGCGAAAACAGCGATTTGCGGCTCGAGGAAGTCGAGCGTATCATCGACACCTTCTTCGACTCCATCGTCGACCAGCTCGCTGCGGGCGGGCGTGTCGAACTGCGCGGTTTCGGCGCCTTCTCGACCCGCGCGCGCGAATCACGCACCGGCCGAAACCCCCGCACGGGGGCGGCCGTCGACGTGAAGGCGAAAAATGTGCCCTATTTCAAACCCGGCAAGGAAATGCGCGAGCGTTTGAACGGCTAGAACCGGGCGCCGCGGCGCCCGGTCCGTCATCAGTTCTTGAGCCGGTATCCGGTGCGGAACATCCAGAAGATCACGCCGAGGCACAGCGCCAGGAACAGCGTCACTGCGCCCATGCTGATCTCGATCCCGACGTCGCCCTTGCCGAAGAAGGTCCAGCGAAAGCCGCTGATCAGATAGACGACGGGGTTGAACAGCGTCACCGTCCGCCACGCTGCCGGCAACATGTCGAGCGAGTAGAAGGCGCCGCCCAGAAAGGTCAGCGGATAGATGACCAGCATCGGGATGACCTGAAGCTGCTCGAAGCTTTGCGCCCAGATGCCGATGATGAAGCCGAACAGGCAGAAGGTCACCGCCATCAATATCATGAAGGCGGCCATCAGCAGCGGATGCGCGACCTGCACGTCGACGAACAGGTGCGCGGTCGCGAAGATGATCGATCCGATGATCACCGACTTGGTCGCCGCGGCGCCGACATAGGCGATCACCGTCTCCAGCGGCGACAGCGGCGCCGACAGCATCTCGTAGATCGTGCCCGTCCATTTGGGCATATAGATGCCGAAGGAGGCGTTGCTGATGCTTTCGGTGAACATCGTCAGCATCATCAGCCCGGGCACGATGAACGCGCCATAGGGGACGTCGCTGACCTCGCTCATCCGGCTGCCGATCGCCGATCCGAAGACGACGAAATAGAGCGCCGTGGTGATCACGGGCAGCGCGAGGCTGGTCCAGACGGTGCGACCGAAGCGCGCCATTTCGAAAAGATAGATGGCGCGGATGCCGCGCAGGTTCGAAATCATGCCGCCGCTCCTGCCGCGCTCTTGTTTTCATGCACCAGCCCGACGAAAATATCCTCGAGCGAGCTCTGTTTCGTATGCAGATCCTTGAAGCCGATACCGATGTCGCTCATCCGGCGAAGCAGCGACGGCACGCCGGTCGCTTCGGCCTGACTGTCGAATTCATAGATCAGCTCGTTGCCGTCGCCCGCGAGTACCAGCTTCCACTGTGCCAGATCGTCGGGAATGGCCGCGAGCGGCTCGGCGAGATTGAGCGTCAGCGTCTTGCGGCCGAGCTTCTTGATCAGCGCGTTCTTCTCCTCGACGAGGATCAGCTTGCCATGGCTGATCACACCCACGCGGTCGGCCATTTCCTCGGCTTCCTCGATATAATGCGTGGTGAGGATGATGGTGACGCCGCGTTCGCGCAGCCCGCGCACCATGTTCCACATGTCGCGGCGCAGCTCGACGTCGACGCCCGCGGTCGGTTCGTCGAGGAACAGGATTTCCGGCTCGTGGCTCAGCGCTTTCGCGATCATCACGCGGCGCTTCATGCCGCCCGACAATTCCATGATCTTCGAGGCGCGCTTGTCCCAGAGTGACAGGTCGCGCAGCAATTGCTCGATGAACGCCGGGTCCTTGGGCTTGCCGAACAATCCGCGCGAAAAGCTGACCGTCGTCATCACCGTCTCGAACGCGTCGGTGTGCAATTCCTGCGGCACCAGCCCGATCATCGTCCGCGCCGCGCGATAATCGCGCGCATGATCGTGCCCGCCGACGGTCACCGTCCCGCTGCTGGCGGTGACGATTCCGCAGACGATGCTGATCATCGTCGTCTTGCCCGCGCCGTTCGGCCCGAGCAGCGCGAAAATCTCGCCCTTGTTGATGGTGAGGTCGACGTCGCTCAGCGCTGTGTGACCGCTCTTGTAGGTTTTTCCGAGGCCGGAAATTTCGAGGACAGCTGTCATGCCACGCCGTCTAGCCGAGCGACCGCACCGCGTGAAGCGGCAAACATCGCTTGACCTCCATCCGCCCATCGGCTTGACCCTCAGCGGCATGCGGACGTGGCGAAATCGGTAGACGCAGCAGACTTAAAATCTGCCGGCCCAGTGTCATGCGGGTTCAAGTCCCGCCGTCCGCACCAGCCCGCCGTCGGGCGCGGGCGATGGCATCGGCCTCGCCTTTCCGGCCCATGCCTTCCCCCGATGTTGCGATAGCCCTATTCCGGTTTCGCGGCACATGGTTATGATTGGCCTGCACAGGACAAGGGACAAGGCGCGGAATGACGGGAACAGGCAGATTCGGACGCACCGCGGCATGGATGGCGGCGGTCGCGGGCCTTGCGCTGCCGCTGTCGAGCTGCGGCCTGTTCGGCGAACGCGGCCCCGTCAGGATTGCGGCGATCGGCACACTCAATCCTTCGGCGACGCCTTTGGCCGGCGAACTGTCGGGTGCCAACGCCGCGCTGCTCGACGCCACGTCGCAGGGCCTCATCAGCTATGATGGCGAGGGACAGATCGACACCGGGCTTGCCGACCGCTGGACCGTCACCACCGACGGACGCAGCTATATCTTCCGCCTTCGCGAGGCGAAATGGAGCAACGGGCGCAAGGTGACCGCCGAGGATGTCGCGGCAATCCTGCGCTCCTACCTCGCTCCCGCCAGCCGGCATATGCTCAAGAGCGATTTTCCGGAGATCGAGACGATCAAGGCGATGACCGACACCGTCATCGAAATCCGGCTCGCGGTGCCGCAGCCCGCGCTCCTCGAATTGCTCGCGCAGCCGTCGATGGCGATCGTCAACCGGGGGATGGGGTGGGGCCCGATGCGCGCGCGCAAGATCGGCCAAGCGGTGCTGCTTTCGCCCGTCCCCGACCCGCTCGCCGAGGACCCCGAAGCCGCCGAAGCAGCCGCCAACGACCCCGCCTCTTCGATCGAACTTACCGGCACGACGCCGCAGGGCGCGCTCGCGCGATTCAAGAATGGCTATGCCGACGGCGTGCTCGGCGGCCGTTTTTCGACGCTTCCCTATTTCGTCGCGTCGAACGTTGGCCGCTCGCGCCTCGTCGTCGATCCGGTCCCCGGCCTTTTCGGCCTGTCCTTCGTCCGCGCCGAGGGATTTCTGGCAACCGATACAAACCGCGACGCGCTCGTCCGCGCCATCCGCCGCGAACGGCTCGTCGAGGCGTTCGGCCTCACCGAATGGCAGCCGCAGGTCACATTACGCCCGGCGCTATACGCGCGCGACGGCGGCCCTGCCCCGCTCATGCCGGCTTGGGCCGATTATGACGAAGCCTCGCGCATCGCGCAGGCGAAGCGCGCGGTCGACGCGTGGCGCGGCGCCGGCCGCGAGATCGAGCCGCTGCGCATTGCCGTCCCCGATTCGCCGGGCGGGCGCATCCTCTTCGCCTATGTGTCGGCCGACTTCGCCGCGATCGGCGTGCCCAGCCGCCGCGTCAACATGGCGTCGGCCGCCGACCTCCGCCTTATCGACGAGGTCGCGCCCAACGACGATGCGATATGGGCGCTGCGCCGCCTGTCGTGCCGCCGCGACACGCTCTGCAATCGCGAGGCGCAGGATCTGATCGATCAGGCGACCGCCAATATCGATGCCGGTCAGCGCCGGGTGCAGCTGCGCGAGGCCGAAGCCGTACTCGCGCGCTATGCCCCCTTCATCCCGCTTGCGACCCCGCTGCGCTGGTCGGTCGCATCGCAGCGTCTCACAGGCCTGCGCGCCAACGGCCGCGCGCAACACCCATTGAATCATCTGATCGCCTTACCTAACTAATACAGTGGCGCTTCAAGTTCGGGCGCTTTTGAAAGGACCCCGATGGCCCCTTCGACCCCCAATCCCGATGCGATCTTCGACGCGCTGATCCAGAACCGGACCGATCCCGCCGCGCTGCGCAAGCGCGTCGAGACACTCGAAATCCTGCTCGAACGCAGCTTCGTCATTCCGGGGATCAACCGCCCCGTCGGTCTCGACGCGATCGTCGGCCTCGTGCCCGTGGTGGGTGACGTGATCGCCGCGACGATGGGCGCCTACCTGATATGGGAAGCGCGCAACCTCGGTATGCCGAAATGGAAGATCTGGCGCATGATCGGCAATCTCGGCGTCGATACCGCGCTCGGCGCGGTCCCGCTCGTCGGCGACGCCTTCGACTTTTTCTTCCGGTCGAACACACGCAATCTCAGGATCATCAAGAAGCATCTCGACAAGCATCATCCGGGCACGATCATCATCGACCAATAGGCGCTTCGCCGTCTTCCCTCGGGGTGTGTAATGCTGCTAGCACAGCGACACCACACCCCAGGGGAGACTTTCGAATGATCCGCGCCAGCCTTGCCGCGCTTGCCCTCAGCTGTTCCGCGACCGCCGTCGCGGCCGCCGCGCCCGAGGACAAGGACCCGTATCTCTGGCTCGAGGATATCGAAGGCGCGAAGGCACTCGAGTGGGTCAGGAAGGAAAATGCGGCAACCGACAGGCTGATCACCGCTCGCCCCGGCTTCGAGGCGGACCGAAAGCGCGCACGCGAAATCCTCGACGACGACCGCCAGATCGCCGAACCTGGCGAAGTGATGGGCGACACCATTTCCAATTTCTGGCGCGACGCGAACAATCCGCGCGGCATCTGGCGCCAGAGCCCGCTCGACACCTGGCTCGCGGGCAAGCCCGTATGGACGACGCTCATCGATGTCGATGCGCTCGGCAAGACGGAGAAGCAGAGCTGGGTCTGGCACGGCGCCGACTGCCTCGCGCCCGACTACAAGCGCTGCCTCGTCTCGCTGAGCCCCGGCGGCACCGACGCCGATGTCGTGCGCGAATGGGACCGCACGACGAAAAGCTTCGTGGAAGGCGGCTTCGCGCTGCCGCAGGCGAAGAGCAGCGTGACATGGGAGGACGCCGACACCTTGCTCGTCGCGACCGATTATGGCGAAGGCAGCATGACCGCGTCGGGCTATCCGCGCATCGTCAAGCGCTGGAAGCGCGGAACGCCGCTTTCGGCCGCCGAAACGCTGGCCGAGGGCGAGCATGAGGATGTCGGAATGAACGTCTTCGCGCTCGTCGACGGCGACAAGCGCTGGCCGATGATCAGCCGCGGCAAGACCTTCTACACCGCCGACTATATGCTGCCGAACATCGACGCCTCGCGCTATATTTCGACGATCATTCCCGATACCGCGAGCATCCGCGACATCGTCGACGGACAACTCGTCATCTTCCTCAATCAGGACTGGGCGAACATCCCGGCGGGCTCGCTCGTTTCGCTGTCGATCGAGGATATGTCGGCCGACCGCAAGGTGCCGATCGTCACCGCGATGACCCCGACGAAGTCGCAGGCGATCGAAGATGTCGCCGCGACCGACAATATCCTGTGGGTCAAGGCGCTCGACGATGTCGAGGGCAAGCTCTTCGCGCTGCGCCGCGATCCCGCGACCGGAAAATGGAGTCAGAAGGAGGTTCCGCTCGCCGAGAAGGCAACGGTGACGATCGCCGGCACGATCGGCAAGCGCGACATCGTGCTCGCGACCGCCGAGACGATGCTGATGCCGCCGACGCTCTACGCCGCTGCCGAAACCGGCGCGCCGAAAGCGGTGCAGAGCCTGCCCGCGACCTTCGACGCGAAGAACATGCTGGTGGAAAAGCGGTTCGCGACGTCGAAGGATGGCACCAAGATCCCCTATTTCCTCGTCCGCAAGAAATCGGACAGCGAAGCGCCCGTCCCCGCGCTTATCCACGCCTATGGCGGTTTCCGCGCGGCGCAGACGCCGGGCTACCTCACCGGTCAGCCCTATCGCGCCGGCCCGCTCGGGCTGTTCTGGGTCGAGGATGGCAACGCCTATGTCCTCGCCAATATCCGCGGCGGCGGCGAATATGGCCCGGCATGGCACCAGGCGGCGCTGCGCGAGAAGCGGCAGAACAGCTTCGACGATCTCCACGCCGTCGCCGAGGATCTGGTCAGGACCGGGATCAGCGCAAAGGGCAAGATCGCGATCTCGGGCCGCTCGAACGGCGGCGTTCTCGTCGGCGCGGCGATGACGCAGCGCCCCGACCTTTACGGGGCGGTGATCTCGGGCTCGCCGATCAAGGATATGTGGCGCTACGACAAGATGCTCGCCGGCGCCTCATGGGTCGCCGAATATGGCGATCCCGATGTGCCCGAGGATTGGGCCTTCCTATCGAAATATTCGCCCTATCACAACATCCGCAAGGGCGTGAAATATCCGCCGATCTTCCTCTACCTGTCGACCAAGGACGACCGCGTCCACCCCGGCCACGCGCGCAAATTTGCCGCGCGGCTGATAGAGAACGGCAACCGCGTCTATTATCACGAATATATCGAGGGCGGCCATTCGGTCGGCGCCGACCATGCCGAGGATGCCGTGCGCGCTGCGATGCTCCACGGCTTCCTGCAGCGCGAACTGGTCGAGAGGAAATAGGGCTGCCCGTCTAGCGGATTTGCCGCTTCTCGAGCTTTCGCGCCAGCGTGCGCCGGTGCATCCCCAGCCGGCGCGCGGTCTCCGAGATGTTGAAATCGGTTTCGACCAAAGTCTGGTGGATATGCTCCCACTCGACGGTCTTGATCGACGAGGGCCGTGCGTCGAGCGGCGCCTCGATATTGCCCTCCGATCGTTCGAACGCCGCTTCGATATCGTCGGTGTTCGACGGTTTGGCGAGATAATAGGAGGCACCGAGCTTGATCGCCTCGACCGCGGTGGCGATGCTCGCAAAGCCGGTGAGCACGACGATCCGCATCGCCGGATCGAGCGCGCGCAGCGTCTGGACGCACGCGAGCCCCGAGGCGCTGCCGAGCTTCAGGTCGACGACCGCATAGCCCGGGAGGAACGCCTGCAAGTGCGCGTCCATTTCCTCGGGACTGTGCGCCACCTGCACGATATAGCCGCGCCGCTCGAACGAGCGTTTCAGCGTCCGCGCGAACGCCTCGTCATCCTCGACGATCAGCAGTTGCCGCTGCTCGCTCACGCCTTTTCTCCTTCGGGCCGCGCGATCGCCGAGATCGGCAGCGTGATCCGTACCAAGGCGCCCCCCGCGTCACGGTTCGCAACCGTTGCGCCGCCGCCAAGCTTGCGGAGCACATTGACGAGCAGGAACAGCCCCAGCCCGCCACCGGGACGCCCCTTGGTCGACCGATAGGGCTGGCCGAAATTCGCAAGCATCTCGTCACTGAATCCCGGCCCGCGATCGGCGATCTCGATCACCGCCATGTCGCCGTCGCGCGTCGCGGTGACGCCGACCCAGTCGGGCGACACCTCGGCGGCATTGTCCATCACATTGTCGATCACCTGCCGCAGTGCCGGATCCGAAACGATCGCGACGTCGGCACCGAAGCGGTCGTTGAACTCGACCGTCCCCGGACGCCGCAATACGCGCGATCCGCTGACGATGTCGGTGAGAAAGGCGCGCATCGTCGTCAGTTGCGGCGCCTCGCCGCGCGCCTCACCCGCCGACATCAGGATACCGCTGACGATCGCCTTGCAGCGCTGCACTGCGGCATCCATGTCGGCCAGGTCCTCCTGCATCTCGCGATCGTTCGCGAGGCGCGGCTCCGTCTTCCAGTCGCCGATCAGGACCGACAGCGTCGAGAGCGGCGTGCCGAGCTCGTGCGCCGCGCCCGATGCGAGCAGACCCATGCGCACGATATGATCCTCCTCGGCGGCGCGCTGGCGGCTCGCTGCAAGCGCCGCATCGCTGTCGCGCAGATTGCGGCTGATCCGCGTGACGAAGGCGACGAGCAGCACCGCGATCAGCAGGAAGCAGACGAAGCTGCCCTGGAGATAGAGCTTCATCGGATCTGCGGCATAGGGTGGCGGCAGGACAAGCGGCGTCGGATCGACACGCAGCGCCGCGAGCGCGGCAAGCGCCGCCACGACGATCGCCCACGACGAGCGCGGCGTGAGCAGGATCGCGCCGATCACGACTTGCAGCAGGAAGAGCGACGCGAAGGGATTGGCGAGCCCACCACTATGATGCAGTTGCCAGCCGAGCGCCGCGACGTCGAACAGCAGCGCCGCGGTGAGTTCGGCATTGGTCACCCCGCGGCCACGACGGAGCAAGGCGGCGCTTGCGAAGTTGATAGCGATCAGGACGAGAATCGCGGCGAGCAAAGGCGCGCGTGGCAGCGAAATGCCCATCGGCCCGCTGACGATCCCGATCGTGGCGAGTTGCCCTCCGACCGCGAGCCAGCGGAGCTGGATCAGCAGCGTCATGTTGCGGCGGCCGGCAGGAGCTCTGGCAGGCGTTGCCGGCGGGATCGTCGGGCTGGTCATCAATCGCGAATACGCCACAGCCGCCACGCAAAAAAGAGGCTGAGCGCACAGAGCGCGAACCAGGTCAGCGCATAGACCATATGATTGTCGGGAAAGCGCACGACGGTCAGCCCGCCGACCGGATAGCCGCCGGGGTTCGGCGACGCGTCGGCATCGACGAAATAGGGCGCCGTCTTGCCGAGCCCCCGCGCCTTCGCGATCGTCGCGACGTCGCGCGAAAACCATCGGTCGGCGGCAGGATCGTTCGTGCGCAGAAAGGCGCCGCCCGGCTCGGTGACGCGGAGCAGCCCGGCCACCGTGACCGGCCCGGGGAGATTGCCCGCAGCACGCGCTTCCGGCGCGCGCCGGTCCCTGGGCACGAAACCGCGATTGACGAGCAGCGTGAACCCCGGCGTTTCGAGCGGCGTCAGCACCCAGAAACCCGGACCGCGGTCGGTCACCGCCTGAACGAGCGTCTCGCGATCATGCCGGAAGACACCCGTCGCGGTAATCCGCCGATAGGCATCGGTCTTCGCATCGACCCTGTTCCATTCACCCGGCCCCGGCGCGGCGACCGGCGCAGCGTGGATGCGCGCGTCGACCGCCGCCGCCAGCTCATGCTTCCAGATGCGGCGCTCGAGCTGCCAGACGCCGAGCGCCGCGAGGCCGATCGCCGCGATCAGCGCCGCCGCGGCAAAGGCCGCGCGGCGGGCACGTGTCACGGGATCTGCCCCGTCATCTGGCTGGTGGGCTCGTGCGGCATGGGCATCATATTGGTGTTGAGGTGATGCATCACCCACAGCGAGCCCGCGAGCATGATCACCACGACGATGATCGTGAAGATCAGCGAGGTCAGCGACCACCCGCCCTCGGCCTTCGGCGTCATGTGGAGGAAGAAGACCATGTGGACGACGATCTGCACGACCGCGAAACCCATGATGACCGCACCCGTCACGCCGGGGGTGAGCGGCATCGTCATCACCAGCCAGAAGGGGATGGCGGTCAGGATGACCGACAGCACAAAACCGATGACATAATCGCGCATCGACGCGTGCGGCATCTCGATCTCGTCGTGACCGTGCGCAGCGTGAGGATCGGCGCTCATCGCAGCACTCCCATCAGATAGACAAAGGTGAAGACGCCGATCCACACGACGTCGAGGAAGTGCCAGAACATGCTGAGGCACATCACGCGGCGCTTGTTCGCGGCGATCAGCCCATGCTTCGACAACTGGAACATCAGCGTCACCAGCCAGATGATACCGAAGGTCACGTGCAGCCCGTGGGTGCCGACCAGCGTGAAGAAGCTCGACAGGAAGGCGCTGCGCTGCGGCCCCGCGCCGATCTCGATCAGGTGGTGGAATTCGTAGAGTTCGATCCCGAGGAACGCGAGACCGAAGAGCGCCGTGACCGCAAGCCAGAGCTGGACGCCCTTCACCCTGCCCTGCTGCATCTGGAGCACCGCAAAGCCGTAGGTGATCGACGAGAAGAGCAGCATCGCGGTGTTGAGCGCGATGAGCTTGAGGTCGAACAGGTCCTTCGGCGCCGGCCCCGCGGCATAGCTGCCGCCGAGCACGGCATAGCAGGCGAAAAGGATCGCGAAGATGAGGCAGTCGCTCATCAGGTAGATCCAGAAGCCCAGCATCGTGCTGTGCCCCTCGGGATGCGCATGCTCGTCGAGGTCGTAGAACTGGACGGCTTCGTCGGCGGTTATCGTCTTGGCACTCATCGCATCAGGCTCCGGCCAGCTGGCGGGTGCGCGCGTCCTCGACCGCGGTGACGGTCGCCGCCGGAATGTCGAAATCGCGCTTGTAGTTGAAGGTGTGATGGATCGCGCCGACGATCGTCGCGGCAAAGCTCAGCGCGACGAGCCACCAGATGTGCCAGACCAGCGCGAAACCCATCACCAGGCAGAAGCCCGACAGGATCATCCCCGTGCCGGTGTTGCTCGGCATGCGGATGTCGCGATAGCCGTCCACCGGCCGCTGATGCCCGCGCGACTTCATGTCGTACCACGCGTCGAGGTCGTGGATCACCGGCGTGAAGGCGAAATTATAGTCGGGCGGCGGCGAACTGGTCGCCCATTCGAGCGTGCGGCCGTCCCACGGATCGCCGCTTTCCTCGCGCAGTTCGTTGCGGCGCCAGATGCTCACCGCGAACTGGACCAGCATCGCGCCGATTCCCGCGGCGACGATCAGCGCACCGATGCCGGCGATCACGAACCAGATCTGCAGGCTCGGGTCGTCGAACACACGCATCCGGCGCGTCACACCCATCAGGCCGAGGATATAGAGCGGCGTGAAGGCGACCCAGAAACCGACGACCCAGCACCAGAAGCTGATCTTGCCCCAGAAGACGTCGAGCTTGAAGCCGAAGGCCTTCGGCCACCAGTAGTTGATCGCCGCGAACAGGCCGAACAATACGCCGCCGATGATCACATTGTGGAAATGCGCGATCAGGAACAGCGAGTTGTGCA
>NZ_JAEMQX010000062.1 GCF_016463645.1 Sphingopyxis sp. | reverse complement strand
CCGCACCCCCGAGCAACGGCGCGAGCCAGAACAGCCACAACTTCTGCAGCGCCAGCCCCCCGACCACGAGCGCCGGCCCCGTACTACGCGCCGGATTGACCGAGGTATTGGTCACCGGGATCGAGATGAGGTGAATCAGCGTCAAGGCGAGGCCGATGGCGATCGGCGCGAAGCCCGCAGGTGCGCGGCCGTCGGTCGACCCCATGATGATCCAGAGGAACGCGGCGGTGAGCACAATCTCGATGAGCAGCCCCGACCAGATATCATAGCCGCCAGGCGAACCTTCACCGAACCCGTTGGCGGCGAGGCCGTTGGTCGCCAGATCATAGGCCGGATTTCCGCTCGCGATATAGAAGAGCAGGAACGCCGCGACGATCGCGCCAAGCACCTGCGCGACGACATAGAGCGGAATATCGCGCGCGTCGAAACGCCCGCCCGCCCACAGACCGACAGTGACCGCGGGGTTGAGGTGACAGCCCGAAATATGGCCGATCGCATAGGCCATGGTCACCACCGTCAGACCGAAAGCGAGAGCGACGCCGAGCAATCCGATGCCGACATCGGGAAAGGCCGCAGCAAGAACCGCGCTGCCGCAGCCGCCGAACACAAGCCAGAATGTGCCGATAAATTCGGCCAAACCCTTTTGGATATTCGTCATGATGACCCTCCTCCCCGCCGACGGCCTCAGACGCCTCCGGCGCGGATGTCATCCTATCAGGGTTCCGAAATCGGGCAAGCCCTTGTCCGGGCGCGAGGAATCAGGCGACAGCAACTGCTTCCACAAAGCGTTGCGCGCGCTGGTGCAGCGATTGCGCCGCATCTGTCAGCCCCGCCGACAACCGGCCGAGCGTCTGGGCCCCGTCCCCGACCGCAGTCGCACCATGGCCGATCTCGCGCACCCGCGCGTCGATCTCGCGGCCCGCGAACACCGCCTGCTCGACATAGCTCGCGATCGTCAGCGTCGTTGCGCTCTGCCCGTCGACCGCACGGTCGATCGCATCCGAAAAGCCGTTGTTCGCATCGATCGCCCTTTCGACCTCGTCGAAGCCGGCGGCGACCTGCCCCACGATATCGCGGATCCGGTCGACATATTGGGTGATGTCGCCCGCCGCGACCCGTGTCTGGCTGGCCAGCGTCTTCACTTCCGATGCGACGACGGCGAAGCCGCGGCCGGCATCCCCCGCGCGCGCAGCCTCGATCCCGGCATTGAGCGCGAGCATGTTGGTACGGCTCGCCATGTCGATGATCAGCGCCAGCATCTGTTCGATCGACTGACTCGCCGCCTTCAACGCCGCCGCCCGTTCGCTGGCCTGCTTGATCTTGACATGCGCGTCGCCGCGAACGGCGCGGGCGCGCGACCCGTCCTCGACGATCCGCGTCATCGTCGCGGCAAGCGCGTGCCCGCGATCGCCAAGATCCTGCAGCCCGGCGAGCGTCTGTGCCGTCGCGCCGGCCACGGTCACCGCGTCGCGGCCCGTTTGCTGCGCACGTTCGGACAGCGTTCCGGCCACCGCTTCGACCCGTTTCGCGGTTTCGGAGAGGGTGGCGGTGAGCGCCGCGATGTCCTGCTGAAACTTGCGACCGGCGTCGTCGACATGCGCCGCACGCGCCGCACGCTCCTGCGCCAGCTCGACCTCGCGCAGCATGGCCAGCTTCGCCAGTTGGGCGCTGTCGAGGGTCTCGACGAACCGTCCCCCGCGCGTCAGGATCAATTCCTGTTGCCCTGCCGATTGCGCGACGATCCGCAGCAGGTCGGTTGTCGATCGCGCGACATCGGCGGTCGCGCACGGTTCTACCATCGAGGCAATCGAGCCTCCGATGGTAGGATTCTGCATCAGCGAAAACCAGAAGGGACAGAAAAGCAGCTCGCGCACGCGCTGTTCGCGAATGATACCGACCGGGCGGTCATCCACATCGATCACCGCGAGGGCCCGCAATTGGGGGTTGGCGCGAAACAGGTCGATGACTTCGGACATATGCGCGTCGGCGCCGATCGCGGACGCGTGGCCCGACGATGGCGTAAAGGCGTATGTCATGGCGTTCATCGTCCCTCTTCGCGTTGCGACCGTTCGCGCCACGCCCTAGGGATGGATAGTAAACACTGATTTAACCATTTATTTCAGTGATGTGACAGACAAGCCGAATGCGGTGCCGATCGGTCGCAATATCCTGTTCAGATCGTAGCGATTATGCGATGGCGCACCTGTCCCGAGGAGAATGAGATGCGCGCTATTATCGTTGCGGTCATGGCCGCGCCCCTGCTTGGCGGCTGCGTCAGCGCGGTGAAGACCGTGGTGACGGCGCCGGTCAAGGCCGTCGGCCAGGTCGCCGACTGGTCGACCACCAGTCAGGACGAAGCCGACCGCAACCGCGGCCGCGAAATGCGCAAGAGCGAGGAACGCGTCGGCAAATTGTCGCGCCAGCGCGACAAGGCGCTAGGGAAATGCCGCGACGGCAACGAAGAGCAATGTCAGCGCGCCGAAGTGCTCGAGCATGAAATCGAGGCCGAGATGGCAGCTCCGCGCTAGCCGCTCTATCGCACCCGACGACCGGTCCAAACGACACGACCGACGAGCTGGATCGCCGACATCGGCAAATCATCCCAGCTGCGATAATGCGGATTGTCGCTGATCACCGAGATTCGACCCTGCCCCGGCGCGCGCGTGACGCGCTTCACGATCAGCACATCGTCCATTCGCAGCACATAGATGCCGTCGCGGAGTCGCGCTGCGGCGTCGCCCCCGTCGACCAATATGTCGTCGCCATCGTTCAGCGTCGGCGCCATCGAATCGCCCTCGACGCGAATGATGCTGAGCGCGCGCGGATCCGCGCCAAGGTCGCGGAGCCATTTGGGATCGAAGGCGACCTCGCCCTCGACCGGTTCGCCATCGACGCTTGCGCCGGCGCCCGCCGAGGCGCCGATCGCCAGCTTGGGTACCAGGATCATTCCGGACCCGCGCATTCGCGCCGGAGTCGCGACCCGCTGCACAGGCCCGCCGATCATCGCCTCGGACACGCCGAGATAGGCAGCGATGCGCGCGCGGTCCTGTTCGGCAAGCCGACGCGGCGAGCCGCGCTTGATATATTGCTGGATATAAGCGGAATTGCGTCCGATCACCTGTGACAGGCGCGCATAGTCGATGCCCTTCTCGGCCAGAAGCCGGTCGAGCGCGGCGCGCGGATCGTGACTAAAATCGTCCATTGGCTTGCCGGGGCTGGTCCTTCCTATTTCGTTCCTAGCAAGAGGATTTTTCCTAGACAAGTAGGAAATCGAATATCAGATAGGAAATATCCTATCGGGTGAGTCGCCCGGTTGTCTGGACGTGGAGGAAGAGATGGAACGCAGCCTGCTGCAAAGGATCGAGGCCTTTTTGAAGGAGTCGGCGATGCCGCCGAGCGTGTTCGGACGCGCCGCGGTACGCGACCCGCGCCTTGTCAGCGACCTGCGCGGCGGCCGCGAACCCGGGCGCGACATAATATGCCGAACGGAACATTTCATGAACAAATGGCGCGCGGATTATCGCGCGGGCCACATCACGCCGCGTGGGGACGGACGCACACGTGCCGTGCGCGCACTCGATGCCGGGATGCGGTCGTGATGCGCTGGTCTCCCGCCCAGCCTCGGCGCCCGGGCTGTCCGCATCGCCGGCTGCGTCACCTGCTCCTTGGCGAACTGCCTGTCGGGCTCGCGGCGGGCGCTTCGACCTTTCGCCCTTGGGCGAGCGCGAGCTTTGTAGGCGCACGGCATATATTTCCGTGCACGCTCGCGGCAGGCGACGGCGAAGCAATACGCCGCGCGCTGCACGACCGGCTGAACGCGACCGAGTGGACGCTTCCGGGCCATGTCGTCGCCGACGTCGTTGTCGAATGCTGCGGCCCGAATGCCTTGCAAATCGAAATATTGACGGTCGAGGATTAGCCGACCGACTGGCGCGTCATCCGGTGAAGCGTGCTGAGCGCAGCTTCGAGCGCGAAATCGACCTCGGGCTCGCTTTTGGTCGCTGCGGAGACCGGAATCGCGGCTTGGGCGACGGTGCCCTGCCGACGGCGCGAGAGCCCCGCCTCGAAGCGTGCGACCATTGCGCCGAGCGATTTGTCGGCCGGATCGGGCATCGGCGGCGGCGCGGTCATTTCGGCCGGTTGCAGCCAAGGCGCCTCGCCGTCGAATTCCTCTTCGGGCGCGAGATCGGCGAGGATCAGCTCGCCTTCATGCGGAGCGGCCGTTTCGACCGGCCATGGATCGAGTTCGGGTTCATGGGGATCGGTCGCCATGCCGATCGGACCGAGCCCGCCCGCCGGCAGATCGCGGCCCGCGCGAATCGGCGGGCGCGGCGGATCATCGGGGTGCAGGTCGATGCGGCGGCGCGTCAGAATATGTTCGTCACCCTCCGTCTCGGCCGAAGCGCGACGGAAAGGATTGCGCAGCGACGTCAGCCCCGCCGCTTCGGGTTTCGCGATCAGAAGCGCGACGAGGCCCGCGATCGCCGCTGCGACAGCCGACATGCCGAGCGCGAGTGCCAGCCGCCCGCCGTTGCCGATCGGCGGCACGAACAGATCGGAAAGGCGGTCAAGGTAGAGATTCCAACTGATCGCCGAAACCCACGAAAAGGGCATCAGCGCAGCGAAGAGGAAGGTCAACGCCGCAGCGCCGATCACCGCCGGAATTGCAGGCTGGAGCGCGCGCAGCAGTGCGACCGCCATATCCTTCGCCCGATTCTCGCTGGTCTCTTCCATATCGTCCCAAATCCATCGCCCGGCCGGGCATTCCGTTACCGCGTCAGGCCATCGACGTCAGACGCCGCGCAGCAATCGCTGGTAAACCGGCTCGTAACGTAAAATGTTTGATGACCAGTTACGATGGCTTTCCACAAAAATACGTGCCGTCCGCCGCCGTTCGGGCCACATCGCCCGATTTTCCAGCAGCTTGGCGAGCGCGTCGGCAATGGCAACGGGATCGTCGGGCGCGAACAGGGTGCCCGTCGCGCCATCCTCGATCAGCTCGCGATGCCCGCCGACGCCGGAAGCGGCGACCAGCTTTCCCTGCGCCATCGCCTCCAGCGGCTTCAGCGGTGTGACGAGGTCGGTCAGCCGCATCTTCTTGCGTGGATAGGCGAGAATATCGATCAGCGAATAATATCGCTCGACCTCGTCGTGCGGCACGCGGCCGACGAAATGGATATGCGCTGCCGCCGGCGAGGCCGCTGCCTGCGCCTTGAGCGCCGCCTCCATTGGACCGCCGCCGACAAGAAGCAGCCGCGCTTTGGGCTGCGTCGAGGAAAGCGCGGGCATCGCCGCGATCAGATCGTCGATCCCCTCATAGTCATAGAAGCTGCCGATATAGCCGATCACCGCATCGTCGGGGGCGAGACCGAGCATTGCGGCGAGCGCATCGTCGCGCGGCGGCGGATCGCCGAACAGCTCGAGATCGACACCGTTGGGCGACACGGTGATCTTGTCCGCGTCGGTACCGCGCGCGATCAGGTCGCCGCGCAAGCCTTCACAGATCACCGCGACGGCATCGGCCGATTTCACCGCATAGGTTTCGAGCATCCTGGTCAGGCGGTACCGCAGGCTTCCTTCGCGGCCGGTGCCGTTGCCGACCGAGGCGTCCTCCCAGAAGGCACGGATTTCATAAATCACGGGGATGCCGAGCTTCTTGCCGACGCGCAACGCCGCCAGCCCATCGAGCACGGGCGAATGCGCATGCAGCACATCGGGCTTCCATTCGCGCGCCAGCGCCTCGACGCGCTTCGCGAGAGCGCCGATCTCGCGCCACTCGCGGATTACCGGCGGTGCGGATGCGATCGGCGGGGTGCGGTAGAAGGTCAATCCGTCGACGGTCTCGCCATCGGGTCCGGGCTCGGGGTGCCGCACTCCTGTGACGCCCGCCACCTCCCAGCCTTTCGCAACCTGCGCCTTCATCAGCGCACGCGTGCGAAAGGTGTAGCCGCTGTGCGCGGGCAAGCTATGATCGAGGACGTGCAGGATGCGTGTCATGGGCCAGCGCATTGACATACAAGCCTTAACGCGGCGTCAACCCCGATCGCGTAGCGGGAGCGGACATGGTCGACAATTTTTCCATTGGCCTGACGCACGTGCTGATGGCGATCGCACTCTGGCGCCTGCTCCATCGCGACGATCTCGATCGTGAGGTGAGCCCGCGCATGTTGTGGCAGCAGCGCCGGGACGCCGAAGAGGATGACCGCGTCGATGCGTGACATCGCCTTCGTCGCCTTTCTGTTTGCCTTCATCGGGATCGGCTTCCGGAAGCCGTTCCTGTTCGTGCTGTGCTTTTGTTATATCGACGTCGTCGCACCCCAGCGGCTCAGCTATTTCCTTATCAATTCGATCCCGATCTCGCTGATCGTCTTCGGACTCGCGATGGCTGGCTGGCTCGCGGCCGACGACAAGAAGGACACGCGCTGGTCGGGACGGCAGACCCTGCTCGTCGTGCTCCTTCTCTATTGCTGGATGACGACCATTTACGCCGATTTCCCGGTTGAGGCCGCAGACAAATGGAGCTGGGTGTGGAAGGCGCTGATCTGGGCCGTCTTCCTGCCGCTGACCCTGCGGACCAAGCTGCGGATCGAGGCGCTGGCGCTGATGCTGCTGCTCTCGGCAGCCGCGATCGCCATCGCCGGCGGCATCAAGACCGCGGCGGGCGGCGGCGGCTATGGCGCGCTGCAATTGCTGCTGAGCGAAAATTACGGCCTGTACGAGGGCAGTACCATGTCGTGCGTCGCCATATCGATCATTCCGCTGATCCTCTGGTACCGCCGCCACGGGACGATCTTTCCACCCGACTGGATGGTTTCGCTCTTCTGCTTCGCGCTCGTGTTCGCCTGTGCGCTGCTGCCCGTGGGCACGCAGGCGCGTACGGGGCTGGTCTGCCTCGTCGTGCTGGGCCTGCTGTCGCTGCGCGCGGTCAAGCACCGCCTGCTCTATATCGCTGGCGCCGGATTGCTCGCCGCCGCCGCGATCCCCTTTCTGCCGCAAAGCTATACCGAACGCATGGAAACGATCCGCGGTTACAAGTCCGACCAGTCGGCCTCGACGCGCGTCGCGGTCTGGGCGTGGACGTGGGAATATGCCAAGGACCATCCGTTCGGGGGCGGCTTCAATGCCTATCTGCAGAACCGCGTCCGCGTCGAGAAGGAAGCGAGCAGCCCCGATGAGGTCGCGAGCGTCTATGAAGAGGAATCGCGCGCCTATCACTCGAGCTATTTCGAAATGCTGGGCGAGCAGGGCTATCCGGGAACGGCACTTTGGCTGCTCCTCCATTTCGCGGGCCTGGTCCAGATGGAGCGCATCCGGCGGCGTTATCTCAAGACACGGCGCGGCGAAGAGCAATGGATCGCGCCGCTGGCGACCGCGCTGCAGCACGGCCACGTCGTCTATCTGGTCGGATCGCTGTTCGTCGCCATCGCCTTCCAGCCCTTCATCTACATGATGCTGGCGCTCGAGATCGGCCTTACGACCTATTGCCGCCGCCGCGAGCAGGAGGCGGGCTGGCGTCCGCTGACCGCGCGCCGGACGGTCGCCGCATGAGCCGGGCCGTTGCACCCGGGCAGATGTTGCCGACACTCACCGGCCTTCGCGGTTTTGCGGCGCTGATGGTATTATTCTACCATATCCGCAGCGGGATGACCTGCTTCCTGGCTGACGAGGCCATTTCGGTGCTGGCGCAGGGCTATCTCGCGGTCGATCTGTTCTTCGTCCTCTCGGGCTTCGTTCTCTGGTGGACCTATGGCGGCGAATTTCGCGATCGGGGCGTGCGCGCAGCGCCCCATTTCATCGTCCGCCGATTCGCCCGCATCTTTCCGCTTCACATTGCCATCCTGTCGGCGATGGCGCTGTTTGCGGCGGCGCTGATCGTCAGCGGGCGCGACCCCGGCGATCACTACAGCTTTGCCGAGTTGCCCGCCCATTATCTGCTCGTCCAGAATTGGGGGTTCGGTGATCGGCTGGCATGGAACGATCCGGCCTGGTCGATATCGACCGAATGGGCGGCCTATCTGCTGCTTGCGGGTATTGGCGGCTGGCTGACGCGCCTGCCGCGCGGCGCGTGGAGTTTTCCACTGCTGGTTGTCGCGATGGCGGCGAGCCTCGGATGGTGGTTCGGCTCAACCGGCCGCGCCAGCATCGGCGACGATATTCCCGCGACCGGGCTGCTGCGCTGTCTCGTCGAATTCGGCATCGGCATTCTTCTTTGCCAATGGTGGACGGCGCAGCGCGAAAGACCGCATGGCACGGCGATCATCCATGCCACCGCGCTCGGCCTCGCCGGCGTCGCGGCGCTGTTGCTCGTCGTGGCCGGATCACAGCCCGCGGCGGTGCCGCTGATCATGACCGCCGTGGTCATTCTTGCGCTGCAGGCCTCGACCGCGCGCCAGCCGCTGCTCTCGGGACGAATCGCGCAATGGCTGGGCGACATCAGCTACGCCGTGTACCTCTCGCACTTCTTCCTGTGGATCCTCTTCAAGCTCTTCTTCGTCGACGATCCGGCGATGGTCGATCCGGTCAGGATATTGGCCTTCATCCTGCTGACGCTGGCTGCATCGCATCTTCTGCATGTCGTGCTGGAAGTACCGGCACGGCGCATCGCCCAGCGCGCCGGCGACCGCTTGCTCGCCGCGCCCCACGCCATCTTCACCGCCGGCCGCAGCGAGACCTGAGCGGCGGATACGCCTCACCACCGGGAACCATCCGCGGCGGCGAGGCGCTATGGCTCCATGGCCGGCCCCAATCTTGTCCATGTCGATGACAGCCTGCCCGGTATCAGCCGCGAGCGGTCCGGCGTCGGCTGGCGCTATCGCGACGCCAAGGGAAAGATCATTCGCGACCGCGAAGAGATCGACCGTCTCAACGCGATCGCCCTGCCGCCCGCCTATGAGGATGCGTGGTTCTGTCCCGCCCCGAACGGCCATATCCTCGCGACCGGTTATGATGCGCGCGGGCGAAAACAATATCGCTATCACCCCGCATTCCGGATGGCGCGCGAGGCCGACAAATATGACCGCTGCGCTGCTTTCGGCCATGCGCTTCCGCTGCTTCGCGCGCGCCTCGCCGACGACCTCGCGCGACGGACCTTATGCTCCGAGCGCGTCGTCGCCGCAGTCGTGCGCCTGCTCGATCTCGCCGCGCTGCGCATCGGGAACGAGCAATATGTCGCCGCGAACAAAAGCTTCGGCGCGACGACGCTCCGCCAGCGCCACGCGAAGGCGTCAGGCAAGACGCTCCGGTTGAACTATGTCGCCAAGGGGGGCGCCAAGCGCGAGGTGACGATCAGCGACCGCAGCCTGACCACGCTGGTCCGGCGGCTGCAGGACCTCCCCGGCCAGAAGCTCTTTCAATATGAGGATGAGGACGGTCTTTGCGGCGTCGCGTCCGACGACGTAAACGCCTATATCCGCGAAGCGATGGGCGACGAATTCAGCGCCAAGCATTTCCGCACCTGGTCGGCGAGCGTCGAGGCCTTTGCCTTTCTCTATGACGCGCCCGAACCGCCGGCGCTCAAGGCGATGCTCGAACATGTCGCGGACCGCCTCGGCAACACGCCTGCGATCGCGCGCAAGGCCTATGTTCATCCGGCGATGCTCACCGCGGCGCAGGAGCGCGGCGACTTTGCGGCCGCAGCCGGTCGGCTGCCGCGCGCGACGCGCTATCTTTCGCGTTACGAACGCGGATTTTTGACCTATCTGGAGCAGACGCCCGCAGCCGCGGTGCTGCTTCAATCCGCCTGATCCGATCAAGAGGACCCGACGTGACCTTCTCCCTGCTCGCCGCCGCGACCACCGCCGCCCCGAAAGCCGCGCCCCCAAAGGCGGCCGCGACCAATCCGCTCGACGATCTGCAGCGCTATTGGGATATGAGCGTCGCGTGGGTGAACAGCCACTGGCTGCAGATCGGCATCGCGATCGCCATCGGCCTGCTCATCTATTTCATCCTGTCGATGGCCCGCACCTTCGCGCTCAAACATGCGCAGTCGGCCGAGGGCGACATGACGCTGACCCACATCGCGGGGCGCGTGATCCACAAGACCAAGTCGAGCGTACTCGCGATCATCGCGATCCGCATGGTCGCGGGCTATGCGCAGCCACCCACGGTGATCATGCAGCTGATCCAGTTCGTCTTTACCGTCGCCGTGGTGCTGCAGGTCGCGATTTGGGTGCGCGAGATCGTGCTCGGGCTGATCCAGCGCCGCGCGGCCGAAGGGAATAACGAAACGCTCAGCAATGCGATGGGCATCATCCGCCTGCTCATCAGTATCGCGCTGTTCGCGATCGCGGCGATCGTCATCCTCGACAATATGGGCGTCAACGTCACCGGCCTGATCGCCGGTCTCGGCATTGGCGGCATCGCGATCGGCCTCGCCGCGCAGGGCATTTTCTCCGACCTTTTCGCCTCGCTCTCGATCATCTTCGACCGGCCGTTCCGCGTCGGCGAGACGATCAAATACGACACGAGCACCGCGACGGTCGAACGCATCGGGCTCAAGAGCACGCGCCTCCGCTCGCTCAATGGCGAGTTGCTCGTCATCTCGAACACCAATTTGCTGAGCAAGGAAATCACCAACTTCGCGCATCTCCACCGGCGTCGGATCACTTTCACGATCGGTGTCATCTATCAGACGACGCCCGAGATGCTCCGCGACCTTCCCGCGCTGCTCGAGGAACAGGTGGTCGCGGGCGGACAGGAATTCATCCGCTCGAGCTTCCTGACCTTCGGCCCGTCGAGCCTCGACTTCGAGCTGCTCTTCGACGTCTTCAGCGACGAATTCGACGAAGTCGCCGCCGCGCGGACCGATATCGCCATCCGCCTGTTCGAGGCGATGGCCAAAGCGGGATATGAGTTCGCCTATCCGACGCAAACGACCTTTACCGCGGCGCCCGACGGGACGATGATCATGCCCTATCCCGAGTCTCCGAAGCCCCGGGCCGCGGCGGCGAAGGCAGCCAGACCCGGCTGACGCTACGGCGGCGCGGGCGTGGGGCTTGGCTCTTGTGCAACGCGTCAAGAGAGGCCTAGAACGCGCCCCGAACCACTATTCGAGGGGATGATTATGGCCGCCATCACGCCGCAGGAACTGCAGACCAAAGTCGGGCAGAATATCGGCACGTCAGAATGGGTGCTCGTCGATCAGGACATGATCAACAAGTTCGCCGACGCGACTGGCGACCACCAGTTCATCCATGTCGACGAGGAGAAGGCCAGGTTGACGCCCTTCGGCGGCACGATCGCGCACGGCTTCCTGACGCTGTCGCTGATTCCGATGCTCGGCCAGAAGACCGACGGCCCGAAGATCGCGGGCGTGAAAATGGGCGTCAATTATGGCGGCAACAAGGTCCGTTTCCTCGCCCCCGTCCGCTCGGGCAAGCGCGTGCGCAGTCATGTGAAGCTGCTCGAACTCGACGAGAAGCGCCCCGGCCAGTGGCAACAGACCAACGAGGTGACGATCGAGATCGAAGGCGAGGAAAAGCCCGCGCTGATCGCCGAGTGGATCAGCCAGTTCTTCGTCTGAAGCACAGGTTTTTCCGGCCGACCTCCCCCGTTAAGATAACCGGACTCAGAAAGAAGGACCCCAGATATGCGTGACGCCGTCATCGTTTCCACCGCCCGCACCCCGCTGACCAAGGCGGCGCGCGGCTCGTTCAACAACACGCTCGCTCCGACGCTCGGCGCGCACGCGGTCCGCGCCGCGGTCGAACGCGCCGGCATCGAAGGCGGCGAAGTCGACGATGTGCTGTTCGGCGCCGCGATGCAGCAGGGCTCGCAAACGATGAACGTCGCGCGCCTGATCGCGCTGCGCTCGGGCCTTCCCGTCACCGTCCCCGGCATGTCGATCGATCGCCAATGCTCGTCGGGCCTGATGACGATCGCGACCGCCGCGAAGCAGATCATCGTCGACCGTCAGGACATCGCGGTCGCCGGCGGCATCGAGTCGATCTCGAAGGTCAGTGGCAGCGGCAAGGTGTTCATCGAGACCGACGCCGAACTGATCGCGATGCACAAGGACACCTACATGCCGATGATCGGCACCGCCGAGGTCGTCGCGAAGCGCTACAACATCAGTCGCGAAGCTCAGGACGAATATTCGCTCCAGTCGCAGCAGCGCACCGCCGCCGCGCAGGCCGCGGGCAAATATGACGACGAGATCGTCGCGTGCCCGGCGACCATGGCCGTCGTGAACAAGGAAACGAAGGAAGTCAGCTTCAAGGACGTCGTCGCCGACAAGGACGAGTGCAACCGTCCCGACACGACGCTCGAAGGCCTGTCGAGCCTGAAGCCCGTCATGGGCGAAGGCTTTTCGATCACCGCGGGCAACGCCAGCCAGCTCGCCGACGGCGCATCGGCCGCGGTGCTGATGGAAGCCAAGGTCGCCGAGAAGAAGGGCCTCCAGCCGCTCGGCCGCTATGTCGGCATGGCGGTCGCGGGCACCGAGCCCGATGAAATGGGCATCGGCCCCGTCTTTGCGATCCCCAAGCTGCTCGAACGCTTCGAGCTCAAGATGGACGATATCGGCCTCTGGGAACTCAACGAAGCCTTCGCCGTACAGGTGCTGTACTGTCGCGACCATCTCGGCATCCCGAACGAGCTGCTCAACGTCAACGGCGGCTCGATCTCGATCGGCCACCCGTTCGGCATGACCGGCGCGCGCTGCGTCGGCCACGCGCTGATCGAAGGCAAGCGCCGCGGCGTGAAATATGCCGTCGTCACCATGTGCATCGGTGGCGGCCAGGGCGCAGCGGGCCTGTTCGAGGTCTTCTGATTTGCGGCCCTTTTAAGTGAGACTCCGCAAACCGCGTATCGAGCCGGTCGACTTGGGCCGGCTCGATACCGACCAGCGCACCGCGCTCGAACCCTTCCTCGCCTCCGATGGGGGCGAGGTCGGGGGCGGCAGGATCCTCAACATCTTCCGCACCCTTGCTCATGCGCCAAAGGCGCTGACCGCCTTCCTCGGCTGGGGCAATTATATCCTCTCGAAACGCAATGCGCTTTCACCCCGCGACCGCGAGCTCGTCATCCTACGCACCGGCTACAACTGCCGTTCCGGCTATGAATGGACGCAGCACAAACGCATCGGGCTCGACTGCGGCCTGACCGAAGACGAGATCGCGCGCATCAAGACCGGTCCCGACGCCACCGGCTGGAACGACCTCGACCGCGCGATGCTCCACGCGACCGATGAATTGACCTCCAACCATTTCGTAAGCGACGCAAGCTGGGCCGCGCTCGCGCCGCTCGGCGACAAGGGCCGCATGGACCTTGTGATGACCGTCGGCCAGTACACACAGGTTTCGATGATCTTGAACAGCTTCGGCATCCAGGTCGAGGACGGCTGGGACGTCGATCCCGACCTCAGAGCCTGAAACAAGGAGAGACACATGAGTGCCATCGGTGTGATCGCGACGCTGCGCGTCCAGCCCGGCAAGGAAGCCGAATTCGAAGGCGTTTTCGGCGAGCTCGCTGCCGCGGTGAACGCGAACGAAGCCGGCAACAGCTATTACCGACTGTTCCGGACGGACGAGACGGGCGTCTACAGGGTCCTCGAATGCTACGACGACCAGGCGGCGCTCGACGCGCACCGCGCCTCGGATCATTTCCGGTCGATCGGTGCGCGGCTTGGTCCCTGCCTTGCGGGCGCGCCCGAGATCGAGACGTTAAGCGCGGCCTGAGCGGCCGGCAACGATCGGAAGCAGGCTTATCTCTCGTCATCGCCCCGGACTTGATCCTGCGCCAATTCGCGCGACGCCGGAGAAAATGGATCCCGGATCAGGTCCGGGATGACGAAGGTCCGAAACGGCAGCTTCCCGCCCCCGAACCGTCACCCGACCTCGGCGATCTCCCCCGACCGGTCGCCCAGGACATAGCGTGGCCCCGCCCCGCGCTGCGCGGCCTTGTCCTCCCGGTTGTACAGCCCGCATTTCTTCAGCGACAGGCATCCGCAACCGATGCAATTGTCGAGCAGTTCGCGCGTGCGCGTCAGCGCCGCGATCCGGGTATCGATCCGCGCGCGAAGCCCGGTGCTGATCCGCGACCAGTCGGCTCCGTTTGGCGTGCGCCCTGCAGGCAACCGCACGAGTTCGGCAGCGATCTCCTCAAGGCTCAGCCCCAATTGCTGCGCGATCAGGATGAAGGACACGCGGCGAATATCGGCGCGCAGGAAGCGCCGCTGCCCACCGCCGGTGCGGAGGGCCTCGATCAATCCCTTCGCCTCATAGAATCGGATCGCCGACACGGCCACGCCCGTCCGCGCCGCAAGCTCGCCGATCGCGATCAGGTCGGTCCGGTGAATAGCCGCCTCCTTCTTTTCAACTTGATCTAAACCTCACTTCAGCTTTCATAAGCCGCCGCGTCAACCCGAATCAGGAGCCTGTCCATGACGCATCCCTTCATCGAGCATGTGAATCTCACCGTCAGCGATCCCGACCGCACCGCCGGAATCCTCTCGGCGATCTTTGGCTGGCACGAACGCTGGCGCGGCCCCGCGCGTGACGGCGGGCGCACGATCCACCTCGGCAGCGATGCCGCCTATATCGCGCTTTACACCGGTCCCGACGGCCGGCACACCGACGCGCAATATCCGAAGGGCGCACCGCTCAACCATGTCGGGGTGCAGGTCGACGATCTCGACACGATCGAGATGCGCGTGAAGGCGGTCGGTCTCAACCCCTTCAATCACGGCGATTACGAGCCGGGTCGCCGTTTCTATTTCTTCGACCCCGACGGCATCGAATATGAGGTCGTCAGCTATGCGGAGCCGCGGCTGCGCTGAATCGGGCAACGACCGCCCCCATTACCGCGTTGATCGACCATCGGGGGGCAGAAGGAGCCTTTCGATGAACGACGATATCAAGCAGCAATTCTGGAAAGCCTTGGCCGACAGTCCCTATGTCATGGTCGGCGCGACCGGCGAGCGCGAGCATCATATCCCGATGAACGCGCAACTCGACAAGGACGCCCACAGCGCCTTCTGGTTCTTCACCGCAACCGACAACCGTCTCGCGGGCGGCGGCCCGGCGATGGCGCAATTCGCGGCGAAGGGGCACGATCTCTTCGCCTGTATTTCGGGTACGCTGGTTCGCGAAACCGACCGCGCTGTACTCGACAAGCTGTGGAACAACAGCATCGCGGCTTGGTATCCGGGGGGCAAGGACGATCCCAAGCTCGTCCTGCTCCGCTTCGACCTCGACAATGCCGAAATCTGGACGGCCGATCCGGGTATCAAGGGAATGTTCAAGCTCGCGACCGGGATGACGATGAAGGACGGCGACCTCGGCAAACATGCGGAAGTCGCGCTCTAGATTCCGATCCGTCCCTCGCGGAACTCAAAGCCGCCCTCGCGGTCACGCTCAAGCAGAGCGGGCCCGTCGAGGTCGACCCAACGCGCGCGCTGCGCGAGCACGAACGCCGGCGTGATCGCAAGGCTCGTCGACAGCATGCACCCGACCATGATCGAAAGACCGGCCGCGTCAGCTGCGTCGGCGATCTTCAGCGCCTCGGTCAGCCCGCCCGCCTTGTCGAGCTTGATATTCACCCCGTCGTAAAAGGGGCCGATCCGCGCGATATCCGCCGCGGTCTGGCAGCTCTCGTCCGCGATGAACGGGAGCGGCGCGTAAATGGGGTCGAGCAGCGCATCCGCACCCACCGGCACCGGTTGTTCGATCATCTCGACGCCCATATCGGCAAGCGCCTCGGCCTCGCTCAATATATCGATTTCACCCCAGCTCTCGTTGGCATCGACGATCAATCGCGCTTCGGGCGCACCCTTGCGAACGCCGGCAACGCGCAACCGGTCGCCCTCGCCGGTCAGTTTGATCTTCAGCAAACGGTATCCGTCGGCCGCCGCCGTCGCCGCCTGTTCGGCCATCGCTCCGGGCGTGCCGAGCGAGATCGTATAGGCCGTGACCCGCGATGTCGGTGCGCCGTCGCACCCCGCGACCTGCCAGAGCCTGAGTCCGCGCTGCCGCGCCTCCAGATCCCAAAGCGCACAGTCGAGCGCGTTGCGCGCCGCGCCCGGCGCCATCAATTCCTGAACCGCGGCGCGTGCATCGGCGGCACCCATGTCGGCGATATGCGGCGAGGCGCGCAATATCTGGTCGCGGCACCCCGCCGCATCTTCGCCCAGATAATAGACGGGCGTCCCTTCACCGCGCCCGAGCGCGCCATCGCCCTCGACCTCGGCGACGACGACATCGACATGCGTCTTCGCTCCGCGGCTGATCACAAATGCTCCCGCGACCGCCCAGCGTTCGACACGCGCGCTTTTCAGTTGGATAGCCATGCGGGAAGGCTAGTGTAGATCGCGATGACCGGCAAATCCCTTTCCGAACGTATCGGCGACCTCGGCCACCGCCTCGCGATCGAGGCCCACGCCGCATGGCTAGCTGCCCGCGACCCGCGCGTGCCGATGCTCGCGCGCATCCTTGCGATCGCGGTCGCTGCCTACGCGCTGTCGCCGATCGACCTGATCCCCGATTTCATTCCGGTGCTCGGCTGGCTGGACGATCTCGTCATCGTCCCGCTCGGCCTCCTCGCGGTCCGGCGGCTGATCCCGGCCGCGCTCTGGGCCGAGCTTCACACCACCGCGGAAGCCGCCAGCGAGCGCCCGTCGAGTCGGGTCGGCATGGTACTCGTCCTGCTGCTGTGGGCCGGGCTGCTCTACACGGTCTACTGGAGCGTGCGGACCTCACCGTGGCATTGAGAGCAGATATCGAGCATCTTGGGGATGGGGAACGGCCGTTTTTTCCCCCATCATCGTCATCCCGGATCAAGTCCGGGATGACGATGATGGCCAGGTCCGCTCCCGGTCGTTACTCGCCGTTGCTGCGAATCCACTTCTCGACCACCGGCGCGATTTCCTCGCGCCATTTGCGGCCGTTGAAGATGCCGTAATGGCCGACACCTTTCGCCATCAGATATTTCTTCCTGTCCGCGGGGAGCGCCTTCGCGATTGTCAGCGCCGCCTTGGTCTGGCCGATCCCCGAAATATCGTCGCGCTCGCCCTCGATCGCCAGGATCGCGATATCCTCGATCGCGCCGACATCGACCGGCTGCCCGCGGTGCATCATTTCGCCCTTGGGGAGCAGATGACGCTGGAAGACGATGTCGACAGTCTCCAGGTAGAATTCGGCGGTCATGTCGCAAACCGCACGATATTCGTCGTAGAATTCCTTGGTCTTGTCGGCACTCTCACCGTCACCGTCGACCAGATGTTTGAACATCTCCCAATGGCTCATCATGTGATTGCCGAGGTTCATCGACATGAAGCCCGCCAGCTGCAGGAAGCCCGGATAGACGCGGCGCCCGGCGCCCGGATACCAAGCGGGAACCGTCGCGATCACATTTTCCTGGAACCAGGCATAGGGCCGCGTCGTCGCATGCTCGTTGACCGCGGTAGGCGCCTTGCGCGTATCGATCGGTCCGCCCATCATCGTCAGCGTCTTCGGCCGGCACTTGTGCTTGTTGGCCGCCATGATCGCCGCCGCGGCGAGACTGGGCACCGACGGCTGGCACACCGCGAGCACATGTGCGCCGGGTCCGATATGCTCGAGCCAGGAAATCAGATAGTCGACATAATCGTCGAGGTCGAACTTGCCGGCCTCCAGCGGCACGTTGCGCGCGTCGCGCCAGTCGGTGATCCACACGTCATGCCCCGGCAGCATCCGTTCGACCGTGCCGCGCAGCAACGTCGCATAATGGCCCGACATCGGCGCGACGATCAACAGCTTAGGCGCGCCTTTCGCGCCCTTATGCTTGAAATGCTTTAGCTGGCCGAACGGCTTGCGCGCCTCGATCGCCTCGGTCACGCGCACCGTTTCGCCATCGACGACGGTCTCGTACAGTTCGAACCCCGGCTTGCCGCGCGGGGCCGCCGCATGCGCGAAAACTTCGAGAGCCGAGGCGAACATGGGACTGCCGCCGAAATAACCGAGCGGATTCGCCGGATGCTGCATCGCCTGCGCTCCCGCTGTCGCGAGCGCGCTCGCCCCGGCGAGCCAGTTTTTCTGCATGTCAAAGGCGTGATACAGCATATTCGACTTGTTCCTTGCGTTACCCGGCGGCACTCTCCGGCGCCTGCTCATTGGTTAGCAGTCTAGGGGCTCCGTCCCATTGTGCAATGCATCAAAATCATTGCGGGACGTACCGAAAGCGAATAACCCGGATCGAGCGGCGCACGATGTGCCGATGGAGTGAATATGTCTGAGATTGCGGGCAACCGCTAACATCCCGACGAAAACGGGATGTGCGTTGCGTGCCGACCCTTGGTCGGCGCGCGGTTGTTGCATGAAATATCCGGACATATCCCATGAATATCTCGAAAGCGGAGCAGCGTATGCTCCATGTGCTGGCGCAAGGCGGCATGATCCGCCATCGCCGCGCCGAAAGCGGCCATATTGTCGAGGCGCTCTGCTTCACCCGCGACGGGCATGTGCTCGCCGATACCGGCCTGCCCCTGTTCAACCGGCTGCGGCGGCGCGGCTTCATCGCCTCGCACGGCGGCGCGCCGTACCGCATCACGCAGGCGGGCCTCCGCGCCGTGCGCGCGCAGCTCGATAATCGCTGAACGAACGGGGAGGCGCGGCGGCATCGCCGCGCTTCCCTTGAGTGCTGCTTCAAACCGCTTGAAGTGCAGCCGCATTCTGCGCCGTTGAGCCCGGTCCCTGCCGCTGCTAGGGCCGATGCGATGGCCAGCCAACCCGATCCGCCCGCTGCGCAAGCGACCGCCGAACCCCGCCGCAAGCTCGGCAGCCTGCGCATGGTCTGGTACTATGCCAGCAACTATCCGCTGCAACTGGTCATCGCCGCGATCGCATTGGGCATCGCCGCGCTCGCGACCCTCGCGATTCCATACCAGTTCAAGGAAATGATCGACAGCGGCTTCATCGCCGGCGGCGGCAACGTCGCGCCGCATTTCCGGCTTTTCTACGCCATCTGCGTCGCCCTCGCGGTCGCGACCGCGCTGCGTTTCTATTTCGTGAGCTGGCTCGGGGAACGCACCGTCGCCGATATCCGCCAGGCGGTGCAACAGAATCTGCTGCGGCTCGCGCCCGGTTTCTTCGAGGAAAACCGCCCCTCCGAAATCGCGTCGCGCATGACCTCCGATACCGCGATCATCGAACAGGTGGTCGGCACCACCGTTTCGGTCGCCCTGCGCAACACCGTCATGGGCATCGGCGGCATCATCTATCTCTTCAGCCTGTCGCCGAAACTCACCGCGGGCATATTGCTCGGCATACCCGTCATCATCCTTCCGATCGTCCTGCTCGGCCGCCGCCTCCAGAAGGTCTCCCGCACAAGTCAGGATCGCGTTGCCGACATCGGCGCGACCACCGCCGAGCAGATGGGCGCGATGAAGATCGTCCAGGCATTCGGGCAGGAAGCGCGAGAAGCCGCCCGTTTCACCGCCGCGGTCGAGGCGAATTTCGCGACCGCCAAGCGCCGCATCCGCCTCCGCGCGATCATCACCGCGACGGTGATCGGCCTGCTGTTCGGCGCGATCACCACCTTGCTCTGGTACGGTGCCGAGGGGGTTGCCCGGGGTACGATCACCGGCGGCACGATCGCCGCCTTCGTGCTCACCGGCGGTCTCGTCGCCGGCGCCTTCGGCGCGCTCACCGAGGTCTATGGCGACCTGCTCCGCGCCGCCGGGGCGGCCGAGCGGCTGAGCGAGCTCCTGAATGCCGAAGCCAGCATCGCGCCGCCTGCCAATCCGGGCCGCTTCCCCGAGCCCCCGCTCGGCACGCTCGAGTTCGCCAACGTCGAATTCCGCTATCCGACGCGGCCTGACGCACCGGCGCTCCATGATTTCAGTCTTGCGATCCGGCCGCGGGAAACCGTCGCGATCGTGGGCCCCTCGGGCGCCGGAAAATCGACGCTCTTCCAGCTCGCCGAGCGCTTCTACGATCCGCAGGCAGGCCGGATTCTGCTCGATGGCGTACCGCTGACCCATGCCGACCCCGCCGACATTCGCGCGCGCATTGCGATGGTCCCGCAGGAAACGGTGATCTTCGCGGCTTCGGCGCGCGACAACCTCCGCTATGGCAATTGGGCCGCCACAGACGAAGACCTCTGGGACGCCGCGCGCGCCGCCAATGCCGAAGAGTTCCTCCGCAAGCTGCCGCAGGGGCTCGACACTTTCATGGGCGAAGGCGGCGCCCGCCTGTCGGGCGGCCAGCGTCAACGCGTCGCGATCGCGCGCGCGCTGCTCCGTCACGCACCGTTGTTGCTGCTCGACGAAGCGACATCGGCGCTCGATGCCGAGTCCGAAAAGCTGGTGCAGGACGCGCTCGAGGTGCTGATGACCGACCGCACGACAATCGTCATCGCGCATCGCCTCGCGACCGTGCGCGCCGCGGATCGCATCATCGTGATGGACGAGGGCCGCATTGTCGAAGAGGGCAAGCATGACGAGCTCGTCGCGGCCGATGGCCTCTACGCGCGCCTCGCGCGGCTGCAATTCCAGGATAATCTCGCCGCCGCCTGACCGGAAACCAGCAAGGATATGACGATGCTCTATGACCTGACCGTGCCGGCTTGGCAGAATGGCCTCAAAGCCCTGTCGGGAGAGCTTTCGAAGGCGCTTGCATGGGGCACAGACAATGGCATCGGCGAATTGCAGTTCGCCGTCGCCCGCCTCGCGCCCGACATGTTCCCGCTGGCGTCGCAGGTCCGCTTTTCCTGTATTCAGGCGCTGCAACCGCTCGTGCGTCTGGCGGGCGTGACGATCCCCGAATTTCCCGGGGATGCGACCGATTTCGCCGGCATGCAGAACCAGATCGCGTCGACGCTCGCCTTTCTCGACGGCGTCGATCCCGCCGCTCTCGGCGACGACATGGAGCGGACGGTAAGCTTCGACCTGCCGAACGGCATGATCTTCGACATGAGCGCCTTCGACTATGTCCGCGACTGGGCACAGCCGCAATTCGCCTTCCATCGCACCGCCGCCTATGCCGTGCTCCGTCATATGGGCGTCCCGCTCGGCAAGGCCGACTATGTCAGCTATATGATGCGCCATCTGCGGCCCGGAACGGCGCCCGCCGGCTGAGGCCGGGCGCCGCCATCGGACCTCAGATCAGCCCGGCGTAATTCTGTATTCCCGGAAAGGCGAGTTTCGATCCGCCGTTGCGCCGGATCGCGCCGATCGCCTCGTCGACGCGCAGGTAACGTGCGCGCGCCTCGGGCTCGAGCAAGATCGCTGCCGGCTCCGGCCGGTCGGATGCCTGTTTGACCAGCAATCCCAGTTCGGCAAGGTCGATCGCCTCGCCATTCCAGCGGATGACGTCGGTCGTGTCGATCGTGACGCGATTCTCCTCCTTGACGGGAATTCCACCGCGGTCGGCGGGTAGGGTGACATCGACGCTGTGGGTCGGCTGCGGGATCGTGATGATGAACATCACCAGCATCACCAGCATGACGTCAATCAGCGGTGTGGTGTTGATATCGGGGTCGCCGTTGGGGTCGGTCCGAAAAATGCTGCGATGGAACATGCTGCGGCGTCGGCGCATCGTTTCTCTCCCGCTCGGGGGCGACGCACCGTATCTTGACGGGCACCCCAACCCCTCACCGAGGCGCAGGACCGTCCCGCGCCTCTCTCGTAATGGTATATCATAATATGGAGCGAGCAAGCGAAATCTGCGGATCGGCCGGGCGCCCCCAAGGCAACGCCCGCCCATAAAGAAAGGGCGGCACCTTGCGGTACCGCCCCTCTTTTTTTCATCCAGTCCCCGTCGGGGATGGAAACCGGTCTTACATGCCCGAGTTCGGACCGTAAGTGATTTCCACGCGACGGTTCTGGTCGTTGCGGACGCCATCGGCGGTTGCAACGGCCGGACGGCTTTCGCCGAAGCCCTGCGCGCTGATCGAGCCATCCGAGATACCGCGAGCGGTGAGATAGCTGCGAACCGCGGTGTTACGACGTTCCGACAGGCCGACGTTGTACTTGGCCGAACCCGAACGGTCAGCGTGACCGGCGAGCATGACCTGCGTACCCGTGCAACCACGGTTGTAGGCGCTGATGGCGTTGTCGAGCGTCGAAGCCGCTTCCGGCGTGATGTTCGACTGATCCCAGTCGAAGTACACGATATACGGTCCCGGGGCGCATTCCACGAC
>NZ_JAEMQX010000183.1 GCF_016463645.1 Sphingopyxis sp. | reverse complement strand
TCGCCGCGCCGCTCACTTGAAGCGATAGGTGATCCGACCCTTGGTCAGGTCATAGGGGGTGAGTTCGACGAGCACCTCGTCGCCCACGAGAACGCGGATGCGGTTCTTGCGCATCTTGCCGGCCGTGTGGCCCAGAATCTCGTGATCATTTTCCAGTTTGACGCGAAACATCGCGTTGGGCAGCAGTTCGACCACCTGGCCGCGCATTTCCAGAAGTTCTTCTTTCGCCATCTATCCTCTATGGGCTCGAAATATCAGGATGCGGGCCCATAACCGCAATTTGCGCCAATTGAAAGCAATCTGTCACAGGCGGCTCAGGACACCAGCTTCAGCCGGCGCGCGACGCGCCAGCCGACGGTCTTCGCCCACGCATAGCTTGGCCAGCGCGGCGGCATCGCGGGGTCGAGCCCGACGCGGCGCAGCGTCGCATTGGCGGCGTGCGCCTCGGACTCGCGATAGCTCCACTCGCTACGCCAAGTGATCGACAGCGAGACCGAGGGGGCATTGCCGTTGGCGACAAAATGCGGCGCCATCACGGGCATCAGCACCGCGTCGCCGGGGCCGAGCGGCACCTGCTGTGCGTCTTCCTTATAGGTGTCTTCCCACGGCAGGTTGCGATGCCCCCCCGTGTGATAGCGTTCATGCTCGCGGCGATGGGCGAACCGCTCGTCGCCCGCAGGCCAGACATTCATCACCTTGTCGCCCCTGAGCTGGAGCAGGATGTTGTGCTCGGGATCGAAATGATAGGGGGTGATCGATCCCGGCGACGAGATGAAGATGAAGCCCTGCGGCGTCAGCATCGCGCCGGTGCGCGGAACCACGACCAGCTCGAGTTCGCCGAGCAGGTCCATCAGCAGGGTACGATAGGCGGGCACATTCTCGATATTCTTGAGCACTGCCCAGCTGCCGTTGCTGTCGATCGTCCGGATCGTCTCGCCGATCGAGAGGCCGTTCGAAGGGACATCCTCGGGCCGGATTCCGATCGGGATATCACCCGGATTATACTCGACCTCGCTCGCGGGCAGGCTTTCGCCGAGCTTTGCCAGCGCCTCGAGCGACAGCAGCGGATGATCGGGAAGGTGGTGATGCAGCAATCCGGCCCGCTGGGGATAGAGTTCTGCCATCCGGTCGAGCGTTTCGGCGGGAAACACCGGCGCGGCGAGGGTCTGATGCTGGGTCATGAGGGTTCCTGCTCTTCGATAGCGGCCGGCGCGGCGCGTTTCCAGCGCCGCCAAATGACTTCGGCCCGCGTGAGTGCGGCGAAGCGAAGGCGATCGCCGCGCCCCGACAGCGGCGCATTGACCCAGACGAGGCGCCGCCGCTCGCGCCACACGCTGTCGATCATCGGGTGGCCGGGCGCGGCGCAGCTGTCGACCCAATCGATGCGGTCGTCGTTCAGCAGATCGAGGTTCGCCTGCTGGAGCAGCACCCCGGGCGAGAAGCGCGCATAATCCTCGTCAAACGCGGTCTTGAACGAAAAGCCGCCCGGCGGGCAGAGGAAATTGACGAGCATCGCGAGTGGCCGGCCGTCCAGATCGAGCGCGCGCATGTCGAGCCTGCCCGCCTCCGCCGCCGCGGTCAGGATCGCGCGAAACCAGGCTTCGGTATCGCCCTGGCTCGCAAGCGCCGAGCCGGCGCGCCCCTTCCAGCCGCGCGCTTCGAGGTCGAGGAAGGCCGCGATCCATGGCTCCGCCGGTTCGCCGGCGCGCCAGCGGCGGAAGTCTACCGACCCTTCATCGGCCAAGCGGTTTGCCTGTCGGCGCAATTCCTTGCGCTTTTTGGCACGCACCGCGCCATCCCAATACTCCTCCGGCGAGAGCATGCTGTCGAGCAAAGCGCGTTCCTCGCAATGCACATCGACCGTCGCGCCGCCGCGCGCCCGCGCAACATCGACAAGCGCGCGGTGGAGCGGACCGTCGGCGGTCAGTCGCGGCACATGCAACATCGTGCGCGCCCATGGTGCCGCATCACACCAGCCAAGCAGAATCGACCAGAACAGGCGTTCGAATCCGGCACGGACCAGCGGAAGTCCGAGGAAGTGGTTGGGATGCGCCCAGCCGGTGACGTGACGGAGCGGTACCCGGCCATATCGCACTGCAGACGCGACCGGCATGACGCCGATCACCGGACCGTCGCTGCCGTCGCGAACAAGGATGAGCCGCGCCAGCCGGTCGGGGTCGAGGAGATGCAGCGCCGATTGCAGGCACCAGCGCTCGGCAAAGGGATTGGGCTCGCTCGCCTCGTCGGCCAGCCGGTCCCATGCCGCGCCAAGCTCGTCCGACAGCGCAAGCGGATCGACGACGCGTACCGTCACCGGGCTGGCGTCGGCGGTGGGCGTCGGAAAGGCGGGATGGACGGTCATCGGCTGCGAGCCTAGCAGCGAAGCGTTAAGATGGCGTGGCGATTCGGCAAGGGCGCCGCGCAGACCAGCCTCTTGAAAAGGCTAAATTCCGAAGAGCTTCGCCAGCGATTTTTCGAGCATGAAGAATTGCCAGATCAGACGGCCGTGGTCGCGGCGACCCGACTGGTGCGCGGCGACGATGCGCTCGATTTCCGCCATGTCGAACCAGCCCGAGCGCGCGAGCGTGGCCGAGGTCGCGAGTTCCCTCGCCTGCGGAGCGAGCGCGCCGCGGAACCACGCCGACACCGGCGTCACGAACCCCATCTTTTGCCGATAGAGGATATCGTGCGGCAGATAGCGTTCCATTGCCTGCTTCATGATCGCCTTGCCGGTCCCGCCCTTGACGCGCATCGACGCGGGCAGGCTAGCAGCGAATTCGATCAGACGGTAGTCGAGCAGGGGTTCGCGCGCTTCGAGGCTGACCGCCATGCTCATCCGGTCGGTCTTGGTCAGGATGTCGCCCGGCAGCCAGATCATCAGGTCGGCATATTGCGCGCGGTCGAGCGGTTCGCGCGCCGGCGCATCGCGCATCGCCGTCCAGTAACGTGCCTCGGCGACATGGTCGCCGAGCGCATGGACAGCGGCGTCGTTGAACAGCCGGGCGCGTTGCGCGGGTCCCGTCACCCCAACCGCCTCCGCATAGCCCTCCGCCCCGCTCTTCGACAAGCTGGCGAGCGTTGCGCGGGCGCGCAAAGGGCGCGGCGCCCAGTCCATCTGCGGCCAGACGTGTGACAGCGGGCCGAGCACGCCGCGACGCAGGAAGCTCGGGATCAGGCCGCGGAGCCTTTCCTCGCGATGCTGGAAGACGAGGCGGCGATAGCCCGCAAAGGCTTCGTCGGCGCCGTCACCCGAAAGCGCCACCGTCACCTCTTCGCGCGCGAGTTCGCAGACGCGGTAGGTCGGCAGCGCGCTCGCGTCGGCGAACGGCTCATCGAACTGGTCGGCGATCCGGTCCACGAGCGCGAAATCACCGGGTGACACGGTGCGCGTGCGGTGGTCGGTCGCGAAGCGTTCGGCAATCGCCTGCGCATAGGCGGTTTCGTCGAGCGCAGCCTGATCGAAGCCGATCGTGCAGGTCTTGACCGCCTTGGCGCTCGCCTCGGCCATCAGCGCGACGACCGCGCTGCTGTCGACGCCGCCCGAGAGGAACGCGCCGAGCGGAACGTCGGACACCATGCGGTCGGTCACCGCGGCGCGCATCAGGTGGACCAGATGTTCGGCCGCCTCGCCTTCCGAGGCCTTGATGCGTCTCGAAAAATCGGGCGCCCACCAGCGTGTCGGCGCGGGCACGGGTTTGCCGCGTTCGAGCATCAGATAATGGCCCGCGGGCAGTTTCTCCACCCCGGTGACGATGCAATTGTCGTCGGGAACATATCCGAAGGCGAGGAAATCCTCGATCGCGGTGAGGTTGGCTTCCTGCCGAAGCAGCGGATTGCGCAGCAGCCCCTTCAGTTCGGAGGTAAAGGCCACCGACCCGTCGGACAGGCGAACGAAATGGAGCGGCTTTACCCCGAGCCGGTCGCGCGCCAGAAACAGGCAACCGCGCCGGTGATCGTGAAGCGCAAAGGCGAACATGCCGTTGAGTCTCGACAGGCAGTCGGAACCCCATTGCCGCCAGGCGGCGATGATCACCTCGGTATCGCCCGAGGTGCGGAAGCGATGCCCGCGATCTTCGAGCTCGGCGCGGAGTTCGCGGAAATTGTAGATCTCGCCATTGTAGGTGAGCGTGACGATCTCGTCGTCGCTCGCCATCGGCTGCGGGCTGCCGGCGATATCGATGATCGAGAGGCGGAGATGCGCAAGGCCGACGCCGGGGGCGGTCCATTCGCCCGAGCCGTCGGGGCCGCGGTGCGCCATCGGATGGAGCATCGCGCGTAGCCGCGCCGGGTCGACCGGCTTCGCCGTTTCAAGGTGATAGATGCCCGCGATCCCGCACATATTCTTGACGCTTAACGGCTTTTGAGCGCGCGGTCAGCCATCGCGGCGACTCCACCCGACGCGGAAAGGAAATCCTCCATCGCATTCCGGCCGCCCTGACGCTCCTCGCTCGATATGATCAGCGACAATGCGCGCGGATCGCCGCCGATGAGCCGCGCCCGCAGTTCGGCGAGTTTTGCACGGCGCGGGCTGCCCGTCACCGTTCCGCCCACGACATACCAGGTCGCCGTATCGCGCAGCACCGGACCCGGATGCAGCAGCCGTTCGGTCTTCGCGCCCTCGATCGCCGGGAGTGATGCGCTCCAGGCCCATTTGCTGTCGGGATCGATCGCGCCCTGCCCGAATGCGACGACCTCGCGCCCCTCGGCCTGACGTTCGTAACCGCCGACCGCGACCGCTACTCTCCGCCCTCTGGCATCAACAAAGTGGCGCATGAGCCATTGGTCAGCGCCGTCGAAGCGCGGCGCCCACGCCGTCCCTTCGGCTCCCGCCGCCTGCCAGCCCGGCGGAGCGATGACCGATATCGCGGCCGGCAGCGGCGCGCTGCGCTCGCCAACCCAATACCCCCAAGCGACAAAGAGCAACGGAACAGAAAGCGCGGCGGGCACGACTGCGCGCCCCCGAGCGGCGAAACGCGGCGAGCCGGCCAGTCCGCGCACGTCGACCGCCGCATCGTTCGCCGGTCGATCAAACCAGCGACGCGCGACGAACATCACCAGCAGGATCACCGCGCCGAAGAAGAACCAGCCGTAGAAGACATGGTCGATCCCGCCCGCCGCCTCGATCCCCCAGATTTCGGCGGCGACCATCGTGCCCCAGGCCCGCAGCGCATTGGCGAGAATCGTCGTCGCGAGGGCCGCAGCGACGAAAACGATCCGCCGCGTCCAGCTTCTGAAACAGAGATGCGCCGCGAATATCGAATAAGCGAGCATCGCGATCAGGAAATTGACCCCCGAACAGGCTTCGGCGACCTCGAAGAAGCCCGCGCGCGTCGTGATGAACACGCCCTCCATCTCGGCCTGGAGGCCCGACAGATGGAGGAGCACCATGGAGATATGCGCGGTGAGCGTCTGGAGCAGCGGCACCAGTTCCTCGCCGAACGGCACGAGCAGCAGCGCGTAACCTAGCGGGAACAACAGTCCGCGCACGAGCTTTTCGCCGAGCGTCGCAGCGACCGCCCCCTGCAGCATCAGGACGAGGCCGAGTTGGCGGAACAGGCCGACCCCCGCGGCCTCCCCGACAAGCCAGACGA
>NZ_JAEMQX010000182.1 GCF_016463645.1 Sphingopyxis sp. | reverse complement strand
CATGTGATGGTGATGACCGACGATATGTACGAGCATGTCTGGTACGCCGATTTCGAATTCTCGACCTTCGCGCAGCGCTGCCCCGACCTGATCGACCGCATCCTGACGGTGAACGGCTGTTCGAAGGCCTATGCGATGACCGGCTGGCGCATCGGCTATGCCGGCGGCCCGGCGTGGATCATCAAGGCGATGGGCAAGCTGCAGTCGCAGTCGACATCGAACCCCTGTTCGATCGCGCAGGCGGCCGCCGCCGCCGCGCTCGGCGGGCCGCAGCAGTTCCTCGACGACCGCAACGCCGCGTTCAGGAAGCGCCGCGACATGGTGGTCGCGATGCTCAACGACGCGCCGGGGCTCAGCTGCCCCGTCCCCGACGGCGCCTTCTATGTCTATCCCGACGCGTCGGGCTGCATCGGCAAGAAAACCCCCGACGGCAAGCTGATCGACAGCGACGAGGCGCTGATCGACTATTTCCTCGACTCCGCGCGTGTTGCTGCGGTCCACGGCGGCGCCTTCGGCCTGTCGCCGGCGTTCCGCGTTTCCTATGCGACGTCCGAAGCGGTGCTCAAGGAGGCGTGCGTGCGCATCCAGCAGGCGTGCGCCGTACTCGGCTGAGCAGATGTTTCGCCGCGCAAGATTATTTTTGTACCGATCGGTCTTGTAATCGGGGCGGTGGCGCCTATTTGCACATGAACGGCGGTTAACCGCCCGGTTCACCGGATGGTAAGTCATTTTGTTTAGGGTGACTGCCATCACTGAACGGCTGGTCGGGGCGCTCCATATCGTCGGTGTAACCAAAGCGGTCAAAGCCGCGAATCGACAAGATATGAAAAGAGGCCCATATGCTCTCCATGCTTCGCTCCGACTGGTTCCTCACCATGCTCGCCGGCTTCGCGATTGGCGCGACCTATATCGTGCTCAATCAGCCGGCGCTGCCGATCCCGGCGTGACGCCGCTGCGGCGCGCACTGCCCCTCCGCGCCGCCCTGGCGCTGGTGGCGGGTGCGATAGTCGCCCAATGTACGCCGGCGCAGGCCGAAAGCGTCGTCAAGCTGCCGGCTCCGCTCGTCGACCCCGCCGTCAACGTCAAGCGCGCCACCGCGGTACTCGCAGGCGGCTGTTTCTGGGGCGTCGAGGGCGTCTTTGCCAACGTCAAGGGCGTGATTTCGGTCGAATCGGGCTATCATGGCGGCAACGCCGCGACCGCCAAATACCAGTTCACGCACGACGGCAAGTCGGGCCATGCCGAGGCCGTCCGCATCGTCTATGACCCTTCGCAGGTCAGTTACGGCAGCCTGCTCCGCATCCTCTTTTCGGTGATCGCCGACCCGACGCTCAAGAACCGGCAGGGCCCCGACAGCGGCCCGCAATATCGCGCCGCGATCGTCCCGCTCGACGCCGGCCAGCGGCAGGTCGCGACCGCCTATCTCTCGCAGATCGGTGGCGGCAAATATTTCGCCAAGCCGATCGTCGTGCCGATCGAGACCTACAGGCGCTTCTATCCCGCGGAGGCCGAGCATCAGGATTTCATGCGCCGCAACCCGAAGAACGGCTATATCCTTCGCTGGGACGCACCGAAGCTCGTCGCGCTGAAACGGCTGTATCCCGAGATGGTGCGGGCGAAGCCGGCGCCCTGAAACCCGTAAAGTTCCGCCATTGGTCGCGGCAGAAGAATCGTTCACCGCAAATCGCTGGCTCCCCGCACATGCCTGCGGGACGTGAGGACATGCCCGAATGGGGTCGGGAAGAATATGAAGAATATAGAGTCGCAAGTGCGGGGTTTGAATGAAGTTTAGAATGTCCGGCAGGCCGCTCGTCGCCCTGACGATGAGCGCCGCGGTGCTCGCGGGCTGTGTCAGCAGCGCCGCGATCGTACCCAAACCGCGTCAGCAGCAACAGGCGGCGGTACGCGGTCCGGCGGGTTCGGTCACGGTGCCGATCGGCCAGCCGGTACCGTCGGCGATGCCGCGCCCCGCAGGCCCGGCAGATCCGGGTTTCCGCCGCGCCCCCGCGGGTCTCAACGACCGCATCTACGAACTCTGGCGCGCCTTCCCCGGGAAGACCGGCATCGCGGTGCAGCGTATCGATGGCGAATGGTCGCTCTCGCAGCGCGGCGCCGAACTTTTTCCCCAGCAGAGCGTGTCGAAACTGTGGGTCACGCTGAGCGTGCTCGACGCGGTCGACCAGGGGCGGATGACGATGGACCAGCGCGTCCGTATCGGCCCCGAGGATCTGGTGGTCTTTCACCAGCCGCTCGCGGCACGCGTGCGGGCCGAGGGTTCGGTCACGATGAGTGTCCGCGACCTGATCGAGACCGCGATTACCCACAGCGACAATCTTGCGAACGACAGCCTGTTGCGCACTGTCGGCGGGCCCAATGCCGTGCGCGCCTTTATCGCGAAAAAGGATCTGGGGTCGATCCGTTTCGGGCCCGGCGAGCGGCTGCTCCAAGCCGGGACCGCCGGGCTGACCTGGCAGCAAAGCTATTCGGTCGGCCGCAACTTCGAGGCCGCGCGCTCCGCGCTGCCCGCGACGACGCGCCGGACCGCGATGGACAATTATCTCGCCAACCCGGTCGACGGCGCCAGCCCTTCGGCGATCGCGAGCGCGTTGACGCGGCTCGCGCGCGGCACCCTGCTGTCGCCCGAATCGACCGACTATCTGCAGGGTGTGCTGAGCCGGACGAAGAGCGGGCCGAAGCGGCTCAAGGCCGGGCTGCCGGCGGGCTGGAAGTTCATGCACAAGACGGGCACCGGCCAGAATCTGGGCGGCATGACCGCAGGCTATAACGACATCGGCATCGCGACCGCGCCCGACGGCACCCGCTATGCCATTGTCGTGATGATGGGCACCACCACCGCGGGCATTCCCGCGCGAATGGCGCTGATGCAGTCGGTCTCCTCGGCGGTCGCCGAATATCACGGAAGGTAGTCGATGAAGCTTGCCGCCCTGCCGCTGGTCGTGCTGTCGCTCGCGCTCGCCGGCTGCGCGACCCCCGAAACGCGGCTGCGCACGGGACTGCAGAATGCCGGCCTGTCGAAGGCGATGTCGGCGTGCATGGCCGAACGCATGGTCGACCGGCTGTCGCTCGTCCAGCTGCGCCGCCTGTCGGCGCTCGGCAGCCTCAAGGACAGGCAGATCACCGACCTCACGCTCGCGCAATTCCTGCACAAGGTCCGCGCGCTCAAGGATCCCGAAATCCTGACGGTCTCGACGAGTTCTGCCGCGCTCTGCGCGCTGCGCTAGGCGTTAGTCGCCCGCGAAGCGGACCACGAGGTTCGGCGGCGGAAAACTGTCGCGGACCGTTTCGGAGCGGTCGGTGGGAGGCCATGCTTCGCCCTGCGAAAAGCTATCGATCGTCGCATATTGCCCGAGCCGGGTGAGCGACGCGAAGACATAGGGCTGCCCCTCGGCGCCGAGGATCGACGCGCGGTCGGCGAGATGAAAGTGCAGGTGCGGCGCGCTCGCCTGTCCGGTGAAGCCGAGGAAGCCGACGACCTGCCCGGCTTTCACGCGATCTCCCACCTTGACCGGCGCGCCCTGTTTCAGATGCTCGTAGGTCGCGATGCGCCCGCCGCCAATGTCGATCATGACATAATTGCCGCTGGCGTCGGCGATGCCGGGACGCGGTCGGCCGGATATGGTGGCAGGGTCGGGCACGTCGTCGCGCACCGCAACAATCGAACCGTCGGCGACCGCGAGCACTTCGGCGCCGAAGCCATAATGGTTCGCCGGAATATCGGGGTCGCCCGACGCGAGCTTGCCGCCCGCGTCGACCTTCATGAAGTCGATCGCGAAGCGGCCGGGCAGGGTAGCCGAGCCTTCGGTGGCATAGAAGACCCGCCGATGGCCGCGCTCCATGCCGGGCTCATACACCGCGACCCATGGGCCACCGCGGAGCGGCGGCGACAGGCGCGGATGCGCAGTGGCCTCCGGCACCGCCGTGCCGCCCGAAACCGTGAAATCTGCCTCGTCGGTGTCGATCCTGTTCAGCGTCAGGCTGTGCGAGATCGGCCCGCCGGGAAAGCCGGCCGGGGCGGGCACGCCGATATAGACGACGGCGCGGCGACCGACCGGAATGATCCGCGCATTGGCTTCGGAAGGTCCGACGAGATCCATGGCCTTGGGCAATTCGTCCCGGACGTAGGTCTTGATCGGGGCGTCGCCGGCCTTGATCACGAGCCCGTTCAGTTCGAGCGGGTGGTTCGAAAAATTGGTGAGGTGGAGTTCATAGACGAGTTGATCGGCCGCGCCGATCCGGATGATTTTCGGTGCTTCGATGATCTGCACATCAAGCGATTGGTTCATTCGGGCCGTCGCGGCGCCCTGACCGGCGAACGCCGACAACGCCAAAACAAGAAGCTTTATCCGCATCTTCGCCTCCCTCATCCCGACCCGCGACCCTGCCCGATTATCAGCTCGGGCCCAAGGCGTCATCCGGAAGACGGACCGGCTGGCCGCAAGCCTTTGCGGCGGACAAGAATATCTGGGGCTCGCGGGGGTGGAATTGCCGCCAAACTTGTGCTTAGGCGCCCATCATCTCCCCTTCCAGAGTCGAAAGGCCCGGCAGACCTCATGAACATCCACGAATATCAGGCGAAAGAACTGCTCGCGAAATTTGGCGTCGCCGTGCCCAAGGGCATCGCCGCGATGAGCGTCGAGGAAGCCGTCGCGGCGGCGAAGCAGCTCCCGGGACCGCTCTATGTCGTGAAGTCGCAGATCCACGCGGGCGGCCGCGGCAAGGGCAAGTTCAAGGAACTGGGGCCCGATGCCAAGGGCGGCGTCCGCCTCGCTAAGAGCCTCGAGGAAGTCGAAGCGCACGCCAAGGACATGCTCGGCAACACGCTGGTAACGATCCAGACCGGCGAAGCCGGCAAGCAGGTCAACCGCCTCTACATTACCGACGGCGCCGACATCAAAAAGGAATATTATCTCGCGTTGCTCGTCGACCGTGCGTCGAGCCGCATCGCCGTCGTCGCCTCGACCGAAGGCGGGATGGACATCGAGACCGTCGCGCACAACACGCCCGACAAGATCCACACGATCACGATCGACCCCGCGACGGGCCTGCAGCCGCACCACGGCCGCAGCGTCGCCGCCGCGCTCGAGCTCGAAGGCGATCTCGCCAAGCAGGCCGCCAAGGTACTCGCCGGCCTCTACAACGCCTTCCTCGCGACCGATGCCGAGCAGATCGAGATCAACCCGCTTGCGGTCTGTGAAGGCGCGAACGGCGACGAACTGCTCGTCCTCGACGCCAAGCTGGGCTTCGACGGCAATGCGATGTTCCGTCACAAGGATATCGCCGAACTGCGCGACCTGACCGAGGAAGACCCGGCCGAGGTCGAGGCGTCGGAATATGACCTCGCCTACATCAAGCTCGACGGCAACATCGGCTGCATGGTCAACGGTGCCGGTCTCGCGATGGCGACGATGGACATCATCAAGCTGAACGGTGCCTTTCCGGCGAACTTCCTCGACGTCGGCGGCGGCGCTTCGAAGGAAAAGGTCACTGCGGCGTTCAAGATCATCCTCAAGGACCCCGCGGTCGAGGGCATCCTCGTCAACATCTTCGGCGGCATCATGAAGTGCGACATCATCGCCGA